>CANQDP010000001.1 GCA_947593585.1 uncultured Clostridia bacterium
TATGGTAACGAAAAACTTTATGAAAGTTATCGCGAACTAGATAGTGCGTATGTGCAAACCTATAATGCCGAAATAAAAAAGGCGGGGGAAGACCCAACCGATGGGCAGATTGTTGAAGCAAAAGAATTGGCCACTAAATCCGCCGTGCAAAAATATGAGGACATGAAGAAAAAGAATAGTTGGCTTTGGATTAAAAACGTTTGGAAGAGCGACACCAAAACCAGCCAATTCGTGGATATAGAAGACTATATTAAAAACGAAAAAATTGAGGGCGCAGAAGCGGACGCTGTTAAAGATAGATATGGAGTTATCACGAAAGCCATAGACGGCGAAAAGGTTCAGCCAAACGGCTTTTATGTGCTTATAATTCTTGCTGTGGTTGTGTCATTCCTAACGCAACTGTTGTCTGCAAAACTGCTCGCTCCAAAAGGGCAGAAAATGAGCATGATGAACAAGGTGATGTTTGGCATCATTCCAATCACGATGTTTATCCTTGCAATCAATTCAAACTGCGTTTACACACTTTATATCCTTGCAAACTCAATCATGTCGGCAATCATTTCCACAATCATTTCACTCATATTTAGGAAGATAAATAAAAAATATGAGGGCAATGAGCAGTTGCTTTTAAAGAAAAAGAATGTGGAAGTGGTGGAATATTCAAGGAACTATAAAAAGTAGGGGAAAATGACTTTCAACTTACATTTAAACGATGAATATTTTGCCCTAGTGAAATCTGGGCACAAAACAATTGAAATGCGCTTGCTAGATGAAAAGCGCAGGGCGTATAAGGTGGGAGATTATTTGATTTTCACCCACGCAGAGCACGAAAATTTAAAATTAAAAGTTAAAATCAAAGCCATTCACAAGTTTAAAAATTTTAGCGAACTCTATAAAAATTTGGATAACGCAAAATTAGGCTATTTGCCAAACCAGAAAGCCGACCCACACGATATGGAAAATTTTTATCCTTTAAGTGAGCAAAATAAGTTTGGCGTGGTGGGAATTGAATTTGAATTGGTTTAATTTTAAGAATTTTTCAAAAAAGGCAAAACAACTTGCCTTTTTTCTTTTTTTGTGATATAATAAAAGCACAATAAAATCTTAAAATTTGATTTTTAAATTTTGCCCTTTTTAACTATTAGTTAAGCATTTAAAATTTATTTTATTTAATTTTATGTTTATTGTTGAAAAGAGAATTTGCTCTCACCTTGGGCAATTCTTAAAATTTCAATTAAAAGGAGCAGGTTATGAGATTAGAAGCAACAGGCAAAAATGTGGAATTAGCAATTCAAAATGGGCTTTTGGAGTGCGGGCTCACGCGCGAAGAAGTGCAGGTCAAAGTGATTGAAGAAGGCGGGCTATTTAAAAAGGCGAAAGTTGAACTTGTTTGGGGAGAAGAAACCCCAGAGGAAAAGCCAGAGGAAAAATTAGAGCCAGCCGCAGAGCAAGAAGAAAAAGCAGAGGAGATTGTGGCAGAAAAGGCCGCTCCCGCTAGTGCGCCGGTTAAACCAAAGCGTGTGGTGGACACTTCTAGGCTTGAAAAGCGAGGCGTTGAATTTTTGCTCGGTTTGGCACAATTGGTGGATAAATCCGCCACTGCGGATTGCGCCGCTGGGGAAAACGAAATCACATTTTCAATTAAAGGTGAAAATTTGGGCAAACTCATAGGTTATCACGGCGAAAATTTGCAAGCTCTTCAACTTTTGCTCAGTGGCATAAAACTTAGAAGCGAAGGCCCTGTGCGTTTATATTTGGACATAAACGGCTATAAAGCAAACCGCAATCAAAGTTTGGTGGATTTGGCAAATAAAACCGCAGAGCAGGCAATCAAAATTGAGAGAAACATTCACCTTGACCCAATGAACGCATACGAGAGGCGCATCATTCACACCACCTTGCAAGACCGTGAAGATGTAACCACAGAATCCACGGGCGAAGGCGAAAAGCGTCATGTGGTGGTTAAACCTATCTTTAAAAAATAAAGTGGCATTCGCCACTTTTTTTTATTTAAAAGTTTTTAAATGTGCTTAAAATTAGTTTAATATTTTTTTGATTTATGTTAAAATATATGCGAGGTATTTTTATGGAAAATAACGATTTACAAAGCGAATTTGACATTAAGGTTGAAAAAGTTAGAAAGTTAGAGGCTAGTGGAGAAAAAGCCTACAAAGCAAAATTTAACAAAACTCACGAAATTCACGATTTGGATAAGTATGAGTTGGGCACGCACGTTTCTATTGCCGGGCGCATGATTTTTAAACGCACTTTTGGCAAACTTATTTTTGCGCGTCTTTATTCTATTGGGGATAATTTTGATTATGACTTATCCAAGCCAATCCGCACGAGCGTGCAAATTAGTTTGAACTTCAACATTGTGGGTGAAGAGAGGCTGAAATATTTCAAAGATTATTGCGACATTGCCGACCATATCGGCGTGGAAGGTGAGCTTATCCGCACGCAGACGGGCGAGTTGACCGTGCAAGTGGAAAAGTTTGAATTGCTCTCAAAAGCCTTGCGCGGGCTTCCTGAAAAATTCCATGGTTTGCAAGATACTGATAGCCGTTATCGTCAGCGTTATTTGGATATAATTTCAAACGAGGATAGCCGCAAAGTGTTTATGGCGCGCAGCAGGGCGGTTAGTTTTGTTCGCAGATTTTTAGAAGAAAATGGTTTCATTGAAGTTGAAACTCCCGTTTTGCAAGTTAATGTTTCGGGCGCGAGTGCTAAGCCGTTCTTCACTCATCACAATGCGCTAGACCTAGATTGCAATTTGCGCATCGCATTTGAAACTTGGCTTAAAATGACATCTGCCGCCGGGTTTGACAAAGTGTTTGAACTTGGCAAAGATTTTAGAAACGAGGGCATGGACCCAACACATTTGCAAGAGTTTACGCAGGTGGAGTGGTACGCAGCATATTGGGATTTTGAAGATAACATACGCTTTTTCAAAAAGTTTATAAAAGAGCTTATGTTGCACACAATCGGCACAACAAAGATAACGGTTGCAGGTAACACTATTGATTTTGGCAACGAAAAGTGGGAGCGCATTAATTATGTTGAGCGTATGCGCGAACTTTTAGGTTTTGACTTTTTGGATATTACCGATGTGGATGAACTTGTTGACAAAATTGAAAAAAATAAAGTTATGAGCAGGGCAGAGTTGGATGGATATAAATCCACCCGCGCAGTGATTGACTATGTTTATAAAAAGTTGATTAGAAGCAAAATTGTGGGGCCAACCATTTTATATAATTATCCGGCATTTTTAAAGACGCTCGCAAGGCGCAATGATAAGGACGACCGGATCACAGATGTTTTCCAAGTGGTGGTGAATGGTGCAGAAATTTTGAATGCTTATAGCGAGCTAGTTAACCCAATTCAGCAACGCGAGGCACTTATGGCTCAGCTTAAAGATAAGGCACAGGGTGATGACGAAACCATGGATTTGGACGAAGATTTCTTGCTCGCTATGGAGCACGGAATGCCGCCAATGTCTGGTCTAGGCTTTGGAATTGACAGATTTATTATGATGATTTATGACCTTCCAACCTTGCGCGACACGATTTTGTTCCCAATAATGAAGCCGGATATAGATAAGGCGGACAAAGAATAACTTGTTTTTAAGCAAAAAAACAAACAAGTGGCTCTTTTATCGGCAGAGCAAATAAAAGGAATTTATGAAAGTTACAGTTTTAGGGGCGGGCAGATGGGCGAGCTGCATTGCTTTCTGCCTTAACCGCAACAAACACGATGTGCTCATGTGGGATTTGCCACCCAAGGGCAAAGAGTATAACCCACTTTTTATCAACCGCAAAAATGAGTTTATGGAGTTGCCAAAGGGCATTGAGTTGACGCACGATTTGGAGCGTGCGGTTAATTTTGGCGAAGTGATTGTCATCTCAATTTTAAGCCAAAAATTAGATGAATTTATGCACTCCATCAAGAAAATCAAGGGTTATCAAAACAAGAAATATTGCCTTAACATGAAGGGTGTTGAATGCACCACAGGGCGTAGGCTTAGCGAAATTTTGCTAGATAATGGCGTGAAGAAAGAAAACATCGCAGTGTGGGTGGGGCCCGGGCATGTGCAATCTATCTATGCAGGTCAGCCAACCAACATGATAATTTCCGCATATCACGAGGCTTATGCAAAATTTTTAATTAAAAATTTCTCAAAGCCGAATGTGTTGGACATTGCTTATTCAAGCGACATCATTGGAGTGGAAATCGGCGCTGCCGCAAAAAATGTGATAGGCATTGCTGCCGGCATATTAGAAGGTTCGAATATGGAGCAAAAGAAAGGCCCACTTATGCCTGCAAGCGTGAAAGAGATTGGAATGTTTATTGACGCTCTTGGTGGCGACCCGCTCACTGCACAAGGGCTCGCATTTTTGGGAGATTTCCAAGCCACGCTTTTTGACCACAACAGCAAAAATCTAACCTATGGCAAAGCAATTGTGGAAAACAAGGCTCTCTCAGGCAATTTCTTAAATTACAACATTGAATCGGTTGAAGGCATTAAAACGGCACAAGCACTCATAAAGAAAATGGACGAATTTAACAACCGCGTGAATGAAGAAAAACAAATCAAAATGCCAATCACCATGGCAGTGAAAGATATCACCACGGGCAAAATCGCCATATCTAAAGCGGGCAAATATATAAGCGCAAAAATCACGGAAGCCATTGAGTTGGAATAAAAAGGGCACAGGTGTGCCTTTGTTTTTTAAAAAAGAGCGCGTGTGCGCTCTAGCGTTTGATAATAATCTTTTCGCCTCCTTCCAAAATTGGTGGCAAGTCTTTGTTGAATAACTGCAAGTCATCTAAAGAAATTTTAATACGCTTGCAGAGTTGCCATGTGGTTTCATTTGGCTTGGCAAGGAAAATTTGATAGTCCACGTCTTCAAATGTTAGTTGCCTGCCAAGAGTTAGATTGTCTATCATCTCCTTTGTTTGTTTCTTATATAAGCAAACGGCGAAGCATAGGCCATATTCAAGTTCGATTATCGTGCCACGCTTTGCCTTTGCCTTGCAATCGCAAACGGACACGCTTGTGTGAAATTCATCTAAATCGTCCGCTTGAATGCGAGTGTTCACAACAAAAGGCAATTCAGTTTGCTTGTTTAAATACGCTTTGTTTTCGTCAAGATAAACCGTCTGTGCGCTAACCACACCTTCCACAAACAGCGAGCCGTCCTTTATATATGAATTTGTGATTTCTGCCTGTGCGTCAAGATTGCAAACAATTTCATCTATGGCAGGTTCACTATCTAAAATGGACAATTCTCCGGAAACGGTTTCGCTTGCCTGCTCTTGGCGCACACAAGCAAAATAATCTCGCGAGATTGTGTGAGTTTCAATTTCGTTATCTACGCTATACACATCGTCCACAATGTCTAGGCTGATGTTTTTTAGCGCCACCCCGCCAAGGCAGATTGTGTGGTCCACACTCACAACACTGCTATTATCTTCAATCTCTGTGGTGAGATTAAATTTAGATTTGTCGAGTGAAAAGCAGGCGTCAAGCACGCAGTCTTTATCTAGCGTGTCAATTTTGACTTCTGTTTTCACATTGAATGTGTCCGTCATCTCTTTGATAATTGGAGCATCGTCCTTGCTGGTTTCATACACGAGATGAGCAAACAGTTTGCCTTCAACCAAAGCAAACCCGTTATCACAACTCACTGCAGACGGGGTGAAGTGTGCGTTATAGCAGAGCACTTTTGTTAGATTATCTTTTGTTTCAAAGTTTGCGGAATAATTGAAGTTTGTGTCCACCACGCAAGCAATGGTGTTGGTGTTGATTTCGCTCTTTTTCACAATCATGTTTTCAAATGTTTGATTTTGATTAAGCCCAATGTTTAAATAAAGCACGGGCGAAAAACTAACATCACAATTAATTTTTAGTGCCCCGTCTTGCGAAAGCACATTGTTCACCACGCCAAAGTCTAGCAAGTTTAAAAAGCAGTCGGCAGTGATTGCTTCGTCTAGCACTGTTTCGCTAAAAGGCTGATTGCTGGTTAATGTGTTTGTGATGTTGTCTTGGTCAACATAAAGCACTTTCACGCCCAATTTTCCGCTAACGATTGCTTTTCCGCTTGCGCAATCCACCTTTTTGTCGTAAACAAAAGCGCTAATATCTAAAATCGTTTTAATTCCCACATTGCTATCAATGGGCAGGCTAATTGTTAAATTAAAATTTTGTTTTTGAATGTTTTTTGAAAAACAAACCTTTGTGTCAAAGTCCATAATGTTCCTCCTTTTATAATGTATAGAGAGAGAGGAAAAAATAGAACACAAATAAAGAGGAATTTTATTTGCTGACAAAATTTTAAATAAACCTTTTTAATCCTCGAAAAAACGGATTAATGAATGATAATTTTTTAAAATAGTTGAAAATAATTTAATTTTCAATTTAATTTCGACATTAAAAATAAAGAAACTTGCAATATTGCTAAATTAATTAAAAAATATTGGTTTTTCTCATTCTGTTTTTTTGTTTTAAAATGCTAAAATATCGTTGTGTTTAAAAGAAATTGTAGTTATTTTAAACATTTAAAAGGGGATTATTATGAGCAAAACTACAATTATACTAGCAGACGAAGATAAAAATGTTTTAAGCCAAATGACAAAACATTTTGATGAAGAAAATTACACAATTCTTGCACAAACGCAAGATGGTGAAGAACTTATAAAGTTGATAAAAAATTTAAAACCCGATGTGGTGGTGATGGATGTGGTGCTTCAAAAGTGCGATGGATTTAAAGTGCTTGAAAGCGTTAAGAATGTGCCAACAAACATTGTGGTGCAATCGTCATTATCTATTGATGGATTTATAAACAAAGCCATTTCACTTGGAGCAAAATATTATTGCATTAAGCCATTTGACACAGCCACACTAAAAGAGCGCATTGAGGACATCTTAAATGCGAAAAACAACACAAACAAAATGTTCTTCAATTCAAAGTCGAAAAGCCAGATTGAAGAGAAAATCACAAACATATTTATTACGGTTGGCATTCCGGCACACATCAAAGGCTATCAGTTCTTGAGAGAGGCAATAAAACTCGCGATTGACAATCCTGAAATTATAAATTCAATCACAAAAAAATTATATCCAACAATCGCCGAAAAATATGACACAAGTGCTTCAAAAGTGGAACGCGCAATTCGTCATGCCATTGAAGTGGCTTGGAATAGAGGAAAAATTGAAAACATAAACAACCTATTTGGCATCAAGGTTTATTCAAGCAATGAAAAACCAACCAATGGTGAATTTATCGCTCTCGTTGCAGACAAAATGCTCATCGAGGGCGCATAAATTATATTGGGTTGAGGATAAAAAACTAAGAAGTGTAAAAAGTTCTTATTTTTTTGCGTATTTTTTGAAATTTTCGTCAAAATTCGTTTTTTTTCACGCAAAAAATGCAATTTTTGCAAATTTTCAGCTGATTGGGTCTAGTTTTGGTTTGTTTTGCGGGCGTGGATATTTTGCAGGCGTGGGCTTAACTTTTTTAATCACAATTATGTTTCTTTCGCCAAAATCATGGGGCAGGGCGAAGGTGAGCACCTTTTCGATTTTCCCGCCCAAAACTGCCAGTGCATTTTGTGCTTCTATTAACTCTTCGCTGTATCCGCTGCCCTTATACGCCAAAACAATTCCACCCACTTTCACTAGGGGCAAAAGGTATTCCAAAAGGGTGTTGGTTTTTGCCACGGCACGCGCCACTGCCACATCAAAAGTTTCTCTAAACTGTGCGCAAAACTCTTCTGCTCGCAGATGAAAAATTTCCACATCTTTTAAGCCTAAATTTTTCACTAAATTATTTAAAAAAGCAACGCGTTTATTTAGGCTATCCACCAGCGAAAGTTTGATGTCCGGGCGGACGATTTTAATTGGCAAGCCGGGAAAACCTGCGCCCGTGCCCACATCCACAACGCTTGCACCTTTTTTAATCTCTTCGATTGGCAAAACACTGTCTAAAAAATGCTTAACTTCCACATCTAATTTTTCTGTGATTGCGGTGAGATTGGCAACCTTGTTGCCCTCAATCAATTCATTAAAATAACTATCAAACTCGCGCTCGTGAAGGGCGAGCGTGCTTTGCAAATCTTTAATTTCCATAAGGCTATTATAAGATTTAGGCAAGCCTTTGTCAAGCATAAAGAAAAAAGCCAAGACGGCTTTTAGTTTTCAAAAATGTTTAAATCGATTTCGTCAAACTTCTCTTTATCTTCTTTAATCTTTTTTGAAATTGAAGCTTCTTTGCGCTTTAATTCTTCAATCTTTTTCTTTAAGAACACAGGATTTGTTAGCTCAATCAACTTGCGCTCGTTGGTTTGCAAAGCGGTTTTGTTTGCCTCCAATTTTGCGCTCACAATTTCGTTATATTGCTCTCTTAACGCTCCCCACAATTCCTCTTTTATCGTTGGGCAATCTCTAAGAAGGTCTTGCCAATCATGCATGAAAGGATGAACGGTAAATAAAGGTGTTAGGGTTAGCAATATGTTTTGCCTATTTTCTTCGATGGACTCGCCCGGCATTGCAGCACGATGAAGCACGAGGTATGGCCTTCTTTCAGTGGTGAAATAAACAGAAACGGACGGGTCGTCCTCCCATTCGTACGGGTCATTATTATAGATGGTGAAGATATTTAACTCTTCGTTAGATTTGGCCAAGTGCTTTTTTAAAACGGACACCTTGCATCTATATAAACGAGAGACGTCATCTCCCTTTGCCACTGCTTTCAATTTTGCCAAAATCGTTTCGCGCTTTTTATATAGTGGCAGAAGGTTTTGCTCATCTCCATGTTCTTTTAGATATGTGCGATATTCAGTGAACAAAGCTTCGCTATAAAGATTTATGCCTGTGTTCAGTGCACTTTCATATAAAACAGTGTCTATATTCATTAGATTTTCTGTTAGTTCTTTTAATTCTTGAAATTTCATAAAAACTCCTAATTGTTATTTTATTTTGTTGATTTTGTTAATGTAGTTTTGCAACTCTTCACTGCATTGAGCCGAGCGAGCCTCGTCATATAGATAGGTGTGCCCACCCATGCGTGTGAATGGAACAAGGTTTTGAGGGTTGTCGTCCACAAACAAGGTTTCTTGTGGCTTTATTTTCCATCTTTTCATGGCAAGTTTATAGAATTCCACATCTGGCTTCACAAGACCTTCTTCGCACGAAAAGAGCATATCTTTAAACATCTTTTCGTTGAAACTATCTTTCCATGATTGAATTAAAAACTTGTTTGTGTTTGATAGGATATATAAATTAAATTTTTGCTCTTTTAATTGCTCCACCAATTTTGTGGCAACCGGCGAAGATTTAAAACTTGATTTTTTAATCCTAGAATTTTGCACTGCGTCCACCAATTCGCGCTCTAAGTTTGAGCGGTTCACAATCGTGCTTCTAAATTCTTCTGTGGTTATTTTGCCCGCGTCAAATTTATTAACATCGCCCAAATCATCACATAGCTTCACAAATTGAGAAACGGTCATATTTTTATATTCATCTTTATATTTCTTTTTCAATGCTGCTGGTAGCACATCTTCCACTGGGCAATCGCCATCTTTTGTGATGCGCAGCACACCATCCACATCAAAAATAATGTTTTTAATCATAATTCCTCCTTGTTTAGTTTGATTATAGCACAAACTCGAAAATTTTTCAATAAAATTTATAAAAAAGTCGGCAGACTGCCGACAAATTTATTTTGTGTTTTGTTTTTTAAGCTCGTCTAAAATATTTTGCAAAAGCTCTTCTTGCGTAGGCTTTTTAGGCTCGGGAGCGGGTTTATTTTTCTCACGAAGTTCGGCGGTGGCCTTAACCACAGCAGCCCTGTCTTTCATGTTCACACCCTGAGCAGCAATGGTAGCCTTTTCTTCTTTGTTTGGCATTTCTTTTTGACGCTTTTCAGCAAAGCCTTTTGCACTCATCAACGCCTTCATAATGAGGAAGAGCACAAGAGCAATGAGCAAGAAATTGATTATTGCCGTGATAAATGCGCCCCAATCGATATAAATGCTCTTGGTGAGGTCTAATGCACCTTGCGCATCATAAACCCTAGTTAGGAAAGTGTAGGCACTCTCTAAGCCGTTGCCACCTTTAGCAAGCAAGGCGTTGATTAGAGGCATTAAAATGCCATTAGTGAGTGCGGTGATAATTGCAGAAAACGCTGCACCAATAATCACGCCAATCGCCAAATCTAGCACATTGCCACGCGATATGAACGCTTTAAATTCTTTAAAAAACTTTTTCATGATTTCTCCTTTTTTGTTTGGCAAACAACTGCCAACTTTTATGCTTATATTTTACAATAAAACGCTTAGAAAAGCAACCAATTTGCGCACTTATTGCTCATTTGAAGCCTGGGAGTGCGATTTTCTAAGATATTCGTTAATAAAAGGATTTAATTCTCCGTCCATCACCGCCTGCACATCGCTAGTTTCAAAATCTGTGCGGTGGTCCTTCACCATTGTGTATGGCTGGAAAACATAACTCCTTATTTGGCTTCCCCACTCAATGCGCTTTAAATCGCCCTTGATTTCGTTTAGATTTTGGCGGTGTTTTTCTTCTTCAAGTGCCACAAGTTTGCTCGTTAAAATTTTCATTGCGTTTTCGCGGTTTTGCAGTTGGCTACGCTCATTTTGGCAGGTTACCACAATGCCGGTTGGAATGTGGGTGATGCGCACGGCAGTTTCCACCTTATTCACATTTTGCCCGCCTGCTCCAGAACTGCGATATGTGTCTATCTTCAAATCTTCGTTATTAATTTTCACAGATGAGCCTTGGCTGATAGATGGCACAACTTCAACCGAAGCAAAACTCGTGTGGCGGCGTTTGTTGCTGTCAAACGGGCTGATGCGCACCAATCTATGCACGCCCATTTCGCCTTTAAGTTTGCCATAGGCATAATCGCCCTTAATCCAAATTACGATGGTTTTTAACCCGGCATCGTTGCCCTCAACTTTGTCCACCACAGAATAGTCGAAGCCATATTTCGAAGCAAACATCTTATACATTCTAGCAAGCATCACCACCCAATCTTGAGCCTCAGTGCCGCCCGCTCCCGAGTGAATAGTGATAATCGCATCATTGTTATCATATTTTTCGTCTAAAAGAGTGCGCACATTTAACTCGTCAACCTTGTCTTTTAAATCTAGCATTTCAGTGAAAGCGAGGTTTAGCATTTCAATGTCTGGGTTGTCTTCCAACCCTTTAACTGTGTCGATAAGCGATTGCAAACTTGCTTGCAGCGAATTCACCTCTTCAAACAAATCTTGAATGGCTTTAATCTCTTTGTTAGTCTGCATGGCATAATCCAAATTGTTCCAAAAGGTTAGGCTTTCGCGCTCTTTTAAAAGAGAGGATAATTTTTGCTGCTCCACATCCAAATTTAAGCAAGATTTTGTGAGCTCAAACTTATCCACCAATTTAGATAATTCATCACCAATGTTTTCAATATTCATAAATCAAATTATAGCAGAAAACAAATGAAAATCAAAATGATTTTTGAGCGATTAATGTTTATTTTTGCAAAACAAATCACATTCACGGCCGTGCGCGTTGATTATGCCGATTGATTGGAGATATGAATAAATAATCGTTGAACCCACAAATTTCATGCCGCGCGAGATTAAGTCTTTTGAAATTTTGTTAGATAATGGAGAAGTGGTGCGGCGGGTATATTCTTCAATCACCACCTTATTTTTGCTAAAACTCCAAATGAAAGTGGAAAAACTGCCAAATTCTTGCTGAATTTGCTTAAATATTTTTGCATTTTGAATGCTTGCTTTAATCTTTAATCTGTTGCGAATTATATCCTTATTTTTTATAAGGCTAGCAATTTTTTCTTCGCCATAATTTGCAATTTTATCAATATTGAAATTGTCAAAAGCGCACCTAAACGCCTCGCGTTTATTTAGCACGCATTCCCAACTCAAACCCGCTTGAAAATTTTCGAGCAGTAGCAATTCAAAAAGTTTTTTATCGTCATGCACGGGCACGCCCCACTCATTGTCGTGATAGGCAACATATAGCGGATTATTTAGATTGACCCAACTGCATCTTTTCATGATTTTATTCTAAAAGAAATTGAAGAAACTTGCAAGCGTTTCACATTGAAAAAAAGAGCGGGTGCTCTAAATTTGATGCAAGGTCTTTAAATATTTTTCCACAAGTTCGGGCGAAAGCGAATAATAGTTTTTGCGTTCGCTTTGCCAAACGATTTTCCCTCCCAAATGAGAGAATGTTCTGTTGGACATTTTGTTGTTTTTCAAAATTGAAAAAGTAACTTCTTCTGCGCTATACACTTCTTTAAGAGAATAAAGGTGTTTTATCACTTCCAAAATAACTTTTGTGTGCTTAACTCTGTTTGCAAGTTGCACTTCGCACACATTTAGTGAATTTCCCTTTGAAAGCGTTTCAACAAAGCCAACTAATTCACCGCGCAAATAAATTAAATAAAAGGCAAAGTTGTTATCCTGCAAATTTTGTGCTAGGCTTTTTGCCCAAAGTGCTTTGTCATCTTCTGTGGCGGGCACATTAAGCTCAAGCATATTAACTTTTAAAATGTTAAAAGCAGCGTCAATTTCGCCTGCTGTCAATCGGTCTTTTTTAATAAATTCCAAACCATCCATTATTTTAAGCCTAACATAATTTCCTGCATATGTCAAGCCCCAATAAAAAACGCCCCGCTAAAAGCGAGGGGTTTAATTATTCACCAACGAATGGCAACAAAGCAATGTTTCTTGCGCGCTTGATTGCAACGGTCAATTCGCGTTGATGGCGAGCGCAAGTGCCTGTTTGGCGAGATGGCAAAATCTTGCCGCCTTCTGCAATAAACTTTCTAAGCCTATTTGCATCTTTATAGTCGATAGGCTTTTTATCTTGGCAGAAAGCGCAAACTTTGCGTTTGTTTTGCTTGTGCTGTTTAAAGAACTTTTTCTTATCTGTCTTTTCAGGCCTTTCAGTTTTTTCCACTTTTTCAGCCTTTTCTTTAACAGGGGCTTTAACTTCTTCTTCCATTTAATTCTCCTTTTAATTTAGATTGACTCGGCGTCTGCCGAGCAGATTTTTAATAAGTGCTTAGAAAGGCAAATCTTCATCAACCGGCTGCAAGTCTGCTTGCGGAGCAGATTGTTGGCTTCCGCCAGCCACACCAAAGCCACCTGCTGGTGCTTCGGCAGAGCCTTCGCCCGAATCGTTTCTAGACTGCAAAAATTCAATTTCGTCTGCCACAATGTCGATGCCGAAGCCCTTAGTGCCATCCTGACGCTCAAAACTTCTTGTTTGAATTGAGCCAGACACTGCAATCTTGTTGCCTTTCTTCAAAAATTTTGCGCAGTTTTCAGCCGTGCCACGCCAAGCGGTTACATTAAAGAAATCTGTTTCTCTTGTGCCTTCAGCGTTTGAAAATCTTCTGGTTACGGCAATTGACAGCCTGCACACTGCCACACCACTATTTGTGGTGTTTAATTCAGGGTCTCTCGTTAAATTACCAATTAAATAAACTTTATTCATTCTTAATCTCCTAAAAAATTATTTTGCCACAATTATATAACGCATAATATTATTTGTGATTGAAAGCAATTTGCCAAGCGGATTAGGCAGTTTGCTTGATGCGGTGAAGTTGACTAAAACATAGTAACCTTCGCGCTTCTTATTGATTTCGTAAGCAAGCTTTTTGTTGCCAATGCGCTCAACGCTCTCAATCTTTCCTCCATCCTTTTCAATCATGCCGTTGACTTGGGCGATTAACGCTTCTTTCTCTTCGTCTGTTGATTGACTAGGGATGATGTACATCAATTCGTAGTTATTCATAAAACCTCCTTATGGACTATTGACCTAAAACTAGGTAAGGAACGCACTTTTTTATTTCGACTTATTAAATGCGCTTGCCAAACTTATGTTTAGCACCTATATGATAGCACAAACTGTGCCAAAAAGCAAGAGGAAAAGTTAAAATTTTAAAAATAGTTTAAACAATTTGATTAAAAATAAAATTTAGTTTATAATTTTATTATGTTTATTGCAGCTCAAATCTTCATAGCCATTTCAGCAGTGCTTTTTGGGTTGAGTTGTTTTGCCAAAGGCAAAAAACTATTGTTTATAATCCAATGCGTCAGTTCGCTGCTATATCTTTTTTATATGCTTCTCATGAAAGCGTGGGTTGGAGCAGTGGTTTCATTTTTTGATTGCGTTAGAGTGGGGATATTCTATTTCATTGAAAAGGCGGGCGGAAGCCAAAAGAGCAAAATTTGGGTGGCAAGCGGGTTGTTTGTGCTAGCAATCGTGTGCGCCGTGTTCACCTGGGAGGGTTGGTATTCCGTCCTTCCACTAACAGGCACGCTCACATATATCATCACGCTTGGCATTTCAAATCTGCTAATAATAAAGTGCGCCACAGTGTTCACCGCCGGTTGCTCGGTGGCATATTTGGTGTTTGCCGGCTCAACCTTTGGAGTGGTGTGCGAAACTTCTGCTTTGGTGCTTGCGCTAATTGGTGTGGTGCTTGCAATAATAAATTTAAAAAGAAAAAGGCAATTTTCCGTTGACAAATAAAATAAAAATGTTATAATCAAATCATACCAATTTGGTAGGAATTAAAACGCCGCGAATTGGGAATATTCTAAATAAGGAGATTTTATGATTTATCTAGACAATGCGGGCACAACTCGCATGGACGATAGCGTTTTGAAGGCAATGCTGCCATATCTCGGCGAGCAGTATGGCAACGCTTCTAGTCTATACACTTTCGGGCAAAAGGCACGCGAGGTGGTGGAAGAGGCTAGAAAGACGGTGGCAAAATGCCTAAACGCACAAGAGGGGGAGATTATCTTCACTTCGGGTGGGAGCGAAAGCGACAATCAGGCAATCATGTCTGCCGCACGATATGGCACATTAAAAGGCAAAAAACATATCATTTCGTCCGCTTTTGAGCACCACGCTGTTCTTCACACTTTAAAGAAGTTGGAGAAGGACGGATTTGAAGTGACTTATCTGCCCGTTTATGAAAACGGCATTGTGCGAGTGGAGGATTTGAAAAAAGCCATTAAGAAAGACACTTGCTTAGTTACAATTATGTTTGCCAACAATGAAATTGGCACAATTCAGCCCGTTGCAGAAATTGGCAAGATTTGCCGAGAAAAAGGCGTGATTTTCCACACAGATGCTGTGCAGGCTGTGGGTCATGTGCAGATTGATGTGGAAAAGATGCACATCGATATGCTTAGCCTTTCTGCGCACAAATTTCACGGACCTAAGGGAGTGGGTGCACTCTATTACAGAAGGGGAGTGCCCGTTTATCCGCTTATTGAAGGCGGTGCGCAAGAGAGAAATAGGCGCGCAGGCACAGAAAATGTGGCGGGAATTGTTGGCTTAGCCACCGCACTCGAATTGGCAATTAAAGAAATGCCAGAAGCAAACAAAAGAATGACAAAGTTGAGAGATAAACTCATTAGCGAACTATCCAAAATTCCACATAGTGCACTGAATGGGGATAGAAAAAATCGCCTTGCAAACAATTTCAGCATGTGCTTTGAAGGCATTGAAGGTGAAAGTTTGCTCCTTTCACTAGACGAGCACGGCATTTGTGCGTCAAGTGGCAGTGCGTGCACCTCTGGTTCGCTAGACCCTTCTCATGTGTTGCTTGCTATTGGCAGACCGCACGAAGTGGCACACGGCAGCCTTCGCCTAACACTATCCAAATTCAACACAGAAAAAGAAGTGGACGAGGTGATAAAAGTTGTGCCCAAAATTGTGGAATATTATAGAAAGATGTCCCCCGTTTGGGACGAATTAGAAAAAGGAGAAAGAAAACATGTTATATAGTGAAAAAGTTATGGACCATTTCAAAAATCCGCGCAATGTTGGTGAAATTAAGGACGCCGACGGCATAGGTGAAGTGGGCAACGCAAAGTGCGGAGATATAATGAGAATGTATATCAAAGTGAAAAACGGCATCATCACAGATGTGAAGTTTATGACCTTTGGTTGTGGCAGTGCAATAGCCACAAGTTCTATGGCAACCGAACTGATTAAGGGCAAACCTATTGAGCAAGCGCTCGAAATCACAAATCAAGCGGTGGTTGAAGCGTTAGACGGCTTGCCTGCATATAAACTTCACTGCTCAGTTTTGGCAGAAGAAGCAATAAAAGCCGCCATAAAAGATTATTATGAAAAGCACCACATTCCTTTTGATGAAAAGAAATATTGTGCGGGTGATTGCGCTTGCTTGCATGAGCACGAGGCAGCACACAAGCCCGCCAAGGCAAAAGCAGAAGCAAAACCCGCCAAGGCAAAAGCAGAAGCAAAATCCACTAAGGCAAAAACTAAAACCGCCACAAAAACAACCACTTCTTCAAAAAAGAGCACAACCAATAAAAATTCAAAAAAATCAGCAAAAAAATAAAAAACAAACAAAAAATTGAGAAAAATCTCAATTTTTTATTAATTTTTTGCCAATTTTTTAATTTTTTATTAATTTTTTGTGATTTGTTTTATATAATCCCAAAGGCTTGCTTCCTTTTGATTTGAAGCGGACAAGATGTTTATTTTATCCACCACCACTCCGTCAATCACCACCTCCACATTGCCAACCACTTCGTTTTCCTTAACGCTTTTTAGCATGCTTGGCAAATTAAACACTAAGTTATAATTTATTTTTTCATCATTCTTTGAAACGATTGAATATTCTCGCTCTAATTTCAATTCGGTTTCTCTATCCATTCCTTTTATTTTGATTGTTTTCCCTGCCAAATCTAAATTTGAGCATATTGTGGTGGACTTATAATTTTCAAATCCATAATTTAATAAATCGCTCGCAAGTTTAAATCTTGCCTTGCTGTTTTCTGCGCCGAGCACCACAGAAATCAATTCAAAGTCTGCTCGCTTTGCCCCCACAGCCAAACAATATTTTGCTTGATTTGTTGAGCCCGTTTTGCCACCTATGCACCCGTCATAAAAGCGGGATAGACGATTAGTGTTTGTCATTTGAGTTTTTCTTCCGCTAGGGTGGGCAAAATCTTCATTCCAAACTTGTGAAAATTCGTGATAGGTTGGATATTTCAGCACTTCATTAAGCACAATGGCTTGGTCTAGTGCGGACGAATATCCGTCTGGGGTGGGCAGACCGGTGCAGTTAGCGTAATGCGTGTCGGCAAGAGATAACTCGCTCGCCCTTTCATTCATAAGGCGCACAAAGTTTGCTTCACTGCCCGCAATGTGCTCGGCAAGAGCCACACTGCTGTCATTTGCACTTGCCACAATCACAGATTTTAGCAGTTCGCCCAAATTATAATTTGCGTCCGCATCTAAAAACACTTGGCTTCCGCCCATGCCACTCGCATTCTTAGAAACCAGCACCTGGTCGTCTAGCGAAATTTCGCCCGCTTCAATTTTTTCAAGCGTTATGAGCACTGTCATTAATTTGGTTACGCTCGCAATAGGCAAGTGCTCGTTTGAATTTTTGCCTTCAAGCACCTTGCCCGTCTTTCGCTCTATGAGAACGGACGATTTATAGTCCACATCTGTTTCAAAGCCGCTTTTCGCCAGAGCGCAAATGTCCGCTTTTGGCATAAAAATTGCCAGCACCAAACAGATTGCCAGTGCCAGCAAAAGCGTTTTAGATATATAATTCAATTTTTTCTCTTTCATAAAAACCTCTTATCGATAGTCTTTGCCAAAAGAAAAAAATTATTTAAAAAATGAAAAATTTATTGTTTAAACGCAAAACACCTTTTTCATTATGAACTTAAACACATTCACAGGCACATTATCTCGCACGTCAACAATCAGTTCCACCTTGCCAACGATTGACTTTTTGCCAATAGGCCCGCGCGAAAGGCTATCCAAAGTGTTGCCCCAATTATCTCCCATCAAAAAGTATTCATCATCGTGCATTTTCAAAAGTTTTTGCCCGTCTTTTTCAATCACACTGCTTTCGTGCATATCCATATATGTGAGATATTGTGAATAATATCTGCTCACATCGTCATCTTCAAGTGCGGAATAGTTGCGCGAATATAATATTGAGCCGTTCACAATCAAATTGTAAGTTAAATTGTCTTCATCTTTTTGAATGTAAAATTCATCGTTTGGCATGGCAATCAATCGCTTAATCACATATTTGCCGTCCGAAATGCCCCATGTTTTGGCTTCTGCCACCACAATGTCCCCGGGCAGATATGGCGCAAATCGGTTGATATACACAGTGTCCCCTTTCTCGTCCACACTCGACACGCCACTATTAATGGTGGGGTACATCGAAAATTGATAAACATTCGTGCGCAAATACACTATGTTAAACACAACGTGCACTAGCGAAAAAAATCCTGCAATCACAAAGGTTGCCATCAAAATCGCACCGATGAAATTAAAGAAAATCCTTTTCCCCCTGAAATCCATATGCAAATATTATAGCAAAAATCTTTTTAAAGTAAAATCAAATTAAACCGGTTTAAAAATCTTTTGGAAAATTTAAAAATCCAATAATAATTTAAAGGTTTTTGAATAAAATAGCATTGGAGAGGGATTGCACCTTAAAAGTTGAAAGAATTTACGCAAATTTTAGGAATTTTAGCGAATTGTGTGAAATTTTGTTTGACTTTAAATATTAATTGTTTTAGAATAAAAACAATGAGGGGGGGGGGTCAGGACCCTCACTTATTAGAACAAGGGAAATTTTAAGGAGGGAAAATGAAGAAAATTTTATCACTTGTAACTGGCTTATCTGTTGTGGTTTGTGGCAGCGCTTTTTTAGCTGCTTGTGATGACAAAGAAGAAACTCCACCTGCTCCACCAGCCCCTGAAGCCACATTCACAGTTAAAACCGATGCCCTAACCATGGCAAACGAAGAGGTTAAAACAATTTTTGAAAAGGTTTATAACCAAACCACTGGCAAACGTCAAAGTTATGACGCTTTCAAAGAGGAGTTGTCCGCTCTTAACAACACAGACTATTATGTAACAGTCGGCGTGGCTGCAAACATGGGTGATGTTAACTCCATCACGGTCAACAATCTCACCTATTCAGCTTCCGACACATTCTTATTCTCGGTTGGCAACAACAGCTTCATTGAGAACGAGGTGTTTGACTATGAGTCTGGCACGCTAAGAATTGCTGCACCTGTTGTGGCATTTGAATTGCGCGTTAGCAACCCAACAAACAAAATCAAATTAAACGATAAAGAATTTGACTTTAAATTTGATGCTGGCACAATCGGCTCATTCGATTGGTCAAAAGTTGAGTTCGGCGCAGGAAGCAAAAACTCAGCCACAAGAGTTGGTGAAGAGGGCAATGAATATAACATTGTGCTCAAAGATTCTAAGAGCGCGTTAATCGCCACTCCAGAAGAGGGGTTAACCGGCGGATATTATCTAACTCGCGATAAAGTTGGCGGTGAATTGAGGCAATATGGCATCACCGGCACAGATGAAGGCGGTTTTGGCGGATATTTCGGCTGGTCGGATGACGGCTCAGTGGACGCTAAATTCCATGGTCAAACCAGAGTGCAAGACATTCAATATGTAACCGACACAGAGGTTAAAGCGTCTAACTTAACTTTACATCTTAGTGTTGAGAACGATGAAGAATTTAAATCTTTAATCGAAAATGCACAAGAGAGCACTGTAACTTTAGAGAAAGACTATGTGCTAACAAACCAAGTTGAGATCACAAAAGAACTAACAATCGATTTAAACGGCCACACAATCAGTGCGGAAAAAGGATCGGCTGCTGTGAATTATAGATTATTCTCAGTGGGCGCAAATGGCAAATTGACAGTTGTTGATAATAGTGAGCAACACACTGGCAGAATTGTGTCTAAAGATCAAAAAATATTCACACTTTGGGATGCTTCTAGCCAACTATTCATTAAAGGTGGCAATTTTGAAACCGGCAACTGCGAAGTTGTGTATGTTAATGTTGGCACAGCAGAAATAACTGGCGGCACATTTAAATCTACCGACACTAAATATAATAAAGACGGCAAAAACTTCACACTTAATTGCTTAAATGAAAACACCATAACCAAAGCTGAGAAAAAAGCATCAATCATTGTGTTGGGTGGCGAATTCTATAACTTCAACCCAGGCGTTCTTCAAAATGATGACCATGGCAGATATGTGCCAATGGGTTGGGGAACGACTTCTAAAACAGAAGATGGCGGAGAGTGGTATTACTTAACTCCTGCTTCAGAAGTTGCAATTCACCGTGAAGAGTTCTTACTTGAAACTATCAAATATGCTCAAAACGGCACAGTGATTAAATTGGACGACACTCTCACTTTAACTGATAGAGTTTTAATCCCAGAGGGAAAGAGCTTAATCTTAGATCTTAATGGCCAATCTATTAGCGCAAACGGATCGTTTAGTTCATATAGCTCAGTGTTTGTTGTTATGGGTCAATTAACCGTTAGAGGCGAAGGCACAATCAAAACAGACAAAAAGATTTTCTCAGTTAATAACGAGAAATTGTCTTTAGATGAGGCTGCGCTCACAATTGAGGGCGGAACATATGAAACTAGCCATTGCGAAGTTGTTTATGACTGGGCGGGCAGAGTTGATATTAAAGGCGGCTCATTCAAATCTACCGACACAACTCACAACAAAGAAGGCAAAGATTTCACTCTAAACTGCAAAGACGAGCAAGTTGCTGCCGGCAAGGTTAAAATTGTGGTTACTGGCGGCGAATTCTATAACTTCAACCCAAGTGCTGTGACTAGCGACACCACCACAAGTTATCTTCCTGAAACCGGCTATCAATCAGTTGAGGACACAACATCTCACGAAGAAGAAACTTGGCATGTTGTTTCTCCAAAAGAAGATTAGTTAATTAAAAAAAGCAAGCCTAATGCTTGCTTTTTTTGTTGCCTTTATTTATTGGCGATTAATTCTTTTAGTTGATATTCACTCTTTTTGAAGAAATCTTCCTTTTCTTTTAGTGGCTTTAATCTGCCCTTTTTGTCCGGATTTAATAAGGCATAGAAAGGCTCAAAAATGTTATCCCACGAAAAGCATTTTGATTTGTCTAGCCCAATATAGTCTGCCACATTTTCAGTTCCGCTTGGCGCAATAGGGTGGAGAAGTGTGTTTGCCACCACAATCATTTGCAAGGTGTTTGCTGTGAGGGTGGCAAGTTTTTCGCTTGTGTCTGCCAAAGGTGCACCTTTCACCCAATATTTATTTATGTTGCGGATAAACACATCAACGGCGTTAAACACCTGATGAAACTTTTTGTCAAACATAAAGCGTTCCACATCTAGAATGGTTTTCTTGCACGCTTCCATAGTGTCTTGGCTTATGGTTGTGTTTGGAATTGTGCCCGCTTTTTCGCCCTTTTCTTCACTGCCAAAATTGTTTTGTGTGGAATAGAAAATCGTGCGCAAAATGCGGTTAAACACATTTGTTAATAAGTTGCCTTCAAGCACCATAGGGTCGGCGTCTTCTGGCTTTGCATCCGGGTTAAACACCTTAGGGCTTAACCCCACATTGTTGTTTGTTAAGTTCATTGCAAGGAAGTGAATTCTAAATTGCTCAGGCGTGTAATATTTCAAAAATTCGCTAGCCATAGGTGGCTTCACACTTCCTGAAGAACTAGCCTTTTGGTTCATATATAAAATTGACTTAATTGGGCAAATTTTTGTGAGTTGAAATTCGCCTTCTGCCGCGTCAATTTTTGGGTTTTTGTTCATGTTTAAAAACAAGGCTTGCTGAGCAGGACCATAGAAATATAAATTGTCCTCACCCATAAACTGATAAACTTTTGCCTGCTTGCTGCACCAATATTTTTTCCACTCATCTGCTGGTTTATTTTGGCTCTCTAAATATGTTTTTGTGAAACTGATTGGCGCCCACAAACTCTCCGGCCACACATAAAATGTTTGGTTTTTCAACCCGTCAATTTCAGGGCAAGGCACTCCCCACTCGCTATTATCTGTTAGGCGGAAAGGGGTGAGCGTTTTGCCTGTGCGATAGCGAATTTCATTTTTAGATAAAACTTCGCACGCACGTTCGCGGTCGGTCAATTTTTCAAACACAATGGTTATGCTTGGCGCTTTTTCGTTTTTTGTTATGTCCTCAAAAGGCGGAAGGCTAGCTTTAATCTGGTTGAATTTTGCTTCAAATTCGCGCCTAATATAGATTTCTGGCGATTTAAAGAACTCTTTAATTTCCTTTGTCATAAACTGCGGAGTGTCGCCGTCTTTTTCAATTAAAGCAATCCAATCTTTCAAAAGCGGAATGCAGTTTTCAAGATTGAAATAAAGGTTTTCAATTTTCACAAGTTTTGGTTTTTTGTTTGTGAGAGTGCTTATTGGGTCAATCAAATCTTGTGGCATATATTGGTGGCCCAAACTGCACTCGTCCGCATAGCCGTGCTCGCTTGTGCAATTTTCAATAGGGCATTTGCCCACCACCTGCCTGCCGTTTAAAATGCGGTTTGCCGTTTCATCAAAAAATTGCATCGAACTGCGCTTTTTCACCATTCCGTTTTGAAATAAGGTGCGGATAAAATATTCACTCGTCTGCTTGTGAATTTCACCCGTTCTGCCAAAGGCGGATGCGCCAAACAAATTAAACCCAATTTCAAAATCTGAAAAAATCTGCTTTTGCTTTTTGTGATTGTCCAGCACATACTCTTCAATGGTCTTATAAGGGCAGTTGCCACTCTCTTTCAGTTGCCTAAAACTCTCCACCGCCGTTGAGCCATAACAATCCGTGCCGGACACAAAAATCACATTGTCCGCACCAATTCTATCTCGCATAAAGCGAGCAAAAACATCTGCACGCACAGTCATTCCCAAATGACCATAATGCAGCAACTTATTGCCATAAGGCATTCCGCTAGTTATCACCGCCCTTTTTGGAAAGTTTGGGCGAGGGCGCACAAAGTCCATAAATTTATCCTTTTAAATGCACAAAATATGCGCAATTATCATTAATTAATTATATCACAAAATTTGCTTTAAGTAAACAATTATTTGAGAATTTGCATCTAAATGGCAAACATATTTTTGCAAAAAATTAATAAAAGAAAAAATGTGCCGCAAGGCATATTTTTTTATGCTTGACAAAGCGAATAAATGCGTTATAATATTTTTAGGAGAAAAAATGAGCAAGTATTTTGATTATTTGTTGGAAAAAACAAAAGCACAGTTTGAGGGCAAAACGCATGAAGAAAAAGTGGAAATGCTTAAAGCCGAAGGCTATGATGAAGACAACATAAAATATATTGTGGACGGAAAATTAACTAAAAAATTAATCAAAAAAATTGCCAAAAAGGGCAGAGTGGGCGAGCATCAAATCCTTTTGGCAACGGACGAACGAAGTGAAATTTTGAAGGTTAAATTGCTCAGTCTTCCAGCGGGCGAGCGCGTGCAATATTTAATGGATTGTGGGCTTGATGAGGAGTTTGCCACGCGCGTGGCTGGGCTAGTGCAGGAAATTGAAAATAGCAAAAAAACGATTGACTAAAACGAGAGCGAGAGTTATAATTTTAAAGTAAAATGTCGAAATTAAATTTTTGCACATACTAATTTAAGGAGGGTTTATGCCAACAGGACATTCTTCTGGCGGTGGTTCTAGCCACACAGGTGGAGGCATTGGTGGTGGTTCTAGTCACGGAATTGGAAATTCGAGCAGAATGTGGCACGGCAGGCCGATGCCTCACGGACCGGGCATTGTGATAATTAATAATAGACCATATCGAATGAGCGGCGGAGCAAGCGCAGGCTTTTTCATAACAATGTTTTTAGTGTTTATCTTCATTTTTGCTGCCATGGGTGGCGGAATAATGATGGGGTCTGCTTCAAGCACTAAAAACACAATTTCTTATGATTTCATTAGATATCAAGATTTGGTGCGCATGGCGTCAAATCACGAAGATAGAATTGTGGAAGGTGAAATTAAATCAATCGAGCCGGGCTATGGAAAGTTTAGAGTGATTTATGAATTTAACTATGGCAGAGAAGAGATTGAAGGATATTCATTTTATGTCTACACAAAAGAGAAATTAGACCAACTAGGTTATGACGTGGGTGAAGAAATCGAACTTGCCTTAGATATGTCTTACACAATTGGTGGCGAGCCAGATTCTGTGCCAACCGATATTGTGAATTTTGACGTTACAGACGATGGCGAATATATTAGTGCGAATAGGTCATTCACTGTGGGCATTGTGCTCCTTGTGGGTGGCATTGCGCTCACTGTGGCATGCTTCATTGCAAGCAGCATGATTAAAAAGAAATTTGCAAAGCCTTATGAAGAAGAAGCAAATCCAACCACCACGGCTAGCACTTCAAATCAAACGCCTAAGGACGAAGCAGTTTATTGCCAATATTGCGGGGCACGCATTAACAAAGACGATAGGAAATGCCCAGAATGTGGCGCAAAAAATAATCAATAAAAAAAAGGTGGCTCTGCCACCATTTTTTATGCGTGCTTGATTAGGCTGAAATTTGCATCTTGCGACACAATCACATATTCAAATTCAATCTCTTTAAGGTTTTCGTTTGGCAAAATTAAGAAGGCGTCTTGGTCATTTTCAAAAGCGGACACGCCTCCGCTTAGGCAGGTTGCATCTAGTTTTAACTCCGCACACAGCAAATCTCCCTGCGCCCAACTCCCTTCGCCATACATATAAATTTCTGCCGATTGCACATCAAGGCTGTTTATAAAGTTTTGCATAGTGTTTTCTTTCTTTTTCAAAACAGGAGGCATGGTGTGGATTGCCACGAGCAAAAACACACACATTGGCACGAGCAAAAACCACCGTGAATTTTTGCAAAGTTTAGATAGCCCACTGCATGCCAAAATCAAAAGCGGGATAAAGCAAGGGAAAACATACCAATCAAGCCTGGTGCTTGAAAGGGTGAATAAAAGCAAATTTGAAAGCATTGCGCATAGGCAACCAATTTCCACATAACTAAATTTTTCTTTGTGTGCACATTTCAAATAAAACCCAACAGCCATAAAAATTAAGCATAAGAAACTGCCCCAGCACCAAGTTAGCAACAAGAAATAGAACGGAGCAGGGTTCAAATGTCCTTCTATGGCGTTAGATGACCTATTCAATAAATCATATTCAAACATGAGCCTAAAAAACTTAAATCCGTCAAATTGAAATCGTGCGATTGCCCAAATCAAAATAGGAGCGATTGAGCAAGCAAAGAAAATCAAAATTCTATGCCATTTAAGCCTTTTAAATCCATTTGTGAAAACGAGATAGAAGAAAATTGTTGGCACAAGCACAAACGCGTGCCAGCTCTTAGTTAGAAAGCATAGGGCAAACATTAAGCCAGAGAGATATATCCAATTTGGATTATCTTCAGTTTTCATCATGGCAATTATGGAAATGGTGAAAAATAGCAAGAAAATGGCGTCCGCATCACCAGATAAAAAACAATGCCCAGCAAAAAGGAAATCAAATGAAATAAAAATTAAAAGAGAAGCGATGCTGTACCCCCCCCCATAGCGTTTTTTGATGAACAGCGACACAATTATTGCAATCAGCACACATGATAGGGCGGAGAAAAATCTCAAACCAAAAGCGTTATAGCCAAATATTTTATAGCCCAGCATAATTGCATAATAACTTATTGGTGGCTTTAAGTTCCAATAGTCTAGGCTGCCGGCATAATAGTTGGCAATATAGTTGTGTTGCCTTAGCATTTCATAGGCGTTCACGCCGTGCCGAGCTTCGTCCCAATCTGCAATCGGGCGCACACTTCCCCTAATTCCTAAAAACACCACCACAGAAATCACAACAATCATAAAAAACCAAGCGAGCCAAAAACTCACCGTCTGCTTTATGTTGATTTGCGATTTTGCATTTCCCATTTTACTTATTATTTATTGTGGCCTTAATGCGCCTAACACCTGCCGAAACAGCCTCTTGCTTTGCAATGCGGAAGTTCACAAGTTCGCTTGTGTTTTCAGCGTGCGGACCGCCACAAATTTGGAAGTCCACATCTCCAATTCTATAAACGGACACAATTTCGTCATCTTCTGCCTTGTGAATGCCATACGCTCCTTGCGCCTTTGCCTCTTTTAGTGGCAATTCAACGCGCTCCACTTTGATGTGGCGGTTTATGGCGTCATTCACAAACTTTTCAAGGGTTTGCACTTCATCGTCAGTAAGTTTTCTATCAAAATTGAAGTCAAAACGCAGGCGTTCGCTCGTGATGTTGCTTCCTTTTTGCTCAATGCCTGTGCCAAACATCTTTCTAAGACCAGCAAGCAATAGGTGGCAAGCCGTGTGCAAACGAGTTGTCCACACACTATCATCGGCTAATCCGCCCTTAAACACACCAGCATTTGTGGTGCGAGCCAATTCTTGATGTTGCTTAAACGCTTCGTTGAAGCCGTCTATATCCACATTTAATCCGCGCTCGGTTGCCATCTCTTGCGTCAACTCGATTGGGAAGCCAAAAGTGTCATAGAGCCTAAAAGCGCTCTTGCCATTAATCGTGTTTTCAGGCACAAAATTTGGGTTGGTGCGCATAAATTGATTTTTCCTATCA
Organism: uncultured Clostridia bacterium; assembly: GCA_947593585.1. Taxonomy (GTDB): domain Bacteria; phylum Bacillota; class Clostridia; order Christensenellales; family UBA1242; genus Onthoplasma. Next base: position 26,530 of record CANQDP010000001.1, read on the forward strand.
ATGCCGTTCACCACTTTTTCAAACTCTTTTTCGCCCAATTCAAGCGTTTTATTAAACTTGTCAATTTCCGCTTTAATGCTTGCCAAAATATATTCTTCTTTTTCCACCAATAGAGGATAAGCCTCATTATAAACTTCGTTGATGTAGATTTTTGCAATTTCAAGCAAGTTTTCGGTTGGCAAACCAATCTTTTTGGCGTGCCTGATTGCTCGGCGCATTATACGGCGCAAAATGTATCCCGCACCAACATTGCTTGGCAAAATGCCGTTTTCATCACCGATGAGCATAACGCTTGTGCGCATGTGGTCGGCAATTATTCGCATAGAGCGAGTTTGTGCATCATTTTCGCCATATTTGATGTTTAACGCCTTTTCAATGTGCGAAATCACGCCCGTGAATAAGTCGGTTTTATATCCGTCCGTAACGCCATTTAAAAACATCAACATTCGCTCGAAGCCAAAGCCTGTGTCCACATTCTTATTTTCAAGCGGTGTGTATTTATTGCCCGCGAGTTTTTTATATTGCATATACACATCGTTGCCAATTTCCACAAATCTGCCACACTTGCAATTAATGTCGCACTTGCCTGCGTGGGTAGGCTTGTCCCAACGAGGGTAAAACCATTCATTGTCGGGTCCGCAAGGAGTGTTCACAGTGCCGTCCAACTCCCACCAATTATCTTTTAAATAATAAATATTTTCCTTTTTAATGCCCAAGTTTTGCAAAAGAGTGGCGGTTTCTTCATCTCTAGGGGCACTCTCATTCCCCGCAAAAACAGTTGAGCAGATTTTGTTCTTATCCAGCCCAAACACTTTGGTTAAAAGCTCAAACGACCACGCCGTTTTTTCTTTTTTGAAATAGTCGCCAAGGCTCCAATTTCCCATCATTTCAAAGAAGGTGAAATGAGTTGGGTCGCCCACCTCGTCAATGTCCACCGTGCGCATGCAACCCTGCACATTGGTTAGCCTCTTTCCCTTTGGGTGAGGTTTGCCGAGCAAATAGGGCATTAACGGTTGCATTCCTGCCACATTAAACATAACGCCCGTTTCACCATCGCCAATGAGCGACACTGCGCCAATGTTCACGTGTCCACGCTCTTCATAAAATTTAAGCCACTTTTCTCTTAATTCTTTGCTTGTGATTTTCATATTTCCCTCTTAAAACATCAATTAAAGCACAAATCTAAAAATTTGTCAATCTTTTATAATTTTAGCAAGGTTTTTATCTCGCTATGAATGTCCTCAATAGGCTTTATATTGCCATTTTTTGAGCAGTCCACAGTTATCCAGCCAAACTTCTTTGCCACATATTTTGCCCGCTCATAAGCGGTTTTTAAATGGTCGAAATTGCTTTCGTAAATATCTTGCTTTTTGCTGCCTTTATCTTTTAGTTCCGCACGGGTGGCGGCGAGTTTGCTGCTAATCTCCACAGGCACATCTAAAAATAAAATTTTATCCGGCCTTGGCAGTTTCAACACATCAAATTCAAAATGGTCCACCCACTCTAAAAATTTGTTTAATTCCTCTTCGCCGTGCGTGAGCGCCGCTTGATGAATCATGCTAGAAGGCGTGTATCTATCCAGCAAAACATAATCATATTCAGCCAAATTATATTTTGAAATTGTGGTGAGCCTATCCACCGCAAAAAGAGCATTCACTTGATATGGGTCTAACTTTTCAATTCCATTAAACTCGCCCGCCAAATACATTTTTACAGGCTCGCAACCCCTACTTTCATAGTTGGGGAAGGATAGGCTGAGGCATTTAAACCCGCGGCTAGATAAATATTCGTGCAATAATTTAGTTTGAGTTGCCTTGCCCGAGCCGTCTGTGCCCTCAATGTTTATAATCATACGCCACCTCAATCTTTTAGAGTATATCAAATTTGGCAGTTTTTTACAAACAAAACGGACAAAATTCTAAATATTTTTAGTTTGAAAAAATTGCTTTTATCCTTTGACAAATGTTTAATAATAATTTAAAATAGAGGTATGAAGAATTTTTGGAAGTATTTTTCCTTAACAGTTTTGCTATTGTTTGGCTTGCTTTGTGTGGGTGTGCTCTATATGTTTTTCGTTGGCGCGCCACTTTTTAATATTAGATATGTTGGCTATAATAAAGACCACACTTCGTCCAGCTATGTGGTTGGGGGCGACACGGGCATAGACACAATTAGCCTAACCAATCGCAATTTTGATGTTAGATTCCTTGCCACAAAGGCGGAAGATAATTCTGTTTCACTCAAAGTGCACAATGGTGTGTTTGGCTTCACCACAGTTGCCAATAGCCAGCTTGAAATTAGCGAAAAGGTGGAAGGCAATGTGTTGAAGTTTGAAGTAACTGAGCCACACGGCTTTGCTGCGGTGGGCAGTTCGTATATCGAAATTAGGCTTCCAAAAGAAGAGAGCATCAATCTTGTGCTCGTCAACGAGGGCGCAACCACCACAATAAAATCTAAAACCACCACAATAACCCGCCTGAGTTACACCACAAAATCTGGCAATTTTGATTTCCAAACGGGCAAGATGGATGGAATTATGGACTTGAATCTCGGTAGGGCAAAATTTACCATTCAGCAGGCTGTGGAAACGGCAAATAACCGAGTAAACTTAAAAATGACGAGTGGCAGTTTTGATTGCTCATCTCATGAATTTGGCACTATCAACCTTATTTCCAGCACCAGCGGTGTGATTAGAGCAAAAAAATGTGATAGCCTGCAGGGTGAAAACGAAAATGCGGGTGGCAGCATCACTGTGGGTGAAGTGGGCAACGCAAACATTGAGGCAGGGGACACAAATGTTAGCCTCACCTCGCTCGGCTCGGGCACAATCCTTATAAGCAAATCGGGCAGCATCTCAGTGAATGAGGTGAAGGGCACAGCAAGGCTAGTTGTGGAGGATGGAGATCTTTATGTTGGCAAGGCTTCTTGCGAAAATGGAGTAACCGAATTGTTTGTAAAATCAGGCTCGGGAGATATCACCGTGGCAGACGCTTTCGGCAATGTGAACGCAAGCAGCAAATCTGGCAATATAAATGTAACATTCAACGAGGGAGCAAATCATTTCAGCATTCCGCCAGCACCAACTTGTGCACGCAGATTTTTTGGCAAAACTGAAACGGGCAGAATTGAAGCACATGGAGCAGAGAACATCAACATAGAAATCACAGGGAAAGGCTCGGCTTTCATGTATCTTGAAAATGTGTTTGGCTCAAACTCTGTGAGTGGCGGTGAAGGTGAAGTGTATGTGGAAATTAAAGAATTAACCAAAACCCAACTCCTAGATGCCGGGCTGGCAGCAGATGGCTGGGCGCACTACACGCTCACCACTCAATCTGGTTCGGGAGATGTTAGTGTGAACCTATCACAAACTGAAACGCAAAACACAGGGGGCTACACCACTCGTGCCGAGCGCACCACAGTGGTCAATGACAACGGCACTTCGGCAAGCAACACGCTTTCAGTAACCACCACTTCCGGCAGATTGAAGATTAGGGACACAATCACAAGGCTGTTCTAAAAGCAAATTAATAGAAAAATATCACCCACGCTCGCACAGCGTGGGTGTTTAATTAAGAATTTTAAAATTTTTTTTAAAAATAGTGGACAAATTTTATTTCAATTACTATAATATACTAGACAAAAGGGAGGAAGTTATGCCAAGAGCATCTAAACCTGTTTGGATATTATGCCCAAGATGTGAATTAAACTATATCAAAAAGAGTGATAAGTTTTGCCCTGTTTGCAAAAGAGAAATGAAATTAGTGCAGTCAAATGAGGATGATATTGGAGATTTGGAGCTCTGCCCTATTTGCAAAATTAATTTTGTGCAGAGCGACCAAGAAATTTGCGATAGTTGCAAGCAAGAGTTGGGCATTCAAGAAAATGCCGAAGGGGATGAAAAGGAACTTGCAGATTGGCACAAATATATTTCGGACGATGATGACGAGGAAGAAGATGATGAAGATGACCTCACAGACGATGTCTATGATAAAGACGAGGTGGAAACTTCTTCAGGCTTAGACGAGTTTGATTTTGCAGACGATCTTGTGGATGACGGAATAATGGACGATGATGACGCCGACCTCAAATTAGATGACCTAGACGATGAAGACGAGGACGAGGACGACGATGACGAATATGATGATGACGATGATGACGATGACGATTATTAAAATATAAATGTGAAAAATATGTCTTAATTTGCCGATTAAGACTATTTTTTTTGTTTTAAGGAAAAATAGTTTTGGAAGGTGAATTATGAAGAAAATGCCAAACACGGTGGATAGCGTCAAACAAAAAATTTTAGAGCTAAAAGGCAAAGAGGTGCACCTTCACATAAATAGAGGAAGGCGCAAGGTGGCAACTTTTAGAGCCACCATTGAAGATGTGTATTATAGTGTTTTCACAGTGAAGTCCTGCGAGGTGGAAAATTTCATTTCAACCTTTTCTTATAACGACATCTTGTGTGGCGAAGTGAAAATCTCAAACGAGTAGAATTTGGCAGTAATAGTTGACTTTTAGCGCTCTTTTAATCTATAATTGATTAAGAGAGTTTTTTATTTGCTCTATAAGGAGAATGTTTTGAAAAATTTTAATCCAATAAGAGGCTGTTGCGACTATTCACCCAAAGAGGCAAAATTTCGCGAGCAAGTGCGCCAAACAATTTTAAAAAGTTATGAAGCTAACGGCTTCAATTTGATTTCCACCCCAATTTTAGAAAATTTGGAATATCTTAATTCAAGTGATGGAGGCGATAATCTCCGCTTAATTTTCAAAACAATTAAGCGTGGCGAAAAATTAAATTTATCAAAACCAAATCTCACCGAGGCAGATGTGGTGGAAGAGGGTTTGCGTTATGATTTAACTGTGCCGCTAGCACGCTTTTTCGCCGGCAATAGAGAAAAGTTGCCCACCCCTTTCAAGTCCATTCAAATTGATAGCGTTTTCCGTGCGGAGCGTCCGCAAAAGGGCAGGCTTAGGCAGTTTGTGCAGTGCGATATAGACATTTTTGGTGACCCTAGCATTGCTGCCGAACTTGAACTGTTAAAAACCACTCTAGACACATATTCTGCACTTGGGTTTGAGCATCTAACCGTGAAAATCAACCACAGAAAGATTTTGAATGCTGTTGTTCTCGCCGCCGGTTTTAAGGAAGAGGACATTTCCACTGTGGCAGTAACGCTAGACAAATTGGATAGCATTTCTGGCACGGGCGTTGCTATGGAGTTAATGAGCAAAGGCTTCCAAATTGAGAATATCAACCGTTTGATTGACATAATTTCGGACATTTCAAATAGCGGATTGGGCGTTGCGGCAAATTATGGTGTGGATGAGCAAGTGCTTTTAGATGTCCGTTATTTGATAGACAATCTGCGTTTGCTCACACAAAATAGGCACAACATAAAATTTGACATAACTATTGTTCGCGGTCAGGGATACTATACAGGTGCAGTGTTTGAAGTGTATGACGATAGTTTCTCACACGCAATCGGCGGTGGCGGAAGGTACGACCAGATGGTTGAAAAAATCTCTGGCGTAAGCGTGCCAGCCGTTGGCTTTGGGCTTGGCTTTGAGCCGGTTGTGATGCTTTTAAATGAAAAGGGTGCTTCGTTTGGGGCAAGGAAAAATTTGGCACTCATATATGAGCAAGAAGACGGCATCGAAAAGGCATTTGAAGTGAAAGAAAAACTCATGAAAGAATATAATGTTTCACTATTTTTAAGGCAGAAAAACATGAAAGCGTTTTATGATAAAATCGTTGAAGTGGCAGATTGTGCAATCTCATTGCAAGACTATTTGTCAGGCAAAGAAATTAAGAAGTTGGGTTAGATTATGGAAGAAGCAAAGCAAGAGTTTATAAAAATCTATAAGGAAAACATCAAACGCGAGGGAGCGGATAAATTGCTCGACTATCTTTTAAATCAAAGCGACTTTTTCACCGCTCCTGCATCTGGGCGCAGGCACAACAATTTTGAAGGTGGCTTGGTGGAGCATTCGCTTAATGTGTATAAACGATTAAAAAACAATGTCCGATTGGAGTATGGCGATAATTATGCAGAAAAAATCAGTGAAGAAAGCCTGGCAATTATGGCTCTGTTGCATGACATTTGCAAGGTAAACACCTACACGGTGGACTATCGCAATCAAAAAATTGACGGCGCGTGGCAGCAAGTGCCATATTTCGCTTATAGCAATTCTTTGCCTTATGGGCATGGTGAAAAAAGTGTTTACATAATAAGTGGTTTTATGCGCCTCACGAGAGAAGAAGCTATGTCAATAAATTGGCACATGGGCGGGTTTGACCCGCGTGCGCAAGCCACTAGCGATTTGTTTGATTGTTATAATTTATTCCCAATCGCTCTAATCCTGCACATTGCAGATTTGGAGGCTTCATATCTAGACGAAAAAGTGAATAAATAGGAGGGGAAGTGCACACCAAATCTGCCATAAAAGATGGGTTGGAATTATATTTTGCAATGAATCGCCTAAAAACTATTATTAGGCAGGGAGCAGTTCAGTGGAAAGTGGATAGGCCGCGCCTAGAAAGTGATGCCGAGCACATAGCCCTTGCCGAAACCTTAGCAATAATCATGGCAAATCAGTTGGGCATGACAAAAGAGTTAGACATGGCATATCTGTTGCAGATGCTCAATTTTCACGAAATTGGCGAACTTGATGTTGGCGATTTAACGCTCTACGATAAGGTGGATAAAGACGAAAAGCATAAAAGAGAACTTGAATGTGCAAAAAGGCTATTGAAAAAACTTAAAAATAGCGAATATTTCGTGGCAATGATAGACGATTTCAATAATAGACGCTCAAAAGAAGCCAAATTTGCCCACGCAATAGACAAACTTGAAAATTGCTTAGAGTTTAAAATATATGAAGATTTGGGGCAAACAAATTTAAAAAAGGGCTCGAAAGAGATGCTGAATTTTCCGCCCGTTAAAAAGATTTTGGAAGAAAATAAAGACTGCACTTTTGGAGAACTTTGGTGGAGATATCACTTGCCAAGTTTTGCATGGCTAGGCTTTGAAGAGGGCGACTATAAAAACTTGCTTAAGAAGATAAAACTATCATAGCAAAACCGCAAAAACTTTAAAAATTTTTTAAAAATTCTAAAAATCAGCAAAAATCACGCGTTTTAAGGCGTGTTTTTTCATGTTCTCAGTCAATTATTAAATTGCAAGGTGAGTGATGAAAAAATTTGTGTTTGCGCTAGTTGGCATATTAATTGTGGTTGGGTTGATGATTTTCCTTCCTGCAGAGAAAAATGATTATGATTATTTGCGCTTGCATATCGTGGCAAATAGCAATTCTTCTGTCGACCAACTTGTTAAATATAAAATTAAAGACGAAGTTATGCCTATTGTGGTTAGTGAACTTTCTAATAATCAAGGCAAACTCTGTAAAGATTTGAGCCAAAAATTAAAAACCGCAATTTTAAATTGCTGCCAAAAAATAGTTAAAGAAAACAACGCTTATTATCCCGTTAGCGTTGATTTCGAAAAAGAGTTTTATTCAGAGCAAACCTATTCAAACACCACACTGAAAGAAGGCTTTTATAATTCGCTTATAATCAAACTTGGCGAGGCAGATGGTGATGGCGAATATGACATTGTTTATCCACCATTAAATTTTATGAATAATTTTGAAAACGAAACGCAAATTAGTTTTAAATCGAAAATCTTAGATTGGTTTAAATCAATAAAAAATTAATCAAAAATTCGATAAAATCAATAAAAAATTCAAAAAAATAATAAAAAATAGGGTTTTTGCTGAATTTTTTGAATTTTTAAGGGGTGAAAGATGAAAAAATTGTTAATTGCTTTAATCGTGCTCGTGGTTGGTGGATTTTGCATTACGGGTGCGGTTGGCACAGTTGTCTCTATTCAAAAAAGTGGCGGGGTTGAGCCTGCTGTGGCAAGAATCGAAGAGGTGTATGGCGCAACGGCAAACACACGAGAAGTGCAATCTCGCTTGAAGAAATGGGGATATTACACGGGCAATGTGGACGGCATAAACGGGCCACTCACCATTGCGGCGGTTAAGAAATTTCAAAAGAAATATGGACTAACGCAAGATGGAATTGTGGGGCCTCTCACTGCAGCAAAAATGGGATTGAGTGTGTCGGGCAGTAAAAGTTCGTCAAACTATAATAGCAACGATAGGTATCTTCTTGCAAAGGTGATTTATGCTGAAGCGCGCGGTGAAAGTTACACCGGTCAGGTGGCGATAGGTGCAGTTGTGCTAAATAGGGTGAGAGATAGCCGTTTCCCAAACACCGTTTCTGGCGTGATTTATCAACCATGGGCGTTCACAGCAGTTAATGATGGGCAGATTAATTTAGAGCCAAATCAAACTGCTTATCAGGCGGCAGACGATGCGTTAAATGGGTGGGACCCAACTTATGGCTCAGTTTATTACTACAATCCTAAAACCGCAACAAGCAAATGGATTTACTCAACCAAATATGTAACCACAATAGGCAACCATGTGTTCGCTGTTTAAAATTCAAAAAATTAATAAAAAATTCAAAAAATCATGAAAAATAGCCCAAAAATTAATAAAAAATTAAAAATTTTAGCAAAAAAGGAGAATTTTATGCCAAAATCTAAAATTAGAAGTGAAGATTTTGAAAATGAAAAAAAGATGAAACAGTCCAATGTAAATATGGATAAAAACACCAAAAAGAAAAGCGACGCTCAAAAGGTCATTCCAATTTTGACAGTTGTGATAATTTCACTTTTGATTATCATCGCTTGCCTGTTGATTGCCTACTATCAAGTGTATAAATCAAACAAGCAAAATGCCAATGTGCTAGAAGGTGTTTACACTTCTAGTTATTACTCTATGGTGGATAATGTAAATAACCTCTCGGTTGACCTTTCTAAATATTCAAATCTTTCCACTAATCAAGCGAAGTTGAGCACGCTAAACGATATGATGGGTGATTGCAATTATATTTTGGCAGGGCTTAGCACACTGCCTATAAATCAAGAAAATGTTGTGGCTTCCACAAAATTTTTTAATCAAATTTATGGGGTGTGTGAAGCGTATGCTCGCACCCTGTCAAATGGCAAAGATTTAACCCAAGAGCAAGAACTTATTTTTGATAAAATCGCCCTAGTTTTAGCGGAAATTAAGAGCAATTTGAACGAACAAAACTATGGTATGTACGACACAAATTTCAACTTCATAGACGCTTCGATTTTTGACAAAACAGGCATGAATGAATTGAGCGCAAGCATGGGTGATATGACAAATATTGACTATCCTGCCATGATATTTGATGGCCCGTTCTCAACTGCACTTGAAACTCGTGAAGTGAAAGGGCTTGGGAGTGTTGAGGTTTCAAAAGAGCAGGCACAAACATATTTAAAAGATAAAGTCTATGCTAATAGAGATGCGAAAATAGAGTTTTTAAATGAAACGAATGGCGACATTGCCACATATAATTTTGAAATCACCTTAGATGGCAAAAAGGTTGGTGCGCAGGTTAGCAAAATGGGCGGACTGCTCATCACATTGTCTAGTTATGCGGAAGGCGGAGATGCCATAATGGGTGGCGAAAAGGCGGGTGAAATTGCCAAAAACTTTGCCAACAACATCGGCTTTGAAAAAATGGATGTTGTTTGGCTCGAAATTCATGAAAATGTGGCATACATTAATCTTGCCTCAGTGATTGATGATGTGATTTATTATCCCGACCAAGTGAAAGTGAAGGTGGATTTAACCGCACAAGACATCATTGGCTTTGAAGCCTTAAATTACGCACTTAACCATGTGGAAAGAGAGCCAAAATTTGTGTTTGGAGAAAACGAGGCGGAGCAACTTTTGGGGTTTGACTATGAGGTTATCAAAACTTCCAAGGCGGTCATTCGTCTGGATAGCGGAAAGGAAATTAGTTGTTATGAATTCTTCGTGGAAAGGATAGACGGCAATTATTTCTACTATATTGATGCCGTTAAAGGCGAGATTGCAAAGGTGATGAAATTGGTTTCAATGAATGGCGTGCAGAAACTAATTTAAGCAAAAAATTTATTAAAATTTCGAGAAAATATGCAAAAAATATGAATTTTTGCGTATTTTTTATTGTTTTTAAAATTTTTTATTAATTTTTTATTATTTAAAAATTCCAAAACCCTTCCAAGTTTAATAAAAAAATAATTTAAAATTAATTTTTAATTTATTTGTCTTTTATTTTGCATTATGTTATAATTTGTTTATATAAATATAAACATCTCAATTTTTGCAAATTATTGTCTAGCGCAAAAGCGCATTATTAAATAATTTTGACGAATTTTGGGATAATAAAAAGGGGTGGGATAGTTGAAAGCAAAATTTAGGTTTTTATATGGTGCAATTATCTTGTTGCTGGCAGTGTTCACTGTTGGCGTATGCGCACTCTCCTCTGTTGGCAAAAAAATGGAAGTTGCCAAGGCGGTGGGTTCGGGCACCAATGAGTATAGTTTCATAGACGATTTTAGCGGAGTGATTTTTTCGGTTGAGAAAGTGGCTGTTAGAGCAAACGAAAATTTAACCGCACTAGATTTTTCAAACGACAACTTTATAACCCCACTCTATGAAAATGACAATGAAGAAAGCGCAACCAAAAAGATGTTGGTGAGGGACACTTCTCCTGAAAACGGTCTAGACGCAGTTTATTTTAAGGACATTCCAAACGGCACAAAAAATCCAAATAAATATGTTGTGTATGACGGCGAATTTGTGATGCTCAACAATTTATGGAGAGGCACGGGCAAAGATAGATATGCCTATAGCCCGGACCAAACAGCTTTCGTTAAAAACGAAACAGGTTTTCAAAAAGAAAATTTGAGCGAAGCGGTTTTGGTGTCGTTCGGTCAATATTTTAGATATTACACTTCAAGCGGGACTGGTGAAGATGTGCAATATGGCTTGGCGGGTCAAACCGAATATCGTGATGCGCATAATAATAACCAAGAGGTGGAAGCGGAAAATTCGGGTGCAAACATAGAATTCTTATCCGTCAGCGCAATGAAGGATGGCAACTCTCGCCCACTATCTCTGCCGGGGTTGAGAATGTATAGCGATTCATATGTGGATTTCGCTTGGATAATTCCGCAGGTGGACGGCAACGAAGGATATTACACCATCACGGTTACATATAGGCACAGCGGTCAAGTTAGCCAACTCAATTTCAGTTTCTATCTGTTGTTTGGCACTTCATATTATTCCAACATAACGGATAATAACGGCATTTCATATTCTTCTCAGCCAACCATTTCAAACACCACGAATGACACAGGCATGAATAGATTTTATATCGGCAAAGACGATGTGGATATGGAAAAAAATTATCCAACTTTAACCTATGATTTTTCTAAATACACAGTTGCTTACGACCACATTGCCAACGGCGTAACCACACGATATTCATATAGAATGCAGTTGAATAGTGCGGGCAATAGGGCGCAGTTGGTTATGACGGTGAATGGTCAGGACGCAAACACCTTTGAAATGGGTGAATATAATCGCAACGGTGCAAACATAGCGGTTTTGGTGTTCACAGAAGTGGGCGAATATAATTTCAGCCTAGAATATCGCTATGACGGTTACACGCCAGGCACTGTGCCAACTATGAATTTGAAGCTAGACAACTTGCACTTGTTCGTTCATGGCTATGAATTGAAATATGCCAAAACCAGCACAAATGAAGCCCAGATGAGATATGTCACTTTTGCTAGGCCGGTGATTTCAAGCCAAGATAAGTCTTACCCTTTGAGTGTTGGCTTGGTTGTGCCAAACGGGTATGTGAAAGATAGCACATTCAATCCAAACACCAAATTGGGCGTGATGTTCGACACCACTCAATCATCCACTCGCAAAGTGGGAGATGTGGAAGCAATGCGCACTGCAAACATATCTTATTCTGGCGAGGGCGGAGCAAATCCTATAAGCGACCTTTTAGAAGGTGGAGATTTAAATATTGAATTTATCAAATCAAACTTCGGCGCGCTTTGGCTAGATGCTAATGATAACTACACAAGCACAAAAAAGAGCGAAGAAGGGGCAATCACGGGTGGCAGCCTTTATTACTACGGCTCAACCAAGGCGGCACTTATCGCTTCTAGTCCACTTGAATATAACAACCTAACCACTTTCAACAAAACGGGATTTTATCTCGTGTTTATAAGAGTTGAACCGAGAGGAGCATCAGACAAGGCTTATTATTCTGTTTTCGCATTTGAATATTCGTCCGACACGGTGAATGTTAGCGTTAAGGAAGAAAGCGATAGTCCAAAAGAGATTGGCACGGGCAAGTTCACAAACAAAGATGTTAGAATTAGTTGGGTTCAGCCAGATGTGTTTGAGCGTGGCGTGAATGTCTATTACTATAAGAGCGGGGAAAATAGTTACCCAACTCGTCAGCAATTGCTTCAAGGCACTGCCAACGAAATCCCTTATGATGCGGCGGGTGTTGTGCTCGGCAGTGTGGGAAATAGCAGGGTTGCAGACGGCACGGGCTCATCGTTTTTAATCGAAATAAAAAGAGAGGGCAAAGCCTCTTCTTATAGGACATTTATCATTGATAGGCAAGACATAAGCGGAGTTACAGCATACGCTGTTGATAGCGGATATAATCGCCAAGGCAATGTTGTGTATAGTTTCTTGCAAAATGGTGCACTCAAAGGCGGAATCACAAACACTTTGGCAACAATGTTTTGGAACGATAAGCCAAGCGGCGCGGCAATAGAGGCGACCTACACATTCACTCCGTTTGTGCGCAGCACAGAGGCCCCAAGCATAGTTGCCAGCACGGGGGCGTCCAATATTTGGACAAAAACCACCTACGCATTAGGCGAAACGATAGGCGAGTTTGACTTAAGCCGTGCAGAGAGCACGAATAGCGACCTTGAATCCACTCAGGTGCTTTTCGAGCAGGGCATTTATTATTTCACACTTAAAGACGAAGCGGGCAATAGTTGCAGATATTTGTTCGTCATCGATAATAGCGAAGCCTATTTCAAAATCAACTACACTGAAAATGGCGAAGCTAAGAGCGAGTTCCAAACTCGCACCAGTTTGTTATACACCGACACTGTTACGGTTGAAGTGGGCACGCATAAAGTTATCCCACTTTCACTAGGTGGGGCAAGCCAACACGCGCAAGATTTGGCTGCGGCAGTTCAGCGAATTGTGATAGATCCTTCTGGTTTGGAAGGTTATTATGGTCTGTCCGACACAAACCTCTATGCACTTCAAAACATTTTTGGCAGAGTGCAAAGGACATCGGGTGGAGGCTACGATTATTATCTAACAGTTAAAAACAACGCACTCTATTTATATGACGATATGCAAATTCCTCTTGCAAGTGAAGGGCTGCAGTCGATCGATGCAAGTCATCAAAGCGTGAGGGTGGAGGCAAGAGGCTCTTCAAACATGAGAGTGTTATACTTAATTGGAGCAAACCAAATAAGCACACCTCCTCAGCAGTCAAATTCATTCGTTTCAATAGAAGTGAACACCGACCATTCTCTTGGCATGGCATTCTATGCGGATAGCGACACTCCACTTCAAAATGTGGGCAACTTAATGAATAATGGCTCGGGCGGAGCAACCAGATTGCGCTATGGAGACGACGGCACAAAAACCAAAATGCAGGCCGCTCACGCAACGGGTGCAAACTTCCTTGCTTTTGCTTGGAATATGGGCATGGGCACTGATTATGAAATTGCCACAGTTGAATTGAATTTTTATGAATTGGATTTAACTCAAAATGTGGAAGATAGGAGCGAATTTTTAGAAAGATATTTTTATCGCACCACACCTAAGAAAACCACATTCTATTCCACAGATAGCGGATTTAATCAGGCTGTGCAAAACACAGACCAAGATAGAGTGTTTGTGCTTTTAAATGTTTCACGCAATCAAACGGGCGCGGGGCTTTATGTTATCACTCGCTCATATAAAAAGAACATTGAAGCAGAAGGCGAAAAGGATAGCACCGACCTAACTTACTATTTCATTGTGGATAGGCAGGAAATCATAGAAGAGGGTGGAGATGGCACAAATGGTGGCAAGATTTCAATCGGCCTTAAAGATAACGAAGAAACATATTCAAATTTTGGCGTGTCTGGCGCACGAACAAACAGCATTATAATTCAAGACGGCGGTGCAGTGCGCACTCTCACATATAATGTCTATCTTGAAACCAACAAACTGCCAGCAGGTTTAAACATTCCGGTTGGCAAATTCTTCTATTCAGACCTAACCCACAAAACCAACGGGGTGAACGGCACTGATTATTTTGGCAGTGAATATTATGCGGGCAAATTGAAGTTTGATGTGTATTTCTACGATTATTATAGTCAGTTCTCTAGCCTATATTCTGCCGGCTCAAGCGAGCCAAACAACTTCTATCTGTTCACTTCTTATAGCAATGTGGATTTAAGTGGCGAAACAATGTATTATGGCTTAAATTTCACTCAGCAGCTCACGGGCGAATGGCAATCTCGCTTGGTTAAAGAGGGCAACGATAGAAGTTGGATTTGCTTGCCGGGCGATTATATCATCGTCATAAAAGATAATGTTGAAGGCGGAGATGCGCACGAAAAAGTGATTGGGTTTAGGATAACTAGCAACTATCCAACCACGGACCTGTTCTCCACAGCAACAAATCCTAGAGAGGCAACAATTAACGGAAGCGAATTCTTTGCAAACGAAGAAAATAGATTGATTACGAGTGAAGACTATGTTGTGCTTGATATGCAAAACTACGAGCAATCAAATCGCACACTTATCCAAGCCTCACTTGACCTAGACTATCTAACAGTTAGCCAAACACTCAATGGGCAGACGGATAGCAATTTCATCGTTTATAATCACGGCTCGAGCGACCGCTCCACACACAAGATTGATAGCACAGATGATGAAGTGGTGCTGCTTGCCCAGAAAGAAAACGGCATCACAACGCATAGAAAGATTTTGCTTCCAACGCAGTTTAGAAATTCAAACGGAGAGATGGAGCTTGCCACAGATTTGCAATATGAAATCAATATAAGATTTAATGTGGTGGGGGTTTCAAATCCTAGCCAAACCGAGAAATATAAAGACTGCTATTATTATTACGACACAGACGGCAGTTTCCACGCATATTTTAGCAATTCCTACACAGTTGTTATCGACCGCACTCCACCGCAAATGAATGTGAATGCCTTGCTTGCTAGCGACAAATTAGCCTCATATTATTCAAGTGAGATGTTTGAAACCACGAGGCTTGATACGGGCGAGTTTGTAACGAGATATAAAGACTATTATCCAGAATTAGACTCAGAGCAAAAAGATAAGGCTTCATTATATGCTCTTCATGTGAACGAGCGCACGCCATTCAGTTTCAACAACTTCATTTCTGGCACCCAAGTGGACACAACAAACAATGTTGATAGGGTTTTATTTAGAGAAATCTTAGACCCAGCCGAAGCGGAAAATGCTCCATTTGATTTAACCTTGCCGGTTGACTTCTCGCGCGGATATTCACAAACTGGACCGGTGCAAAGTTATGCCGCACTGTTTGGCACGGACTATAACAAGTTTTATGAAATTGTTGAGCAAGACGAAGCAAGAAATTCCACTCAATATATTGTTTACTACACAGAATCTAATTCACAAGAGAATTTGTCACTCACACTTAATTCAAACCGCGCAATAGGTGGAGAGGAAACCAGCGGCACAATCGTGCTCAATGCAGCAAACAACAACGCAGATTACACAGTGTTTGATTTAAGCCTTCCAGCAGGCAATGCGTTTAATAATTTAACTGACTATTTCTATATCATTGAAATTTCTTCATACGAAGAACCAATTCTCACAAATTTTGAAACGCATTTTACAAATGCGGGCTTGGCAAACGAAATTATTAGTGCAATCTTAAATAATGGCTATGGCAACTATTCAATTAAATTCACTTCAAATTTCTCCACACTTTCGTTCACAATCAACTATATTGAAGGAATAAAAACTTTCGACCCACAAAATTTAATTAGAGTGGAAGACGGGTCAAGATATATCTACTTAAAAGGCGCAAATGTTGAAGATGATGGCATCACTTATTATGTGAGAGAAATCACCATTTCTAAGGAATCAGATAGCATCACTTATTATTGCGACCCATCAAACGACTTTAATTACTACACCATAATTGAAGGTAACCGAGAGTATGCGGTGGACAACTCAATTAGAGAGCTGTTTGGCCAAAAACTCACGGGCAGTTATATCATCACTATGGTGGATATGTTTGGCAAAAACGACTATTATCATGAATTTAATGCACAAGGGTTGCAACCATACGACATTTCGTTTGGTGCGGATGGCAATGCGGGTTACGCACGCGACACGGGCGATGACAATAGCAAATATTATAGTTATGCACAAGCCAATGTGGAATATGATGCTTTGCTATATGATTATTCAGTAACTTACGAATTGCTTTATAACGGCAATAGGATAGATAGCGGACTAGATGAATATATCAAACTAGAGGTTGGGGCAGAAACCAATCGAAACAAACTTGTGATTTTGCCATATTTTGGCGAAGATAACGCAGGTGCAGAGTTCTCAATCACTGTAACATTAAATCCTAAAAACACGGCTGGCAGGTCATTTAGTTATTACATTATGATAGACACAACCACTTCGGCAGTTTTCTTGCGCACAGATGACGGGCACGATGTGCTTAAAGATATGAACCTTGATGTGAATGTGCCGGATGAAAATCTGTTTGACACGGCTTCCACCAGCCCATACACGGGCAGACATTATCTATCATGGTCGCCAATTAGAAAGGGTTATTTTGATTATTCCTACACTCTTTATGAGCGCATGGATGATGGATCGGTGAACGAGTTGGATCTAACCGAATTTACCCGCGCAAGCATAAACACTCAGCGCGGAAGCACTGGTGTGTATCGATTTGTGGTGCGCGTGTTCACAAACAATGCCGCACATGTATATTTGGGCAATAAGGTTTACACCTTCACCGTTCAATATAATCCAAATTCAATGTATGTTGTGCGCACGGTGAAAGATAACCGCACACTTTCAGCAAACTCACAGTTTAAGTTTGCAGATGTAAATTTTGCAGGATATAATAACGAGCTCGGCTTAAATTTGGCAGAAATTCAAGCTAAAACTGACGATTTTGATTTGTTCGTTTCAAACGAAGAACTGTATGTGCAGCTTTCACCAAATGTTGGTGCAGAACTAACTTCATGGAGAATGCTCAACACATTAAACTTCACTTTCACGATTTATAGAATTCACGCAAGCTACAACATATTTTTTGGCATTTTGCAGGTGAACGAAAATAATCAAATCGTTTCAAACCTTGAAATGAAAATGAAAAACACTTCACGCTCAATCGACCTAACCGAGGGTGAGGACAATCGCAAATTCTATGGGCCGGACGAGGAGTTTACTCTCGTTGGCACGCAACTAACGGCACAAAGCGGCATCATCAGGAAAAACACAGTGGTGCTATCCGTTTGGTGCAATGGCGTGTTTGTTGGCGAAATGGACATGAAAAATGCAGACGACCCAGACCGCACATTTGCATATCAAATCCTAGGCAGTGGGCAGTTTACCATTGTGTTTAAAGACCTTGCGGGCAACACGCACAACTTCAACGCCAACTCTGAAATTGATGCACTCGGCACGGTGGTTGAAGAGGTTGACCTAACAGTGTTAAACGAAGTGGTGCTCATGGTGAATGGCATGAACGCAATAGACGGAGCTTACTATAACGGTCAGGTTGAAATTAGAGTGTTCAACTCTAATATGTACGATATGGGCATTGAGTTCTCCGCCAAACGCAACGGCAAGAATTACACTTCTTATAAGCGCGGGCAATATTCCTACACATTCAGTGATTATGGCAACTATAAAATTGTGGTTAGCGGCACGCCAAGAAACACGGGAAGGGCATTATATAAGGAATTGGTGTTCTCAATCGTCAATCCAAATGAGGCAAGAGAATCGTTTGATTTAACCTCAATTGCGAACTATGACATTGTGCGAGTTACAAACGGAAGGGATGACCCAATCACCGACCGTCTGCTTGACCTAATGAAAGCGAGCGACCAGAAGAATAGATATCTGCTCACCTATGATTTCTTCTATTCAAACGCTTTGGGCACAGGCTCGGGCAAACAGTTAATCACTCTAACATATCAAGTGAATGACCATATTTATCCACTAAGAGAGATAACCTTTTCATTCACATTGTTTGACGCTCAGCCAAACATAGATTGCGATTTGAAGCCGGGCGACACCACCACGAAAGGCTTCACAATTCGCTATAATGCAAAGATGATTTACGATCAAGTGGGCGATAGTGAAATTTATGTAAATGACATTTTGGTTTGCAAAATCGACCAAAATTCTTCCGATGCCGATGAGAGTTACACCGTTTCGTTTAAAACGCACGGAGCGGGCGATTTCTATGTAATTCTGCAAGGAAGTTCGGGCGCGGTTCACAATAGCTTTAAAATAACAATCAAAGAGCCGCTAAACACATGGTCAATCATATTGATTGTTGTGGTTGTGGCCATTGTGCTTGCAATTGTTGGCATAATTGTGTTCTTGCGCACTAGGATGAAAATAAGGTAGGAAAAATGAAGAATTCACATATTGAAAGAATGATAATAGACGACACACAAATCAATTCAAAACAGGTTGTGCCAATCACAGAGATTTTAAGGCTGTGTGAGGTGTGCGCCTTCAATCACGCAAACGCCATCGGGTTAGACCACACTTCTATGGAAAAGCTCAGCAACGCCTTTTGGGTGGTGAGCAAAATTAAGGTGATTTTGGCGGGAGATATCCGCTCGGGCGATAAAGTTTCGGTGAAAACTTGGACGCACGAGCCCGGATTAATCCGTGCGGATAGGGACATAACAATAAAAGTTGGCAATTCGGTGAAGGTGAAATCCGCTAGTGAGTGGTGTGCGCTGGATATGTCCAACCACAGCATCCGCAGGCTAAAAAGCATAAACTATCCCGATCTTGAGATGGTGGAAAAGGGCGCAGTGAAGGCAGAATTTTCAAACCTAAGATTGTCTGTTGAGAAAAAAGATTATATCTACACGCGCACAATTCGTTCCACAGATATTGATGTGAACATGCACACAAACAACTTAAAATATAATTTCATTGCGCTAGACGCTTTTAATTTGGACGAACTAAACGCAATGCAAATTAAAGAGTGGGAAATCTATTTCGTGAATGAAAGCCATGAAAAAGACCAAATTGATGTGTATCGCATCAAGCAAAAAAATATCTATTATATCGAAGGCAGGGTGCAGGATAAAACCATTTTTAGAGTGGTGATAAAATATAAAAAAGTTGGCTAGTTGCCAACTTTTTTTATTGCGGCATATCCAAAACCAACTGAATGAAATTGTCTTCAATAATGTTTGGAAGTTCTTTTTTAACTGCAGATTTATTTGCAGCGGGCTTTTTCTCGGCAATCTCTTTAAAGAACACTTCGCCTTCGTGAGATTGGAAATACACTCCAACAATTCCCTTTTTCTTTGTGTTTAATATGTAATATGCTGCGCGTTTTCTTGCTCCGCCTACCACATTGCCAACTTTCTTCTTGCTCGGCTCAACAAACACATTATATGCCAAAATTCTTCCTTTGTTGTCTATGATTGTGATGCCGTCATAGTTAATCATTTTCACAAAAAGTTCGGCATAGTTTTGAAGAATGGTTTCGTCATAACTCTTGCTCTGCATGAATAATTTTGAAAAGCTTATTGGCTCTTTTAACCAAATGCCGTCCTCAAAAAAGCCGTTATCCACATAGTCTTTATCCACAATCACGCAAATTGCACCATTCACATCGTTCATCACGCGCTGGAAAATGTTTAAATACATATTTTTCATGTCTTGCAGTTTTCTTGGCGTGGTGCGCAGTTTGGAGAAAGTGGCTTCCACCAGTTCGCTCATTTCGGTGGAAACTTGGCTATACTTAGTTTTGTCTAGCGAAAGATTGATAATCAAGCGGTTGCCCGAAGTGGAGTAAAGCGACATAGTGTAGAAGTTCAGTGGACGAACGAGCACGCATCTCACTTTAAGTTTTTTATCACGAATTGATGTGTTTTCTTCAATGGCTCTTAGCAGGTTTTTATCTTTAATGCTATTAAACGACATCAAAAGGCCGTATGAAATTTTGCCCTCTTTCACATCTATAAACACGCACCAATCGTTTTTGCTAACCGCTAATAGCGATTTGATGCGCATATTAAACATGGACGAATCTTTATCTTCAAAAATCGTAACCGAGTGCGATTTTGGGATTGCTTTCACTATGGATTCAATGCTATCGGTCAGCACAAGTTTTGGGCGAATGAAAGAGCTCTCTTCCTTATAATATAAGAGTTCATTAAACCTATTGAGCAGATGCGAAACAATCAACCGTGGCAGAGCGGGAAATTCTCTATCTAAAAAGCGGGTTACATTTTCTCTTGCCCGGTCATAAAAAAGCATTTCTTCCATTTCAATTATCTTAACTTTTTTTTGAAGAAATGTAAAATATTTTTTAGAAATTTCATAAAAATTTTTTAAAAAATCGAAAAAACGGGTGAATTTTTATCTTTTTAATTATTTTTTAGCTCTTTTCTAATTGGCTCTTTAAAAATATGATTTCATTTTTTAGCCTATTGCACTCGTTGGATTTCTCTTTTAGTTCGCGGCTCAGTTTTTCAATGGAAAGATTATAGTGGATAATCTCGGCGCGATTGTCCAATTCAATTTTCCTTTTCATCACGCTAAGAATTCCGTTGAATAGCGCGGTGATATCCTCATCCGTGATAGATGGAGGCATCACATGAATGTTGCACTTGCTCTTTTTCATAATCCTATTTTTTACTTATTCAAAAATTTTATTTTGCGATATTTATCTATTTTTAGAGTTTTTTAAACTTTCAAGTTTTTTATAATCTAATCATAAATAATAATATGCTTTATTTTGTGCCCAATCGTGATTGTTTTTGTCAAGGCAAAAAATATTACGCTCAAAAAAGATATCAGATGCCCGAAAATAGTGGCTGCTTTTTTAGTGCGGGCTGCCAGTCCATATTTAGCGGAGATGAAAAGAGTTTTGAATTTGAAAGCGACAAATATCTCTTCTTGAATTTTCAAGAAAAAATCAAATTTGCTTTTTGCCCACTGAAAATTAAAGGGGCAGATGTTGGGGTGAGCCTTGGCGAGGAAGTTATTTTATTTTCAAACAATCAACTTGCCTATTCGTGCAAAAACTGCGGACTTACTTTTGAAAGAGTGAGTGAGTTGGGGGCTTTTAGTTTTATTTTCTTTGAAGGGAAGAGGAAATTTGTGGCAATCTTCAAAAACAAAGAGTTTGTTTACGCAAATTATTTTGACGAAATTAATTTTGGCGAAAAAGAAGTGTTTGTTTTAACACGGCTGAATGACAGCTTAAATCATGGCAGGGTTTGGCATCTAAAAGACGGGAAGGAAGAGGAATATCTCGTTTATTTAGACGATTTTGAGCTAAACTTAAAGCCACAATTTTTGCCCGCCGTGTTTCTTGATTGCGTTAGGGCAAAAAACCTTAACTATCTAAAACACCTTTTAAGCGAAAGCCTTGCAAATGCCACTAGCAACATTTCGCTGTTTTTTGGCGAGATTGAAGAGATTTATCCGCTTAGAGAAGATGTGGTTGCAGTCATAAAAAAAGATGCCTCAATAGGCATCTATAAATTTGAAATTGAAAATCTTAAAATTCAAAATATAATCGAACTCTAACTCTCGCTTTTTGCATTCCAATCAAATAGTTTGTTTAGCACCACATAGAGTGGATAAGAGAATTGCACCACCACCAACCAAACTAAGAAATCCACCTGCCCGATTTGCACATATTTAAACAGTTGTGGAACGGTTATCACCAGGATAACAGATAGGGTTAGGCAGCAGATATACATCACAATTTTAAATGCGTTAAACGGTCTGCACATTTTGAATAGTGCCATAAATCCAACCACCAGAATTGCAAGCGAGCACATTGTTACCAACACTTCTGTGGAAATGCCCGCATAAGATTGATAGGCATACATCGCCATGGTAACTGCCACCAAAGATAACCCGGCAGGCAATGTGTTTTTCGCCACATTTGATAAGAATTTGCCTTTTATAGGATTGGTGTTTGGTTGCAGTGCCAGGAAGAACGAAGGCAGGCCAATCACAAACATTTCAAGCAATATGAATTGAATTGGGCTAAATGGATAGGTTGAGCCTGTCTTTTTAATATACCCGAGGCAGATCACGAATATCGAAATGCAGATTGCAAAAATTGTTTTCATAAGGAATAGGGAAGAAGATTTTTGCACATTGTTCACCACTCGTCTGCCTTCTGCCACCACGCTAGGCATAGAACTGAAATTGCTATCTAGCAAAACAAGTTGGCTAACGCTTCTTGCCGCATCGCTCCCCGCAGCGATTGCCACAGAGCAATCTGCCTCTTTAAGCGCCAGAATGTCGTTCACGCCATCGCCCGTCATTGCAACCGTCTTGCCCTGTGCTTTTAGTGCCCTAACTAGCACGGCTTTTTGCTCTGGGCTAACTCTTCCAAAAATTGTGTATTCATTAGCAATTTCTGCCACTTGCTCGTTGGACATCCCTTGCAAACTTATATATTTTTCGTAATTATCCACACCCACGCGGCGAGCCACTTCGCTAACAGTGATTGGGTTGTCGCCCGAAATGATTTTTATATCCACAGCATTTTGTTTAAACCACTCGATTGTTTTAGGAGCGTCCTTTCGAATATTGTCTTGCAGCAACACGAATGCTACAGGCTTGCAGTTTGCCCGCCCAAAGTTGCTATCGCTTTCGGCAAGCAAAAGCACCCTATATCCATTCAACCCATATTGTTCCGCCTGCTTTTTTATTGCATCTGTTGGATTGTCCATCACATACTCATACGCTCCAAGTTTAAATGCACCAACCGACTTAAACTTGCAGCCCATAAACTTTCTTTCGCTTGAAAATGGCACACTTTTGTCCGCCACATAACAAGGCTTGCCAAAATATGTTTTTAGTGCAATGGCCGTGTGATTTGCTTCGTGGAAGGCGTTCACCATAGACGCCACAATTTTGTCCACATCTTTAGCCGTTAAATTGCCTAGCAGCACCACATCTTTCACACTCATTGAGCCGTTGGTTAGAGTGCCGGTTTTATCCAGGCAAAGCACATTTGTGCGGGCAAGCATTTCAATGCAGTATAGGTCTTGCACCAATGTGCGCTTTTTTGCAAGGCGAATTACACTCACTGCAAGCGCCACAGATGTGAGCAAAAACATTCCCGCAGGAATCATTGCCACAATGCAGCCGGCCGTCTTAGTGATAACCATATAAGTAAGCGAATAATCAGTTGCCGGGTTGGCTGAATAATATTTATAGTTGTTGTAGAGCATGATAATTGCAATAGGCACCATAAATATCGAGATTATCTTTATGAGAGCGCGCAGAGATGTGAGCAATTCACTCTTAGATTGTTTGAAAGTTTTGGCCTTGTGGCTGAGTTGGGAAATATAGTTGTCATCGCCAATTTTGTTAACCTTTGCTTTGCCTGTGCCTGAAGATATAAAGCTTCCGCCAAGCAGTGTGTCTCCTTTTTGTTTTTTAACAGGCTGGCTTTCGCCCGTAAGCAAACTTTCGTTCACTTCCAAGTTGCCTTCAAGCACAATGCTATCACAAGCAATCTGCATTCCGGGGTTTAAGCAGAGCACATCGTCTAGCACCACCTCTGTTTTATAAACTTCTTGCTCTTCGCCATCTCTAATCACCTTTGTGAAATTGGAGTTGGTTAGCGAAAGTTTGTCCATAGTTTTTTTCGCTTTAATCTCTTGAAATATGCCAATGGCTGTGTTTAAAATCACAATCACTAAAAATAAAAGGTCGCTAAAAGCGTGCACATAAATAAGGGCGGCTGCCACCACCAAGCAAGTTAAATTGAAAAATGTTAAAATGTTTTTGGCAAAAATGCTTCCCAAACTTTTGCTGGTTTTCACGCTAGACACATTCACAAGCCCCGCTTCAGTTCGCTTCTCCACCTGCTGGCTAGTTAGCCCCTGCTCAGGTTTAGGATTAAATCTAGAAATATTTGGCTTTTCCTTTTGTTTTGCCGTGTTTTTTTTCATATTTCCCCTCGTTAAGATATCTTTATTATAATAACACATTGAATAACTTTTTACAAACAATTTAATTTTTATTTGCCCACATTTCACACATTTTTTGAGATTGGAATATAATAATCAGGGGCAAATATGAATTTTGAAAATATTGTGTTGCGCGACCAATCGCCATATCCAGAAATTGAAGACGCTTTAGACGATAGGCAAACGGTGGCAATTCTAAAAGATTTGGCGAGTGGCAGAGCGGGAGAATTAAACGGCATTCTAACTTATTGTTTTCAATCCACCATAGCGGATAAAACGAACCCGGACATTGGTGAAATTTTTGAAGAGATTGCTATTGTGGAGATGCGCCACTTGGGCTTAATTATGCACGCCATCACAAAGTTTGGAGGAGTGCCAAGATATGAAAGCGCAAACGGCTCACCTTTTAGCACGGGCGCTATAAACTATTCCACCAAATTGAAGGATATGCTTGAATTGGATATACGCGATGAGCAGTTGGCAATAGACGGTTATAATCAAGCCATACGCATGGTTAAGAATGAAAGTCTAAAAGCGTTGCTTGCACGGATTATTTTAGATGAGCAATTGCATATTGAAGCGTTAAAGCAAATTAGGGATAATGTTCAATTTTTATCAATTTAGCAAAAATTTTCATAAAAATTGCAAAAAAATGCGTAAAATTTGCGCATTTTTTGTTTTTTTTGATTTATTTTGAATAAAGCATGAGTTCTCTTAGTTTTCCAAATTTGTTCACTTCTTTTAAAATTTTCTTTGTGATAACGGCATGAGCCTTAATTAAAATTTCGTTGTTGAAATTGAAAATATCCTTTGTGCAAATTCTGCCAAGCAAGAAATCTGCACTTTGAAAATTTGGCTTTGGCAAATTTATTTCTTCTAGGTTGGTGCTTGGCGTTGGCGGAATGTCTATTGGCAAAATTTTTGCGTCCACTTCTTTTTGGCTCTTAAATATTTTTGGGCTTTTTTGTGGCGTGAATTTTTTCACATTCACATTGTCGCTTTCTTCATAAAAAATTGTGGTGTTTTTGCCAGACGATGCAAGGCTATCCACCGAGAGAGATTGGTCGTTATCCAGCGAAAATTTTTCTGTTAGAAATTTGTCGGTCAAACTCACTTCTTTTATTACTCCTAGATATTCGCCTCTTATTGTGTATGCCTTAGAATTTATTGGGCAACTAAAAAGATTTTCATCTTCTACCTTTAAATTCACCGACTGATTATTTTTCACCGTTATTGCGTTTTTGCCAATATGATATATGTTTTTTGAAGGAAGTGTGAATTTGTTTCCCTCTTCGCCAACAAGTTCGAGTTCAATCAACTTTTTTAATTTTTTGTCAAAATAAAGTTTGTCCACCACGCCTAACAATTCCCCTTCATATAACGACAACACTGATAAATTGATTAAATCGTTGCAATAATACATAATTTCACCTCATTTTAATTTATGCAGTGCCCAAACAAATAGAACACGCGCCATGCAACAATAATGCTGGTTTTTGGCGAATTTATTTGCATTATGATGAAATTTTGGGTATAATAAAATTATAAATTAGGGGTAGGGGATGAAAAGGCTTTGTTTGTTTATCTTGATGCTAATAATGCCAACCTTTCTTTTTGCCTGCGCCAAACAGAACAAAACCAAACTCGCCACTCCCACAGAAGTGAGCGTGGAAGCGGGCGAAGTGGTGTTTTGTTGCGTGGAAAATGCAGAGGCTTACACGGTGGATTTTGGCAGTTTTTCGCGCAAAATCACGCCAAACTCGCAAGAGGTGGAATTGTTTAATGAAAGCGGAAAAAATTATCTATCGTTTGACGCATCAAACCTCATGCTGGTTGGCAAAAACTATGTTATAAAGGTGTGCGCACACGCGGAAAAGATGAAAGATAGCGATTTCTCCGCACCTATCAATTATAAGCATGCGGCAAAGCTTCAAACACCTACAGCCATTTTAAATGCAGGCTTCCTCACATGGGATAAAGTTTGGCAAGCCGATTATTATTTAGTTGAAGTAAGCGCTCCTTTTGAAATGAACATTGAAACATTTTCAATAGACGAAAATCGTTTTGACCTAAAAAGAGTGTTGCAAATGAGCGGAAACTATGAGTTTAGAGTGAAGGCCGCAAGCTCAAATCAAAACTTTATTGAAAGCGAGTTTTCAACGCCAATTAGTTTTGTGAATGTGCGAGAGCTCCAAACCGCGCAATTATCAAAAGTGCAGATTGTGGATGGAGATAGGCACATTTTGGCGGTTGTGGATAGCACTGCCACAAAGGTTGGCATCACGATAGACAATCAAGAGAAAATTGTGAGCATTAATAGCCCATATATAAAGAAAGTGGACGGAACGGACAACTTTATAGACATTAACCTAACAGAATTTGCTTCAAGCGAATTGCCACAGTTGAGTTTTGACGAATATAGGGTCTATTCAATTTGCGTCCGCCTTTTAAACGACAGTGAAAATTCTAATTTTAGCAATATTCAAGAGTTTGAAAACCTTGCGCCATTTTCTGCCCCAACTTGTGAATATTTAGATGGTCAGTTGAAGTGGGAAGACGAGGGCGAAGAGAGTGAATATAAAGTGATTGTGGCAACAGATGAAGGCAAAGAAGAATATTTGTTCCCGTCAAATGTGAGAAGATTTATCCTGCCTGAAAATGCGCGGGCTGCCAGCGTTATGAAATTGAAAAATGGCACGCATTCAAACTCGCCACTTTCAAATTGGGTTTCCTCATTAGATATCAGCACGGCGGAGCAACAGGGCAGTGTGGAAGAAAATTTTGTGAGTTGGTCGGCAGAAGGCTCGTTTTACATTGTTGAAATTGACGGCAAAATAGCCTGCACCAGCGAGCCCAAAATTGACCTTTCATTGTTGGAAAATAAGATTGATAGTTTCTTAGTGTTATCTTGTGGCGAAGAGGTTAGCCTAATTAGGGTGAAAATTAATCAAAGCCTATATTTGGCAGCACCATCTGCGCTCACTTTCTCAATAACAAATCCATACCTTCTTCAAATTGAGCCGGTTGCTAACGCTTATGGTTACTATGTCTTTTTGAAGGGAACACACACAGACGAATTAGATTATGTGCGCATTGACCACCTTTTCACAAGCGCAAATATTGACCTTTCTAATTATTTAAGCAAAAGCGAAGAATATGGCTATAGCGTAAAAGTTCAAGCGGTTGGCATGCCTTATGGCGCATTTGAAACAAGCGAGTTGTCCGACCCGGTTGAAATTGTGCACAATAAAAGGCTCGAAACACCACTAATCACTCAGCAGTCAATAAAAAAGGAGCAAGATAAATGCTATATCAACTTCAATTCAGTGGAAGGGGCGGCAAAATATTTAATTAATGTGAACTATGTGCCAAAGATTGTGGACGCACAGCAAGGGGAAACGCAAAAGTTTGAGCTTTCCGAACTCTTGGCTGCGGCGGGGCAGTACACCATCACTGTGCGCGCCCTTCCTAGCGATGATGATGCCTTTGTGCAAGCAAGCGAATTTTCCACCCCTATTGTTTACACCAACTATGTGCAATTAGAGAGCGTGGCGGACTTGTTGGTGGACTATCAAGACGGGCAATATATCCTTTCGTTTACAGAGCAGGCGAATGCAGAAAATTATCTGATTAAGATTGTTTATGGTGGCGGAGAAGTTAATGAAAAAGATTATCTAGATTTCCTTTCAGGCAAAGGCTTAAGAGAAAGCTTTTTCATCACATCCAGCCCGTTCAATTTGTCCAACTATGTGAACCAGCCGGGCAGTTATAAGGTGTTTATCACAGCGGTGGCGGAAGTGAACTCGTTCTTCTCAAATTCTAGCACGGTCAGTGTGGATTTCACGGCAATTTAGCATAAAAACGATCTTTCTATTCAAACTAACTTTATGAAAGTTAGCAAGGAAACCAAATCTAAGATACAAAAAAAATTGCATCAAAGCAGCGATATCAAAACTCGCTCGGTGCAATTTTTTGGCACGAATGTTGATTTAATGTATATTGCCGACATCACGGACACGCTTTTGATGAACAATTCACTTGTCTATCCAATGGTGAGTTTTAAAGCGGGCGAAACGGACGATGTGGTGAAAGAGTTGAAAGATAAAGTGCTCTCAAATCACGAAGTGAACGAGTTTTCAAGCGAACAAGAGGCAATAGATGGAATGCTAAAAGGCATGACCATAATCTTGGTGGATGGTGCGGATAAAATTCTCGGTTGCGACATGGAAAAAATCACCACGCGCGCAGTTATGGAGCCACCCACAAGTGTGGTGATAAAAGGTCCGCGCGAGGGGTTCACAGAAAGCATAAAATATAATTTTGCCCTTATTAGAAAACGCGTTAAAACAAACGACCTTGTGATTAAAACGCTAGAGATTGGCGAACTCACAAAAACGGAAGTTGGCATAGTTTATTTCAGTTCGGTGGCAGATAAAAAGATTGTGGACGAAATCACAAAAAGGTTAAGTGAAATCAAAATTGACGGCGTGCTTGACGCACATTATCTAATCTCTTATTTGCAGCGAAATAAACATTCACTATTCAAGCAGATTGGCGATGTGGAAAAGCCGGATATCTTAGTGGGCAAAATGCTTGAAGGCAGAGTGGGAATACTTGTGGATGGCAGCCCGATAGTGCTCACACTGCCATTTGTGCTTATTGAGGACTTGCAAAATAGTGATGACTATTATAGCCAGCCAATCCGCGTGGGTTTTGTGAGAATATTGCGCCTAATTGGCGTCATTTTTGCAATCATTTTGCCGGGTGTGTATGTTTCGCTTGAAATTTATCACTATAAGATTTTGCCCACCAAATTTTTGGTTACGATTATGAACACCACTCAAGGTATTCCTTTTTCGCCTTTTGTGGAAATCTTGTTTTTAGTGTTGCTGTTTGAAATTCTTTATGAGGCAAACCTTCGCATGCCGCAATATTTCGGCATGGCGATGAGCATTGTGGGAGCACTAATCTTGGGCGAAACCACAGTGAACGCCGGTCTAGTTAGCCCGCCCGCCGTGATGATCGTGGCGCTATCTGGCATCACATTTTATATCATTCCGAGCCAAGCGGCGCAGTTTAGCATTTTAAGGCTTTGCGCCATAGTGATAGGTGCGTGCTTAGGGTTATATGGAATGCTGATTTTTTGCGTGTTTGTGTTATCTTATCTATCCAACTTTGATAGTTATAAATCTGCCTATCTTGCGCCCACCGCACCATACATTGCAAACGACCAGCAGGACCTTTTTGAGCGAGCCAACATTGCGGATATGAAAAAGCGACCAAAGTCAATATCCAACAATCGTAAAAACAGCGTAAGGAGGGGCAAAGATGACTCTCAAAGTTAATTTTAGGCAACTATCAATTTTGGTGTTTATGAGTTTTATTGCGCTCAAATTTTTGGCACTGCCTAGCCTGTTATATTTAGATAGCAAAAATATGAGTTGGATGGTGGCTCTCGCATTGATGATAATAGATGGGTTATATGTCTTTTTAATTTTAGACCTAATGAAAAAGAGCAATCACCATAACATTTTAGATTTTATGAAAGCCACGCTCGGGCAGGTGATGGCGCGCGTGTTTTTAGTGTTGCTAATGCTAAAATATGCGCTTGTGATTGCAAACATTTCAAAAGGTTTAGAATTTTTTGTGGTGGAAAATTTTTATGAAAAAATGAATTGGGTGGTTTTTGTTTTGCCACTTTTGTTGCTCACCGGCTTCATGGCATACAAGGGCGTTAGAAACATTGCTCGCGTGAGCGAAATCATTTGCTGGGCAATCATCTTTGGCTGCATTTATATTGCTGTGAAATCTTTAATGGGCGTTGAGCCATTAAACTTTTTGCCGCTCTTTGATGAAGGTGTGGCGCCACTATTCAAAAGCGGATTTCATCATCTAAGTTGGTTTGGCTCGTGCACGTTTATGTTTATGCTTTTTGGCAAGGTGGATTTTTCTCGCAAAAAACTCGGCCAGATGATTAAGTATATAGTCTTTTCCATCTTGCTTGTTATGCTCATCTATTTCATCTTTTTCGGGCTTTTCGATGTAACCGCGCCCATTCACACCTTTGCCATAAGCGATATAAGTCAGTTTTCGAGCGGACATAGTTCGATAGACGAACTTTCGTGGTTGGTGGTGTCGCTATGGGTAACAGCCCAGGCGGTGCAACTCGCACTTTATAGTTATTGCATGGTGGAAACAATTAAAGCGTTATTCAATGTGAGAAGCAACACCTTTCCTATCATTGCCGTGCTCTTATATATCTTTATGTGGAGTTTTGTTGGCGAGATGACTGTCGGGCTAGAAAAGGTGTTTTTATCGCCATACGCATCAATCGTAACGCTTATTGCACAATATGTCCTGCCATGGCTTATGCTTATTGGTTATGCCACGATGGGCAAGATTAAACGGCAAAAATTCAATGATAGTCCACAGCAAGAGAATGTGCCAGAAGAGAAACCAAGGGTGCGGGCAAAGGCGGTGAAAAATGAAGAAACTTAACACAATTTTTTCGCCTCGCAAATTGGTGGTGCTATTTTTAATCATAATCGGGATATTAACAGTGCCACAAATTGATGCGCCCGCAATGAGCCAAACCGATGCAATCGTTACAATGCTTTGCCTAGATAAAGAGGAGCAGGACATTGTGATTTCTGCCACCGTTTTATCTCCCGGGCAGGATAATGTGGCAAATTATCAGGTGTTTAAGGGCAAGGGCAAAACTTTTGGCACGGCCGTGGACGCACTCTCAATCGCTATGGGCAAAGAGATGGGTTTTGCGCAATGCGAAATAGTTGCCATGGGTGAAAATATTTGCAAAGAGGGAGTGATGCCAGCACTAGACTATTTCACACGAACGAAAAAGGTGGGCAGAAATTCTTATCTAATTGCTTTTAAGGGCGATGCAGAAGAATTTTCGCAAGCAATGGCAGATTTGAGCAAAGAAAAATCACTCACGCTCGAAAACATTATGAATTTTGATAGCCGTTATATCGTTTCGCAAGATAGCAATATCGAGAGTTTCTACACAGGCTATTTTGGTGAAATATCATTAGGACTTATGCCAAAAGTTAGCCTTGAAAGCGAAGAGCGAGATAGTGCAATCAAAATTGAAGGTCAAGACGCGTCATCAAGTGGTGGAAGTGGTGGCTCATCGGGCTCGGGCGGAGGCACAAGCGGCGGTTCTGGTGGCGGACAGCAAAATCAGGGCAAATTCTTTTTAAATGACGGCAGCGTTTCCGTTTTCAAAAAAGGCAAAAAATTTATAGATTTATCCCCAGAGCAGGTGAAAAAACTTAATTTTTTTGTGAATAATAGCCAGCAGGGCACACTTGTGATTGAAAATGTGGACGATCATCTTTTCGATAACAACACAGTGCTCCTAGATATTGTGAAAAAGAAAAATGATGTGTCTGTTAGGTTTGACGGCAACACTCCGGTGTATAAATCAAATATGGAACTGATTGTGTTCGTTGAAGAAGTGGACGCAAATGAACCAACAAAAAAAATGCTTAGGCGAAACAATGAATTTTTGACCGACACTCTTATTGAAAAAATCAAAGAAGATGTGATTAGCCAAATGGAAGAGATTGTGCAATTTTGCAAAACAAACAAAATGGATTTGTTTGAAGCCTATCCGCATTTTTATAAACTGACAAATAAAGATTTCAAAAAATATATTGCCCGCACGGGCAAAGAAAATTTTTTAGACGGCGTGAAATTTGAATATGAAATTAAGGTGAGCAATGAATATTAGCGGGCAAACTGCATTTTTGCTAGTTTGTTTCACTATCGTTTCACAAACATAAGCCTAAATTTGTTTGCCCGCTCACTATGAAGGCACACCGCTTTCAGCGGTTTTCCTTCATTACTTCCTTTCTATTATGGAAATTTTTTAATTGCTTATTTTTATCGAAAAATTTTTAAAATTTTAAATTTTTACATGCAAAAAACAAAAAAAGAGGTAAAAACCTCTTATTTTCTTAATTCAAAGCTGACTTTTTCGATTGTTTTAATAAAATATGCGCTAAATTTTTCAATGTCTGTCGCTGTCAGGGTTTTGTCTTTTGGAGTGATTGTTACATTGATTGTGTAACTAATCTTATCTTTCAAATCGCCATCGTTGGTGTAAACATCTTTAAGCCCATATTCAAGCAAATAGTTGCATCTAAAGTTTTTAATTGCGTTTTCAAGTGTGGCATATTTTGTGCCCGCCGCTGCCACAAAGTTAAAGTCTAGGCTCACCGCTTGGAATTTGCTGGTTGGCACAATTTTTTTGCTTTGCTTTGGCGCGTCAAGCAATTTGTTCACATCCAATTCAAGTGCGGCAAAGTGTTTGCGCTTGTCAATTTTTTTAGCAAGGGTAGGGTGCAAAATTCCCATGCTGCCCAAAATTAAATTTCCGCTCGTTATTGCACAAGAATTAATTGGGTGCAAGATTTTATTTGATGAGTTGCTATCAAAACTTAATTCACAGCCGGCAAGCGTGCCAACATATTCCGCAATTTCTTTAAGTTTGAAATATAACGCCTTTTCACTATCTGCGCTTGCCAAAACTATGGATAATTTTTTCTTTTCAATCACCAGATTGTCTTTATCAAGTTCGTCAAAAGTTCTGCCAATTTCAAAGATGTTTATTTCTGCAAATTTGTTTTTGTTTTCATCAGCAAATTTTAAAAGTGTTGGTGTGAGAGTTACGCGCAAACCACTTTGCCCGCTCTTGGAAGCATCCATCAAATGCACAACAGGCTTATCTTCAATGCCAAGTGATTTGTTGAAATCTGCGTAATTCCACACATAACTATGCACTTCGTTTAAGCCAAATTTGCTTGCTAGGGCGAGTTTGATTTCATATTCCAATTCGTGTGTTGGAATTTTGTCCACAGGGGTGAGCGGCATAGACATGGTTGAACTTTTAATGTTGTCATATCCATACATTCTAAACACTTCTTCCACCAAATCTTCTTTGATAGACACATCTTTTGTGCCGCGCCATGATGGCACAATCACCTCTAATTTCTGCCCGCTAACTTTCACTGTGAAGCCTAGGCGAGTGAGAATGTCCGCAATCTGCTTTGCGCTCAACTCAACACCCCCACGGCGAGAGATGAAATCTGCATCTGTTTTGATAGTGTGGGTTGGATATTTAAAGTTATAAACATCGGTGAAGCTAGAAGAAACTCTAACGCCACTATCTATCTGCTTTAAGAGATAAAGCAAGCGCGCAAGCGCAGTTTTGGTCAGCTCTGGGTCGAGCGACTTTTCATATCTCAAACTTGCGTCCGTGATAAGCCCAATTTTTCTGCTCGTCTTTCTAATTGCCATACTATCAAAGCAAGCGCTCTCTAAAAGCAAACTATTTGTGTCCTCCCCAATGCTATCTTTAAGCCCACCTTTAATGCCGGCAATGGCAATCGGCTCGCGCTTTTCATCGCAAATTACAACTGAATTTGGCTCAATCGTGTGAGTGGTGTGCTCAAGCGTTTCCATTTCAAGCGGCTTGGTGTTTTCAATCACCGTTATTCCGCCCACTTTTGCATGGTCAAACGCGTGCATAGGTTGACCCAATTCAAGCATGATATAGTTGGTTAAATCGGCAAGCAAATTAATATCGCGCATTCCACAATAATTTAGGCGCAATTTAATGAGCGGACTTGCCACCTTCTTTAAAATGTTTTCCACCGCAATGCCCGAATATCTAAAGCAATTTTTCGTTTCCACCTTGATGTTTAATTTTTTTAATTTTTCATAAGCGGACAAATCATCTAATTCCAATGGTTTTAGTGGGCGATTGAAAATGGCGGCAAACTCACGAGCAATGCCATAGTGCCCCCACAAATCTGGGCGGTTGGTGAGTGATTTATTGTCAATCTCAATAAGCACATCTTCCACAGGCAACATCTCTTCAATAGGCGTGCCAACTTTTGCGTTTTGGTCTAATTCCACAATGCCGGAAGTGTCCGCCTCAATGCCTAGTTCGTTTCCTCCACAGCACATTCCGTTGCTGTCCACTCCCACCATTTTCACCGGCTTTATTTTCATATCTTTCACCTGCCCACCAACGCGGCAGAAGAAGGTTTTTAGCCCAACCCGCACATTTGGCGCACTGCACACAACTTGCACGGGAGTGCCCGAGCCGTCATCAACTTTTAACACGTGCAAATGATTGCTTTGAGGGTGGTTTTCAACCGATAAAATTTCAGCAACCACAATGTTTTTTAGGTCGCCCCCCACATGTGTTACGCTCTCAATTTCGGCGGTGGATAGCCCAAAGCGTTTTGTGAGTTCGTCCACCTCGATGCCGCTTAAATCCACAAATTCTTTAATCCAATTAAGTGATATAATCATAATTTCTCCTTTAATTTATATTGTTATAAGAAATTAAAATCTTCGCAAGAAAATAAATTATTAATCGTATGCGATTATAGTTTACTATAAATCTCATAAAGATTTTAAAAATTTTGCGTGAGCAATTTTAATTTCGCATAAAATTAGAAATTTTGAGATATTATCTAGCAAACTTGTTTGACAGATAATTTTCTCCTATCCTTTACTTTATTTTAAACTGCTTTAATAGCTTTAGATTTCCACTATTCAATTCGCGAATATCGTTTAAATTAAAGGATAACATCGTCATTCTGTCTAGCCCCAAGCCAAACGCACAGCCGCTATAGACCTCTGGGTCAATGCCACCATTTCGCAAAACTTGTGGGTGAATCATTCCGCAAGGGCAGAGTTCAATCCAGCCACCATTTTTGCAGGTTGGGCAACCCTTGCCGTCACAGAAAGGGCAGCGCACATCCATTTCAAAACTTGGCTCGGTGAACGGGAAGAAGCCAGGGCGCAAGCGCACCTCCACTTGCTTTTTAAAGATTTTAGAGAGCATCTCTTTCATGAAATAAATTAGATTGCCCACCGACACATCTTTATCCACAATCACACCTTCGAGTTGGAAGAAAGTGTTTTCGTGGCTGGCGTCCACATCTTCATTTCTAAAGCACCTGCCCGGGAAAATTGCTCTAATTGGCGGAGCGTACTTTTTAAGAATGCGGTTTTGCGATGCGGAAGTGTGCGTCTTTAAAACTTCGCCATTATCTAGCCAAAAAGTGTCTTGCATATCGCGGGCGGGGTGGTTTTCTGGCACATTGACCGCCGTGAAATTGTTATATTCCGTTTCCACCTCGTTGCCGTCTTCCACCACAAAGCCCATAGAAGTGAACACCTCTTCAATCTCGCGCTGGATAATTGTGCGAGGGTG
This sequence comes from uncultured Clostridia bacterium, assembly GCA_947593585.1. Lineage (GTDB taxonomy): Bacteria > Bacillota > Clostridia > Christensenellales > UBA1242 > Onthoplasma. Next base: position 62,002 of record CANQDP010000001.1, read on the forward strand.
CAGGCTGCCACACTCTGCGCCCGTTGGAAGAGTGATGTCTATTTTTTCAGCCGAGTTGATTTCCTTTTCAATTTCCGCATTGGCAAGCGCTTTTTCTTTGTTTGAAATGAGCGCGTCAATCTCAGCCTTGCCCGCATTTAAAATTTGCCCAACTTTTCCTTTTTCTTCAGGCACATCTTTTAGCAACTTAAAAAGTTCGGTCACTTTGCCCGATTTGCCCAAAATTTCCACGCGCAACGCTTGGCAGTCCGCTTGCGCATTTATGCCACTAAGTTTTTCAACAACATAATTTTTAATTTCATTAATTTTGTTTTGCATGTTTTGCTCCTTTTATTTCTTTTAAATATTTTTGCATATAATATGTGTTTGCATAAGTTCCGTCTTCATATTTCGTGTCGTTATAAAATGTGCCGGTTTTTTCAAAACCAAATTTTTTATAGAGGTGAATGCCTGCTTTGTTGTTTGTGTTGACGGTTAAATCCACAATTTCAAAGCCGGTTTTGGTGGCAGTGTCAATCAAAATTTGCATAAGGTGTGAGGCTATGCCCAAATTCCAAAACTCTTTTAACACCGAAATGCCTATGCTGCAAATGTGTCTTTTTCTAAACTTGGTTGAACTTGAATAATCCGCCAAGCCAATCACCTTGCCTTTTATTGTTGCCATAACAATAAATTTGGTTTTTATGTTTTGAGATTTTATCCAAGCAATTTCCCTTTCTAATGTAACTTTCGGCTCTTGCTCGCAAGACAACAAAAATTTGCTTTCCGTTCTAATTCTGTTTGCATAATCTGCCAAATCTTGTGCATATTTTAGCGTTGGCGTTTGAAAGGTGCATTTCTGCCCGCTTTTTAAGATAACTTCATTGATTTTCATATAATTGCTCCTTTTAAACGAAGTTTAATTTTTTAATAAAATATTTTCTTTTTTGTAGAATATTTTATCTAGTTTTGCTAAAACCTTTTTAAAACTTTCATCGTTGCTAAAAGTGAAAATTGGCTCGCCTTGCAGATACAAGTTTTTAAGTTGTTCATAATCAAAATATTTCACTTCGCTTAACTCATCCTTTTGCAAGGTAAATTCGCTTAGTGGGATGTTTGCAATGATGTGATAATAGTTTGAAAAATAGTTTCTTGACCGCGCCAGAGTTATGAGTTTTTTAATTTTATAATTTTTTAAATCTATTCCCAACTCTTCTTTAACTTCCCTATATAACGCTTGTTTAATAGTTTCATCTGCATCAACATGCCCAGCCGTTACGCCCCACATGTTTGGGCTAAATCGTTTGTTTGGGCTGCGTTTTTGCAAAAGCACGCGCTTGTTTTCCAAATCCAAAATCCACAAACCGACCTGGTCATGCCACAGGTGATTTTCATCCGCCACACTGCGCTTTTCAATGCCCAAAAAATTGTGGTGTTCATCATAAACTCTTAAATATTCTTCTTTGTCCGCCGACATAACTCTCCTTAAATAAAAAATCGCCCAAAGTAAACCTACTTTTAGGGCGATTGGATTTCGCTTTACCACCTAAATTCGCAATCTTCGCGCTTGCTCATTTTTTACGCTGATGCTTCAAAAATTTCGTCTTTTGCTCGATTGCTCATTTCCCCCACGGCGAAACAAGTTCTTGTGGGGGCTCCGAGATTTTAATCTTCGCACTTGCTCATTTTTTACGCTGACGCTTCAAAAATTCAATTTTTGCTAGACTGCCTCATTACATTTTTACAGTTTTGTCTGGCGCAGGTTCGCCCGCGCAACTCGAATGCTGAAATTCATTTGCCCGCTGAACATAAGCGCCTTTCAGCCACGAGCGCTTTTCTCTACCTGAAACGAACAAACTACTGCACACATCTTCACAGTTTTTATTAAACTAATTTTATTATAATCCAATTTAATATGTTTGTCAACATTTTTAAAATTAAAATAAAATTATGAAAAATATTTTTAAGAAATAAAAAATCGAAAAAATTAATAAAAAATTTTAAAAAATCAAAAAAATTATGCTAAAATTGCAAAAAATTCATAAAAAATACCGCAAAATTGCAAAATTTAAAAAAAATTTTAAAAATTTACAAACAAATTTTTGCTAAATTGCAAAAGAGTTTGCTTTTTTTGTGAGTTTAGGATAAAATAAGAATATGTTGAATTTAATTGTCGCTCCTTATGAGCAGGCGGAAAACGCAGAGAAATATTGCAAGCGCATAGTGGCATATTTAAAGCAAGAGAAAATTGAATTTGCCGTTTATTTTTCCAACAATCTTGATAGCATTATTGATAGCATCAAAGAAGCCCAAGCGATGGGGGAAAATGAATTTGTGGTGATTGGTGATGACGCCACAATTAGCGTGTTTGTGAACGCCGTGAAGGATTTGTCTAAAATCAAGTTTGGCATTGTGCCCGTGGGCGTTAATGATGACTTTGCAAAATTTTTAGGTCTTAGCCAAAATCCAATTCAAGCAATTAAGGATATTTTATTAAAGCAGGTTAGTCCGGTTGACTATCTGCTCGTGAACGATTTGAAAGTGGTGAACAATGTATTGGTTGGCGCTAGTGCAGAAGTGTTTGAAAAGTTTAGCCAAAGCAAGATTAAAAATTTCATCACATTAAAATTTTCGCAAATGAGATATGCCAGCGATTTTGAAGGTGTGCCACTTGTGTTGGATTTCAAAGGCGTTAAGGCAAAGGAAGAGGTTGTGTTTGAATTGTCAATCGCCAATGGCGGGCTTAAGCAGGGCAAAAAAGTTAGTCCGCTCAGCAATGTTAGTGATGGGCTTTTCAATTTCAACTATATTGCCCTTCCAGAGAAGAATGATAGAAAGAAATATTTTTCGCTATTCAAAAGCGGTGCGCAAATTTATGAGGACGCCACAAATCAATTTTGGCTTTCAAGTTTGAAAATCACACAGCCAGATAAAAAGATAAAGGCGCTGATAGATGGGCGCATCTTTAATCTTGAAGAAATTAATGTGCAAATTGTGGAAAATGGGCTGAAACTATATAGAAATCTTTCAGGCAACGAACAATAACTAAGGAAAGTTTATGGAAATGATAATTTTGGGAGCAATATTGGGCGGAGTGTGGCTTGTGTCCATAGTCATTTTTGCCGTGCTTTTAAAGAAAAAAACGGGCGGACCGACAGCCGACTTAAATCAAATTTTGCAACGAATTAAGGACGAAAACGCTTCGCTTCAAGCATTATTTTTGCAAGCGTCTAAAAATGTTGAATTGTCATCCCAAAATTCAATTAATAACTTAACTGTTGTGCAAAAACAAGAATTCGAGGCAATTTCTAAGCGTGTTAATGACCTAATTTTTAGAAATGAAGATAGAATAGACAAGTTAACTCTTCAAATCAATCAATCTCTCACAACCATGCGCGAAGAGAACGAAAAATCGCTCGAAAAAATGCGCGAAACAGTGGACGAGAAATTAAATTCTTCGCTATCTCAACGCCTTAATGAGAGCTTTAGCAAAATTCAGCAAAGCCTAGAAGGTGTAACTCTTGGGTTAGGTGAAATGCGCAATTTGGCAGTGGGCGTGGGAGATTTGAAAAAGGTGCTTTCAAATGTGAAAAATCGCGGTGTGTGGGGAGAAGTGATGCTCTCCACACTGCTAGAGCAGATGCTTGCACCAAGCCAATTCAAAGCACAAGTGCAAATTAAAAAGGATAGTGCCGAAAAAGTGGATTTTGCAGTGGTGTTGCCGGGCAAAGACGGGCACGAAGTTTATTTGCCTATTGATAGCAAATTTCCGTTGGAAGATTATAACAAGTTAGTTGATGTGGCAGACACATTAGATAAAACTGCAATTGAAAAGGCGCAAAAGCAACTCTATAAAAGGATTAAAGACGAAGCCAAGTCCATTAAAGAAAAATACATATCCGTGCCAGACACCACAGATTTTGCCGTGATGTTTTTGCCTGTGGAAGGGCTTTATGCAGAAGTGGTGCGCACTCCCGAGCTTATGGACACTCTTCAAAATGAGTATAAAATTTTGGTGTGTGGGCCAACCACGCTCTCTGCCTTGCTGAATAGCCTACAATTAGGGTTTAAAACTCTTCACATTCAAAAGCGCAGCAGTGAAATTTGGCAGTTCTTAATAAGTTTGAAAAAGGAATTCAAAATCTACCTAGATTTAATTGCCAAATCGCAAGGCAAACTCGGAGAGGCCACAAACAAACTTGAAGAAGCAGCAAAATCTTCGCAAAAAATTGCAAAGCAATTAAATAATGTTAGCGAAATTGTTGGTATTGAAGATGCTGATGACGAACAGGATAAAAATAAATAATCACAAATAAAAATCGACAAAATATCACATAATATGAGCGTGAAAAAATTAATGTTTGCAGCCTTTTTAATATTAGCATTAATTTTAACGCTCACACCAAAAATTGAAGCGGTTGAAGCAGCAGGATTTGAGCGCGTTGACTTTTTGTGTGATGAAAAAATTTTCAGCTATGAGCTGGCGCAAAACATAAAAAAGAGCAGTCAATTTGACCGCAATTATGAGATAAACAAATATAATAGATTTTCTTCAAAAGAAGAAAGAAAAGCGCTCTTAAAAAGAATGCTAAATGCGGGGATTGAAAAATCGGTTGCCGTTGAATATCTTTTTCCAAACATAACTAAATTGATTTCAAAAATGGAAAAGGTGGTTTTTGTTGAAGCGAAAAATGCCACGATTAGCGTAAACACTTCAAGCGAGCAGGTTTTTAAAATCGGCAAAGAGCGATATGGCAAAGAATTAAACAAACCGGCACTCTTTGATAGTTTCATTGAAAAATATCTTAACGACAAAGAAATGGTGCTCACACTGCCCACAAATCAAATTGTGCCAGAAAAATTTAAGGCGGACTATGAAAAATTCACCAATCTAAGGGCAGATTTTTCAACCAACATTGCAAGTTCTAGCCCAGATAGAAAGCACAACATCAAAAACGCACTAAACAGTTTAAATAAGATTGAATTGATGCCCAATCAAATTTTTTCATTCAATAAAGCGGTGGGCAGAAGAACGGCAGAAAATGGCTATCGCGAAGCAAAAATAATTGTGAATAATGAGTTTGTGGACGGTTTGGGCGGTGGAGTGTGCCAAGTGTCCACCACGCTTTACAATTCCGCTCTCCTCGCGGGGTTAGAGATCGTGGAAGCCAACAAACACAGCAAACAGGTGAATTATGTTAAATATGGCTTTGACGCCATGGTCAATTTTGGAAGCAGTGATTTAAAATTTAGAAACAACACAAATCAAAAGATAACAATCATCACAAACTTTTCACCAACCCGTGCCCGCATTCGCATTTTTGGCGAAAAACCAGGCGAAGAAATAAAATTGACAAATGAGATTGTTAGCGTAACCGAGCCACAAGAAGAAATTGTGGTGGACGAAAAAGAAGAATATAAAGATAAGGTGCAATATGAGGACGAAAGTTTCTATCTTAAAAAGCCGGTGAAAGGCATGGAAATTAAATCGTATCGTGAGCACTATAAAAACGGGGAGTTGGTGAAGAAAGAGCTTTTAAGGTTCGATAAATTTAAGGTGCAAAATGCGGTTAAGGTTGTGGGTGCGAAAAGGCGCGAGCCTATTGCTGCCGACCTTTTTATGGCCTTTGGCTAATTGGGTAGACATCATATCCTGACAAAGCGGCTTTGTATTCGCTCAAAGAGTTGTCTGGTACATAAATGTTGCATGTTCGCTCTGGATGGAAAAACATCGAACCAATTTTTGGAGGAGTTGTGGCTAAAAATGTTATCGTCTTTGTTCTGAAAATTTTGCCTGGGCCTGTATAAAATGCCATTTCAGCGATATCGGTAACCGTTGACGGAATCACAACATTGTTGAATGAAGTGTTATAGAACGCACCCATGGCAAGGGTTTTTATGTTTGGGGGCAAGGTGAAATCGCTATTAAACAAATACCCCGAAATTGAACTTTGTGCGAGGGTGTCTATTTTTACTGTTTCGGGGATGACCAATTTTTCAAACTCCTGCTGAGTTTCCGTGCGAATTGCCGAGTCTTCCATTTTTTTCACATATTTTGGCAAAATAATGGAATTTTCTATGCTTGTTATGTTGGCGAAACACGCTGATGATAAATTTTCCAAAGAATCTGGAAAAGCTGCCAAATTCACTCCTTTGCAACCTTGAAAGCTAGCTTGCTTTGCGGTTTGAAGTTTGGTTAGGCTTTCAAAATTTTTTATGGTGATGTCCCCGTTAGACAGGGCGAATGCGCCAACGCTGACGGTGTCTGGGTTGAGCCAAATATTCATCTTATATGGCACATTGTAGAATTGATAACTTTTGACATTTATCACCTCATCTGGAAAGTGAAAATCAAGCTCTTTATCATAAGACGAGGGGTGGACATCGTTATAAACAAACATATCTAGTGCAACTCCACTCATAGTGCCTTCCACAAATTCTGCGGACGAATTTAAAAAGGTCTTGCCTTTTGCAACATCTTCTGGGGTTGCCGTTATTCTAGACAAATCCAACCCAAAAGGAACGATAGAATTTATTCCTTCTGTAATTTCGCTTGGGCTGGGATTAGACCCTCCAATCACCACTTTCCCGCCTTTTTCTTCGATTGCCTCTTTTTGCTTAACAAGTTCATGTTTTAATTCTTCAATTCTTTCCATTTTCCCCTCCTAAAACATAATTGCCGTCTAAAATGTCGGCCAAATCCTCTTCAAAAATGTAAGTGCCGTTCAAAATAAAATCTAGTTCATTTTCAATATATAAAACTTTATAGTATTTTTCAATTCTCTTTTCTAGGGCATTGAGCCGCTTGAAAAGGATTTCAATCAAATTATCCATAAAATTCTCTCCCGCTTAAATATATCATCAACTCTTGCAATTTTGCCAAAAACCTGCCAAAAACTAAAAATTTTTGCAGATTTTGATGATTTTTTGATGATATTTTTAAAATTTTAAATAAAATTTGCAAATTTTTGAAATTTGATTTGCAAAAAATTTTTTTTAATGATAAACTGAAAATGGGAGATAATTATGGCTAAAAATTTAAAATTGTTTTTCGTGTTGGCGTTCGCTTTCACAGGCATTTCAATAGCGTGGAGCTCACTAGCATCAAGTTTTTTGGGCGTTGGGGTCAACTTCGTGGCTATGGCGGTGATTTTCGCCGTTGTGCTTCTATTCTTCTGTTCAGATAAAGATTTGAGGGTTAGGGTGAAAGATATGTTCATTGTGGCAGCTGTGTTGCTTGCACTTGAATTTATCGTGTTTGTTGTAACTGGGCTATTTGATTTTGAATTGAGCGTTGGAGCAATCAAAGCGTTTAGAATAATTCAAAATGTCATTTCCGTGCTTGCACTTTTGTTCTTCGCTTATATCACCTTTAGAATGATTGCCGAAGCCAAAGGCACAAAGATCCACTTCGTTGAGCTTATGCTTGGCACAGAAAAAAAGGAAAAGAAAGTGAAAAAGGCAAAAGAGCTTTCAAACGGCACATTGCTTGAAAAGCCAAAGCACAAAATAGAAGAGGAAGAAAGGTCCAACTATTCAACTGTTACGCAAACAGAGCAGACCGTTGAGCCAGTTAGGTCCAAATTTAGCGAAACAGAGCAAGTTCAAAAAAATGATGAACACAGTGAAAACTAGGGCAATTTAGCCCTATTTTTATTTGCTTTGTTTTTGGTGAAAATTTTTAAAAAACTGTTGACAAGTGAATAATTTTATGTTAATATATAATTAGCACTTGAAAGGGTGTTTTTTTAAAGCCCTTTTTAAATTAACCTAAATTTAGCGGTTGCTAATTGATTGGTTTAATTTTAAATGCGTATAAAAGGAGATAGTTATGGCAAAAGCAAAAAAATCCAAAAGAGAAAACATCACTCTTGAATGCCCAGTTTGCAAGAATAGGAATTACACAAGTTCTAAAAACAAGGCAAACGACCCTGAAAGATTAGAAATTAAAAAATATTGTCCAACTTGCAAAAAGACCACTGCCCACAAAGAAACAAAATAGGAGTGAACATGGCAAATAAGAATAAAAAGAAATCCAATCAAAAGGCTAATGCCTTAAAGGCAGAAGAGGTTAAGCAAGAGGAAGCGCAAAGCCTTGCAGAGCAGGTTGTGCCTGAGGCTGAGGCGAGCGCACCGGCAGAGAAGGAAAAATCCGGCAAAGCCGTTGAAGTGAAAGCCAAGGATGTGGATAAGAAAAAGAAGAAAGATAAGCCTAAAAAACCAAACAAAATGGTTAAGGCAATTAAGGACACAGGCAGCGAACTTAAAAAGGTAACATGGCCAACTTTCGGCAAGGTTGTGAAGCAAACAGGCATCGTCTTGGTGGTTGTGTTGGTTTTTGCTTTGGTTTTGCTCGGGCTAGACTTTGTGTGCATGCACTTAGTTGAATTGCTTGTGAAGTAATCTAAGGAGGTATTATGGCTATTATAGACAACAATAGAGATAGAGAGCCGCATTGGTATGCATTGCATGTGTATTCTGGCTATGAGAATGTGGCAAAGCAAAACTTGGAAAACACAATCGACAAATTCGGCTTGCAAGATAGAATTTTCGATATTATAATTCCTATGGAAGATGTGTTAGTGGAAAAGCGTGGCAAAAAGGTGCTTGTGCCTAAAAAGACCATGCCAGGATATATGCTCGTTAAAATGATGTATGGCGATGACATTTGGCACGCCGTTACAAACACACAATATGTCAACAGTTTTGTTGGCCCAAAGGGTAGGCCCGTTCCAATCACAGACGAAGAAGCAAGAAGAATGGGCGTCTATGGTGGCACGGGCGAAGTTAAGGTTGAGCTTGATGTGAAAGTTGGCGACCTTATTGAAATTCTTGAAGGCTCACTTGCAAGTTTCGTTGGCACAGTTAAATCAGTTGATGCGGCAAATCAAAAGGTTGTGGCATTGGTTGAAATGTTTGGGAAAGACAACGAGGTGGAATTAGGCTTCAATCAAATTAGAGTTAGCAGAAATTAGTTTGGGTTTGACCCAAACTTTTTTACTAAAATTTGCCAAAAAACATATATCTTAATATGATAAAATTTGCCCAAGAGGGCTCAATCCTTGCACTTTTGCCTTATTTTGTGCAAAATCTAGAAAACTTTCGAGTGTCATATGTTTGGTATAAAGATGGCAACTACGGTTATCATTTGGATTATAAATTAAACCCCTTTGACAAATTGGGCAAGGAAAAGCATTTCGACCTTTTGGTGAAAAACGATTTTGAATTTTTCCTAAACCCATTGCTCAACACAAATGTGAGCCTTAAAAGGTTCAATAAAATTCTGCGCCTTGGCTTAATTGCGAAATTTGGCAGTCAATATAGGATTGCTCTTGATAAGTTTATCGATGAGCAACGATATGCTATTTCTTGCCCAGATTTGACCTAAAATCTATTGACAAATATAAAATATTATGTTATAATCACCCCGCAAAGTTAATTTGCACCTCGTGGGAGAAGTTAATTCTACAACCACGCCATAAAAACAAATAAAAGGAGAGAATTGTATGGCAAAAAAGGTTAAAGCAGTCGTAACCATTCAACTTCCTGCCGGCAAAGCCACTCCGGGCCCACCAGTTGGTTCAACACTCGGTCCGCAAGGCATCAACTTAGCAGGATTTGTGAAAGAGTTTAACGACAAAACTGCAAAAATGGCAGGTTACACTATCCCTTGCGTAATCACCATTTATGAAGATAGAAGTTTCACTTTTATCTTAAAGCAACCACCTGCAACTGACTTGATTTTGAAGGAAGCAGGCGTGCAAAAAGGGAGCGATAAATCTCGCAATAAGGTTGGCAAAATCACTGTTGACCAACTAAGAAAGATTGCAGAGCAAAAAATGCCAGACTTAAATGCAAGCAGCATCGAAGCCGCAATGAGCATGATTGCTGGTTCTTGCAGAAGTATGGGTATAACTGTGGAGGGCTATAATGGAAAGAAGTAAGAAATACATTGAGTCCGCCAAGTTAGTGGACAAAACTAAGGTTTATGACGCAAAAGAAGCTTTGGGTGTTGTGCTCAGCACGGCTAAGGCTAAATTTGATGAAACAATTGAGCTTCACATTCGCTTGGGCGTTGATGGTCGTAATGCAGACCAGCAAGTTAGAGGCGTTGTGGTGCTTCCAGAAGGCACAGGCAAATCTGTGAAAGTGTGCGTTATTGCCAAAGGCGATAAGGCAGAAGAGGCAAAAAAGGCTGGGGCAGATATTGTTGGTGATGATGACATTATTGCCAAAATTATGTCTGGCAGTTGGTTAGACTTTGATGTGTGCATCACCACACCAGATATGATGGGCGCTCTTGGTCGTTGCGCTCGTATCTTAGGCCCTAAAGGTTTAATGCCAAACCCTAAGAGTGGCACGGTTACAATGGATGTAACGAAAGCAATCAAAGATGTTAAGGCCGGTAAGGTTGAATATAGGCTTGATAAGCAAAACATTATTCATGTGCGCATAGGCAAAGCAAGTTTCGGTGTGGATAGGTTATACACAAACTTGGCCACCGTTATGGACGCTGTGATTAAGGCAAAGCCAGCAGCGGCAAAGGGCACATATATTAAGTCAACTTATTTAGCAACAACCATGGGTCCAAGCGTCAAGGTTTCATACTCTGAAAAATAAAAAGTGGCGTCAGCCACTTTTTTGTTATTGACAAATGCTCGTTTTTATGGTAGGATACCCTTGAGGTCGATTATGGAATTGAATAAATATGCAATCATATATGTGCCAACATCTTTTGGCTTTCAAAGCGAACGTTTGTGTTTGGTGAACACACCAGAACTCGTTAAAAAAATAGAAATCCCACAAGAAGCAACGGGGTTTAAGCTTTTTTATAGGTTGGAGCACACAATGAAATCGGGCAATAAAATTTTCACGCTTCGCTCGTTGCCTTTTTATGAAAAATATCATAGTTTTTTCAAGGCAGATGTTCCACACTTATCGCTAAGCGCACAACTTGCCGACATGTGCGCAAGAATGCCTGTGCCAACCATCACATCATTGGATAATAAGATTTACTCACGCTTGGTTGAAAAGCTTTATTATTCCGCTCACCCAGAAATTGAGGATGGCGAAGAATATGTGCTTCCAAGCAAGCAAGATTTCACTCTTCCGGCAGGCTATCCAAAAGCTGATTTAATTGAAGAGTTCTTTTGCTCAATAAATGTGGACAATCAGCCACTCGTGCTTCGCTCTGAGCCTATTTCAAAACACAGATTTTTTGTGGGCAGATATGAAGGAATTAGAAACGGCGTGGTGTCGTTCACTCGCGAAGATGGAGGATTAGGGCTTGCCGATAAGGATGACTTTATTGTTGACCCTAGCGAAATTGACGCAAATGGAAAAATCATACCAAGGTCTAAGGGATTTAGACCATAAAACCACGGTTTTGTGGTTTTTTTCTTTTTGAGCATTAGTTTTTCGCAAAATTATTTTGCTTATAAATCTTTTTGTGCTAAAATATTTCATGGAGTTGTTATGAGAAAATTTGAACTTGTTAAACCAGAATTTATGCAATATGGAGTGGACGCAAAATCTCTTAAAAAACCATATCGTGCCACAAAGCATGCAGTTTGTTATGATTGCTTTTCGCCCATTGATGTGGAAATTCCACCAGAGAGCACTAAACTTGTTTTTATCAATTTTAAGGCTTATTGCAATGAAGACGAAGGCTTTATTTTGGCGTCAACCAGTGGTTTGGGCAAGCGCGGACTGATTTTGGCAAACGGCATAGGCATAATTGAAAGTGATTATGCAGACAACGAAACTAACGATGGCAACATTGGCTTTTTGCTTCATAATTTAAACAAACAGCCATTTCAAATTAAGGCGGGAGATAAAATTGGGCAGATTTTCTTTTTTAAGTTTTTAACAACAGACGATGACGGGCAAACCAACCCAAATGTTAAACGCACGGGTGGGTTTGGCAGCACTAATAAATAAGGAGAAGTTATGTTAAGCGTTAAGAATTTAACAAAGGTTTATAAGTTAGGCAAAGGAAAGGGCGCAAAGCAGGTGCTTGCGCTAAATAATGTGAGCATAGATTTCCCTGATAGGGGATTGGTTTTCTTGCTCGGCAAAAGCGGCAGCGGCAAAAGCACGCTTTTAAATTCAATCGGTGGGTTGGACACTTTTGACAGTGGCGAAATTATAATTAAGGGCAAGTCCAGCAAAGATTTTAAGCAGAGCGATTTCGATAGCTATCGCAACACCTTCATTGGTTTTATCTTCCAAGAGTATAACATTCTAGAAGAGTTTAGCGTGGGCAAAAATCTTGCGTTGGCTCTTGAATTGCAAGGCAAAAAGGCAGATAAAGAAGCGGTGGAAAAACTGCTTAAAGATGTGGATTTGGAAGGGTATTATAAGCGCAAACCAAATCAACTTTCTGGTGGTCAAAAGCAGAGAGTTGCCATTGCGCGCGCACTTATTAAAGACCCTGAAATTATCATGGCAGATGAGCCAACAGGTGCGCTAGATAGCAACACGGGCAAACAAGTGATGGAAACGCTTAAAAAGTTGAGCAAAACCAAACTTGTGATAATTGTTTCGCACGATAGAGAGTTTGCTCACCTTTATGGCGACCGCGTCATTGAGCTTAAAGACGGCAAAATTATTAATGACGACACCAAAAAAGAAGTGGTTGCCCAGAAGAGCGAGAGCGGTGTTAGTTTTATTGACGATAAGATAATACATATCAAAAAAGGGCAAAAACTCACCCAAAAAGATTTGGACAGAATTAACAAACTGCTTGAAAGCAAAACAAACGAAACCGACACATTAATTTCATTTGACGCCAAAACCAATAGCGAAGTGAAAAAGACGGCGTTTATCACAGAAGAGGGCAACCAAGAAGTGTTTAAGGACACTCAGCCGGGCGATATTCATCAGTCTAAATACGACCCTAAAAAATTCAAACTCATTCGTTCACGCCTAAAAATGAAAGATTCAATAAAAATGGGCGCAAGTTCGCTAAAACATAAGCCAATCAGGTTAATTTTCACAATACTTTTGGCGTGCATAGCGTTCACCATGTTTGGCGTGGTGGACACACTCGCAAGTTTCAACCGTGCCACTTCGGTGCGAGAAAGTTTGGAGCAGTTGAATGTTAAATCACTAGCAATCACAAAAAATTATCGTGGCATGTGGGAAAATTATGAAGTGGCTTTTGGCAGCAATGATTTGAAGAACTTTAGAGAAAAGTTTTCAACCTACACTTTTGAGCCGGTTGTATTCCAGGGCAATAATTTTGATTTGTATAATTACTATATGTCCTCTTCGGGCGACACAGACACGATTTATCAAACAAATGTGTCTGGCGTGATGCCAATAGACGAAAATTCACTAAAGGGGCTAGACTTGGAATTGCTTGAAGGCGGCAAATTGCCAACGAGCGATGAAGAAATTTGCATCTCTAATAATATTGCAAACATCATCTTAAAAAATGTGTCAAATTCAGGCAGCGAAGGAAAAATAGAGCAAATTGGCGATTTGATAGGCAAAGAATTAAGTGTTAGCGGAATGTCTAAAAAGACGATTGTTGGCATAATTAAAGATGACACAGATTTATCTAAATATGAGCAGAGCGAAACAAACACCCACGGCGGCACGATTGATAGTTATATGCAAGAGTTGGAAGTTAACACAATTATGCAGCACGGCTTCGTGAATATGTGTTATGTAACTAAAGAGTGCTTTGATGAGATTTCTGCCGACTACACACCAAGCAATCGATATCTAGATTATTCAATAGATAATGATGGTGGTTGGGGCGCAGGAATTGACGATTTCACTTCAATCGAAAAAGTAGATGCAAGCAAAATCACATATCTAAAGCCGGGAGTTGACAAAAACCACTTGGCAAATAATCAGGTGATTTTGAGCAGACGAATGAATGATAACTTGCAGATAACCCAAGAAGAAATTAGTGCGGGCATAACCATTTATATCAGTGGCGAAAAATATGACGTTGTTGGCTTAGTTGATGGAGATAAAACAATTTTAAGCACAGAATTTTATAATTCCTTTATTGGCTATGACTATATTGTTTCTCGTCTAGGAGGCAAGGAAGACGCAAAACTTATTGACTATATTGAAAAAACAAAGGTGGATAAAACCTATGGTTATGAGGTGCAATTTGCTGCCACTCCTTTGTTAGACAATTTCGGCACGACCATTTCAGGCACTGCCACAATCTTAGGCTGGGTTGGTCTGGCTCTGGCTGTGTTTGCCGGCTTGATGCTTATGAACTTTATTGCCACAAGCATAACCTATAAAAAACGTGAAATTGGCATTTTGCGAGCAATCGGCGCAAGAGGCAAAGATGTGTTCGCCATATTCTTCTCAGAGAGCTTTATCATTTGCTTAATCAACTTTGTTTTGTCTGCGATTGCCACAGTGGTTTGCTGTGTGGTGATTAATAATGTGTTGCTGACCCAACTTGGCTTCACAATCACGCTTCTAACCTTTGGCATTAGGCAAGTGTTGCTCTTGTTTGGAGTAAGTTTCTTGGTGGCATTGATTTCAAGTTTCTTCCCTGTAAACAAAATTGCCAGAAAGAACCCAATCGATAGCATAAATAATAGATAACGAAAAATCCGCAATATGCGGATTTTTTCTGCCCAAAATGTGAGTGAATATTATCTTATCACCACTTTGCCGTCTATCCAACTATTAAAGAAATTTCTAAGTTGCATTTTGCTTTCGCCCTCAAAGGCGGTGATTAATTTTTCGGGGGAAGATATGGCAAATTGATTTTGCTCACAGTAGGTTTTAAGGCAGGCAATAAATTTCTTTTCGCCAATGAGATTTCTTAGCCCGTCCCACATCATCGCACCTTTCACATATGTGCAGTAGGTATATTCCGGCTCGGTGGAATATTTGTCAATCGCACGCATGCTTGTGTCAATATCGCCCAGCACATCGTTATAAACAGAGATGAAAAGGGAGTAGTTTGCGTGGCTTGCTTCCAACATTTGAGTGCGGGTGAAATTATAGCCATCATTGTGGTCGTAAAACAGCATGGAAGAATATTCTGCAAGCGATTCGTCTAGCCAAGGGAACTCCCACTCGTCATTTCCAACAATGCCATACCACCACTGATGAGCGGTTTCGTGAACAATCACATTTTTATAGTCGTCGGGGTCATTCACTTCCGCACTAATCATCACAAGGTTTGGATACTCCATGCCACCATAGACGAAGTCGGTTTGCACGATTGAAAAACTAGCATAAGGATATTTCAAAAACAAATCTGAAAAGGTTTTCACAGCGTCCATTCCCGCCTTTAATGAGGACGAGTGATTTTCATCGTCAAAATAAAAATATTGAAAATTCACTCCGTCTTCTTCTGCGCTCTCCACCTTAAAATCCTTGCTCAGCACCAGAGCAAAATCTCGAATGCACTTGCCATAAAAAGATGATGTGGTCTTTCCGTTAGAACGCTTTTCGGCAGTTTTTTCTCCGCTTGCTGCCACAATGAAGTTGCTGCTTGCGGTGATGTCCACCACATAATTTGCCACATCGCTATAAAACGGGTCGCCGTTAGGGTGGTAGCCACTTTCATCAAACGCTCCATTTTCATAAACGCACACAATAGGGTAGGAATTGCCAAGGTTGATTGTGTGCTCGCCATAGCCAAAGCGGTGGCAACAGTTTGGCAGAGTGAATCCAAAATCAATCTCTATTTCCACTTTTTCGCTCGGCATTAGGCTAGAAAACAAATCCACCGCGAGCACGCCATTGCACTCTCCAACAAATCGAATTTGCCTATCCGCACCGGCCACTCGCACGCGGGTTACATCGAATTGGGAATAACTCATTCCGTTAGGATAGGCTTGGTTTAGGTGTGTTTGAGCCACCACTTGCTTTGCGCCTTCCTCTTTAAAAAATTGAGGATACAAATGAAATTCCACGCATTTTAAAATTGCGTTGGTGTTGTTCACATATTCCACTCTTTCACTCGCCTTCACAGAATGAGAGGTTTCGTCATAGTCCAAACTTATTTCATAATTGGTTAGATTTGCGCTGATTTCGTTTAATTTGCTTTTTTCTTTGCACCCAAAAGAGCCAAAAACCAGAGCAAACAACATCACTGCCAAAATAGTTTTTTTCATAAAAAAATCTATGCTAAAACTCAAGATATTATAACCTTATCAATATGCAGCGGTGTCAAGCCGTGAAACACACAATAAGAAAGGGTCTTAAATAAATCTATTTGATAGACAAAAAAATTTTTTTGTGCTAATATAAAGGTATGTCATTTTGCAAGTTCAGCCCTAGCCTCACGGTGGGCAACAAAACATTGGTGGACAATGTGTTTATTAATGAATATCTTCCAAGCGCACCAGATATGTGCGTTAAGGTTTATTTGCTCGGATTGGGGATGTGCGGGGTGGCAGATAATCCAAACAACACACTTGAATATTTTGCCAAAACTCTCAAAATTAATGAGGACGATGTTGTGTCCGTTTTCAAATATTGGGAGGATTTGGGCTTAGTGCAGATTTTAAACATCACGCCAATCGAAGTGCGCTATTTGCCTGTTATTTCCAATGCCAAAAACATTAAAAAATATAAGGTTGATAAGTATGCTAGTTTCAACATCACCCTTCAAGAGTTGTTTGATAAACGCCTGATAATGCCAAATGAATTTGCAGAGTTTTACAATTTGATTGAAAATTTTCACATGACGGAAGATGCACTGCTTGCGATTGTGAAGTTTTGTGTGGATAATAAAGGCTTCAATCTTAGCCCAAATTATTGCATTGTGGTGGCAAAAAATTGGCTTAAAGAGGGCGTTCACACGCTTGATGAGGTGAAGGAAAAAATTGCCTCTCTCAATTTTGTGGACGATAATATGCGCCTAATATTGACTGCTATGGGAAGCAAGCGTAAGCCTCAACTTGAAGACGCCGAACTATTAAACAAGTGGCTAAAAGACTATGCTTTTGAATTGAATGTGATTGTGTTTGTGGCAAAAATGCTCAAAAATAAGCGCCTGCATTTGGACATTGATATTCTAGACGACTATTTGTCGAGATATTATGAAATGAAACTATTATCCGTTGCCGAAATTGAAAATTTTGAAGCAGAGCGAGAAAATATGATAAGCATTGCCCGCACAGTAAATCAAAAATTAGGGCTTAGATATGACGATTTAACCAACGAAATTGAAAAATATGTGGTGAATTGGCTCAACATGGGCTTTGACGAAAGCACTCTTGCCGCCATTGCAAATAATTGCCATGGCACAACAATCAAAACCCTTGAACAATTTAATGGAATTATTAGCAAACTATTTAAGTTGGGCATCACAAATTTGGCTGGCTATCAAATGTATTTGCAAGACAATCTTTCACTAGACAACCTAATAAACGAAGTGCTAAAAGAGTTGGGGTTAGAGCGCAGTGCGAACAATCAAGATAGAAATTTCTATAACACATGGGCAAACGCATGGGAGTTTAGCCACGCCATGATTATGCGTGCCGCCACACTTTCCCGTGGCAAGAGCAACGCTGTGGCCTATCTAAACAAGGTGCTTTCAAATTGGCGTTCGCAAGGCGTCAAGACGCTAGACCAAGTTAAGGACACAGGCACGGGCGAGCAGGCGGATTTTGTGCACAACAACTACACCAAAGAGCAAATCATGAGCCTTATGACCAACCTAGACGAAGTGGAGGTGTGATATGAACAAGCATAAATTCATAACCGATGTTAAGCAAAGTTTTATGTTAAAACGCTTGCGCGCACAAGAAGAGTGTGATGACTTTGTGGAAGAATTAAAAAAAGACCCCGAATTTTGCTCACTATATAACGATTACACCCGCAAAAACATTGAATATTTAAAATCTAAATATGAGCAAGAAGATGTGGAATTGAAGCATCAAGTGCAAGATATAAAGCAAAAACTAGAAAAATATTTAAGTGATAGAAACATAGATAAATCTCGCCTAAACCCTAAATATGAATGCCCAATTTGCAACGACACGGGTGTGGTTGGGGGCAGGATTTGCAACTGCTTTTTGAGTGAGCTAAACAAAAAGATTTCGCTTTCGTCTAGTTCGCAAACGGGGTTTAAAGCGTTTGATTTGTGTGACGAGAGCAAACTTAATAGTAACGATAAAAAGGCGTATGCCATTGTGAAAACATGGTGCACAAAATATCCGCTGGTTACAAAGCGAAATATAAACATCATTGGCGGAGCGGGCACGGGCAAAACCTTTATGCTTGAATGTGTGGCAAACGAGATGCTTAATAGGAATTACATAGTCATCTATAAAACTGCCTTTGAGTTGAACGAACTTGCCAGGCTTTATCACATTGGCAAATCGTATGACTTTGCCGACCTTCTTTCAGCCGATGTGGTGCTTATAGATGATTTAGGCACAGAGCCAATGCTTAAAAATATAACGGTTGAATATCTATATAATCTAATAAACACACGCCAAGTGCACAATCTTCCAACATTCATAAGCACAAATTTGAGTTTGGAGAATATCTTATCAAGATATGACGAGCGCATTTTTAGCCGTTTGGCAAATAAGAATTTGTCGTTAAACATCAACCTAACTTCTGCGGACAAGCGCTTGAATTAATCGGCGCTTGGCCGTTTTTTTTATTATATAGTTGATTTATTGTGGAAATAATATTAAAATATTTGAAAAATAAAATCTAATTTGCTAAAATTTTAAAAATGAAGAGAATTCTTGGCTATCTAAAAAAATATAAATGGTACGCACTCATCGTTCCAATTTTTAAAATGCTTGAAGCGGTGTTAGAGTTGTTAAACCCCATTTTAGTTGCCAAAATGATTGATGTTGGCGTTAAAAATGCCGATTGGTCGTATATCGTCAAAATTGGTGCGCTGATATTGATTTCATGTGTCTCTTGCTTCATATTAAGCATAATTGGGCAAAAATGTTCGGCAAAAACCAGCATAGGAGTTGCCACTTCTTACAGGAAAGATTTGTTTAATAAAATCACCACCTTTTCCCATGCTGAGTTAGATAAATTTGGCACTGCATCGCTCGTGAATAGGCTAACCAACGATGTGGCGCAGGTGGAAAATGCTGTTGGCATGTTTATGCGCCTAATGATAAGAGTGCCTTTCTTGTTGGTGGGTGCATTCAGTTTAAGTTTGGCAATAAACAAAAAAATGTCGCTGGTGTTTTTAGCGTTTATTCCTATCATCAGTTTAATTTTGTTCTTCTATATCAAAAAAACCACACCTTATTTCAAATCGGTTAGGGTTAAGTTGGATAATATCAGTCGTGTAACGAAAGAAAATCTTTCTGGCACACGCGTTATTCGAGCCTTCAATAAAGAAAAGGACGAAGAAAAGCGCTTTGAAGACGTGAGTGAAGATTTCACATCCACCAGCATTAAAGTTTCAAAAATTTCGGCTTTCTTAAACCCGGTCATCTATTTAATTGTGGATATTGCCACACTCGCAATTCTATATTTTGGCAGTTTTCAAATCAATATCGGCCACTTGTCGCAAGGTGATGTGATTGCGCTCATCGACTATGTGTCCATAATCACAATTTCACTCCTATTGCTTTCAAGGATTATTGCTTTGTTTGTGCGCACCTCAGCAAGCGTTCACCGATTAAATGAAGTGATGGAAACAGAGCCAAGCGTGCAATCTAAGCCTAACGCAAAGAGGTTGAAAAGGACAAACTATTCTTCCATTATGGAGTTTAAAAATGTGTGTTTCAACTATTCGGGGAGCACGGGCACAAAGTCATTTATTAAAGATTTGTCGTTTGAAATCTTGCCCGGGCAAACTATTGGCATAATAGGCGGCACAGGCAGTGGCAAGACCACTGTTGCCAGCCTTATGACAAGATTTTATGATGCCACTAGTGGTGAAATCTTATATAAGGGAGTGAACATTAAGGATTATCCAATCGAACAACTCCGTCAAGAGATTAGCATAGTGCAGCAGCGCAGCATTTTGTTTAGCGGAAGTTTGCGTGAAAATATGCAGCTCAGGGCAAATGCGAGCGATGAAGAGATAATAAAAGCCTTAAAAATCAGTCAGGCTTGGCAGTTTGTGAGCGAGTGGAAAGCTGGGTTAGATTATCAAATTATGGCGGGCGGCAAAAATGTCAGTGGCGGACAAATGCAAAGGCTCACAATCGCACGCGCACTAATTGGCAACCCAGAGATGCTCATTCTAGACGATAGCAGTTCAGCACTGGATTTCTTAACGGATAAAAATTTAAGAGACGCAATTAAAACGCTGAAATGCACCACAGTGTTAATCTCTCAGCGCGCCACATCAATCATGAATGCCGACCTAATTATTGTGCTTGAAAATGGCGATGTGGTTGGCATGGGCAAGCATAAAGATTTAATGAAATCGTGTGATATTTATAAAGAAATATATTTGAGCCAAAGCAAATAGGGTAAGGGAAAAAGATGAAAGTTAGAGAAGTGAAAAATTTGTTTCCTAAATTGTTGAAATTTGTGCGTTCGCACAAACGCTCGTTTTTCCTATCTGTGATTTTCAGCCTTATTGCAATAGTTTTGAATATGCTCATTCCAATGTTTTCTGGTTTTGCAATCGACACAATGATAGGTGTGGGCAAGGTTAATTTTCATTTGCTGTTTGAATATCTTGTGCTGATTGGCGTGCTCACTGTGGCTAGCACCATTTTTGAGTGGCTAGGCGATTTCAACATGAACATTCTCACATATAGAACTTCTCAATCAATCCGCTCGGGAATTTATAAAAAACTTAATAGCGTGCCAATTAAGTATATCGACAACACTTCTCATGGCGACATTATGAACACCATGATTGCCGATGTTGAAAATGTAACTGACGGCTTCTTAGAAGGCTTTTCAACTGTCATTCAGGGCGTGTTTCAATTAATCGTAGTGCTGGTGATGATGTTCTCACTAAATTGGCAACTTGCCACTATTGTGTTTGTGCTCGCACCAATGTCGCTTGTGTTTGCAATAGTCATCACAAAAAAGAGCAAAAAATTATATCAAAAGCGCGTGAACATTCAAGGCAAAATGTCTGGCTATAGCGAAGAGATGATAACCAACATGAAAATCATCAAAGCGTTTAACGATGAGGTTGACACAAACGAAAAATTTGACGATATCAACGAGCAACTTGGCAAATCAAGTGAAAATTCAGTTTTCTATGCATCAATCGGGCACCCTGCGTCTAGGTTGGTGAATGGCATTTTGTATGGTTTCATAGGAATTGTGGGCGCAGTGTTGGCAATAAAGCGAGGCTTTAAAATTGGCAAAATTTCATCATTTTTAAATTATTCTGAAAACTACACAAAGCCGTTTAATGACATCACAAGCATTTTTGCCGACCTAAACATTGCCGTTGCCAGCGCAAATCGAGTTTTTGCGCTGTTAGACCTTGAAAATGAAATTGACGATAGCGCTCTTCCAAACTTAAAAAAGTGCAATGGAGAGGTGGAATTAAACAATGTTGAATTTAGTTATGAAAAATCGTTCAAACTGATTGAAAATCTAAATTTAAAAGTTAAGCAAGGGCAACGCATTGCCATTGTCGGCCCAACGGGTTGTGGCAAAAGCACAATTATAAACTTGTTAATGCGTTTTTATGACGTGGATAAGGGTAGCATCAAGGTCAGTGGCAAAGATGTGCGAAAAATAACTCGCCACTCATTTAGAAGTTTTTATGGCATGGTGTTGCAAGAGAGTTGGCTTTATAATGCAAGCGTTAAAGACAATGTGGCATATGGCAAGCCAGACGCCAGCATGGACGAAATCATCGAGGCGTGCAAACTTGCCAATGCACACGCTTTTATTGAAAAATTGCCACAAGGCTACGACACAATTATCACCGAGCGAGCGGACAACATCAGTGCGGGGCAAAAGCAACTTCTGTGCATTGCCAGAATTATGCTGCTAAAACCTCCAATGATGATTTTGGATGAAGCCACTAGCAATATCGACACACGCACAGAAATGAAAATTCAAGAAGCGTTGGACAAAATGATGGAGGGTCGCACCTGCTTTATTGTGGCGCACAGATTAAGCACCATTGAAAATGCGGACACAATTTTGGTGATGAATAAAGGCAATATCATTGAGCAGGGCAAACATCAAGAGTTGCTAGAAAAACATGGCTTTTATTATCAACTTTTCAATTCACAATTTGCAAAATGAGGCGTCAGCCTCTTTTTGTTTTAAAAAATAAAAAAACTCTTGAAAAATAAAATCAATTATGATATATTTTTCTTATGGTTAATCAAACAAAAACAAATGAAAGAAATGTAAGAGATAAAAAATTTCATTTTTGGCAATATTTTAAACCTCACAAATGGCTTTTGTTTAGTTATCTTATTCTGCAAGTGTTTTTTGTGGCAGAATCAGTTGGGTGGACAATTTTAAACGCCCATTTTTTGGCGTATGTAACCACCGCACAATATTCTTTGGCTGTTAGAAATATTCTAATTATGCTCGTTCTCACCATTGCCAATAGGGTGCTAAATTATGTGTCTCAAATCATCTATAATCAACTGCAGTTTAAAACCACTAAGGCGATGAGTTATGATATTGTGGAGCACGCGTTCAATGTGTCGTCCAAAGCGTATTCCGACCACAACACAGCCAACTTTGAAAGAAGAATTGGCTCAGACCCATGGAAGATATTTGCCGCTTGCTCCAGGTTTGTTGGCAGAATTTCAGCGCTCTTAAACTCAGTTGTTATTCTTGGATATATTCTTTTCTTAAACTTTTGGGTGGGGCTCATTGCACTTTTCTCTGTTGCCGTTGGCACGGGGCTAAATGCATATAGAAAAAACAAATATAGGAAAATGCAGAAAGAAAGTTATAAGCGCGATGAAATGTATAGCAGCCTTTTAAACGAAGTGGTGAGAAGTGAAAGAGATATTAAATCTCTCAACATGGAAGAAGAACTTAAAAGCTCAGTAAACGCACGATATGATTATGGCCAACAATATGCAATAAAAAGCGATTTGTTTAATATGCGTTGGTGGAATGTGAGCATGTTTGTGGGCTATTTATTAAATGTGGTCATATTGTTGCTTGGCATAAGGTTTTTGGATATGGGATTGTTAACCCTTGCTTCGTTCTTGGTTATAAATAATAATCGTGGCTATGTGAATGATTTAATCAACACATTTGACAATCTCCACACAAGCATAAATGACATTGTTTTGGCAGTGGGCAGAATTAGCGAACTTTATGAGGACGATGAGTATGAGCTCGAAAAGTTTGGCAATGTTAGCCGCAAAAACATTAAAGGCAAAATTGAGTTTAGAAATGTGGCGTTTACCTACACAGAATATCGTGATAGAGATGAAAAAGAGATTTTGGCAGAAAAGCGAGCCAACAAGCGCAAAAAAATCAAAGCCAAAGTGCCAACGCGTGTGGAAGTGGGCAAAAACAAAGTGTTTGAAAATCTGTCGTTTGAAATTGAGCCAAACACCACAGTTGCATTTGTTGGCAAGTCGGGCAGTGGCAAATCCACAATATTAAATTTAATTTCTAAGATGTATGTGGTGGATAGTGGCAAGGTTTTGATTGACGGAGTGAACATCAATAGCCTAGATAAGCAAACTCTTCGTTCTTCAATAGCGTTGGTCAATCAGTTCCCATACATCTTCGATATGACGATTAAAGAGAATTTGTTGCTTGCCAAGGCAGACGCAACGGACGAAGAACTTAATCAGGTGATTAAAGATAGTGCGCTAGATGAATTTGTGGCCGGCTTAACTAGTGGATTAGACACAAAGGTGGGAGAGGGCGGCATAAAGTTGTCTGGCGGGCAGAAGCAACGCTTGGCAATAGCGCGTGCACTGCTTAGAAGGTCGAGCATAATTTTGTTTGATGAAAGCACCTCTTCGCTAGACAACATTGCTCAAAACCAAATTAAGCAGAGCATAGATAACATCAAGGGTAAATCGACAATTGTGATAGTTGCGCACCGCCTAACCACAATCAAAAATGTGGATAAAATCTTCTATCTTGAAGATGGTGAGATTGTGGATGTGGGCACTTTTGATGAACTTTATAAACGAAACAAATCTTTCAAAACCATGTTCTTGGCAGAAAACATTTAGGGTGGCGGTTTGCCACGAATAATAAAAGCGGCAATGCGCCGCTTTTTTAAAAAATTTAATTAAACTTTTTATTTGCCTTTATATTTTTTCACATAGCCCACAATTAGCAGCACAATGCCGATTATGGGCAAAATGAAATTGTAGATTGTTAAAGGCATTGTTATAGATAATCCTATCATCGCAAGTATGCCAACAATCAAAAGCACATATCCAGTGGCAATCATGTAAACCTCCTTTTAAATTTGAGGGAAATCTTCCCCCTTATTATTACGAAAAAGTTTACAGCCGTTTTGAAAATGAGCATCGTCAATCTGCTCTCAACCAAACAAAAAAGACCAAATGCTTAATTTTGGCCCTTTTTTAACTTCAAATCATTTACATCTACACTTATAATTTCGCCAGAAATTTTGCCATCTTTATCAACACCTGTAAAATCCACCAACATTTTATTATTTATCATTTCGCCGGAAGCAATTACCCCAATTTCACCTTTATGGATATTATGTTTCGAGTATTCTTCTTTTTCGACAACAAGTTCAACACAATCTGTCTCGTTAAATATCCGTGTCGTTAATGTCTTATCATTGGCAAATAATTTATTTTGTTTAGAAACTAAAATATCTATAATTTTTTGTGGCAATGTAACATTTTCTTTTTTTAAAAACATGTTGTTCACATGAACTGTTAAATTTTCACCCAAATTTTCATCGTTAAAAAATGCTACAACACTGTTATCAAAATTGGCCGACAAAACAACGCCGTGCAAACCAACACGCAAATTTTTCTTTTTTAAATCGTCATTTAACTCAATAAGTTTTACCACATCATATTTTTTCATTTTATTTCTCCTGCATATGGTGTTGTGTTTGTAATTAAGCCTTCTGGATGCACCATCCAGCCAGAATAAAACATTATATTACCTTTTAAAGTGATAGGAATTGCCAATCTTTGACCATATTCATCCAAATTTTTTAAAACATAGTTACCACTTAAATAGTTTTTTAATGCTTGAGTGCAATACGCATTAACTAAATATTCTGAATTTTCAATAGAGAATCCCCAAGATTCAAACAATGCTTTTTTGCCTTTTGAATTTTCTCCAAAAACATAATTAGTAATTTTGATAATTGGCAATCTGCCCTTGATTTATATCTCACTTTATTTAAGTTTATGTCTTGTGTTTGGCAATCACAATTAGGATGCAAAAGCCCATTTGAATTTGGAATTTTGTTTTTAGGCATATTCCATTTAACAAAATAACATCCATCTAGAGCAGTACAATTTAAACAATGTCCAAAACAAGCCAAAATTGACCTTAGAAGAGTTCTCTGCCAATTTTCTTTGTTAGGTATTAAAAAGTGCCACCATTCAATCCAAGAATCATCTTCAATTTTACCATTTATTTCTTTAAAATTATCAAAAATACCCATTCTACACTCCCAAAACATTATAAGTTAGAAAGTGGCGGAATTTTCCAAAACATGACAATTTTAATAAAATAAATTTTAATACAAATGCAAATAAAAAGCAAGTTTTTATATGGTTCATTTTAGGTTTATAACGCTCAAACGCTCAAAAAATTAAAAAATAGCATAAAAAATAATAAAAAAGCGGCATTTTGCCACTAATTTTTATTCATTTCATTAAATTTATCTATAAAAATTTGACGATTTTGTTTTAGGCGTTCGCCATCAGGATTTAATTTTATGGCAGTTTCTATTGCAATAATTGCCTTTTTAAATTCGCCCATTTCGTAATAGCAAAGCGAGAGATAATCATATGGTAGGCTTCCCCAACAAACGGGTGAGGACATATAATTTAGATTTCGCTTTTCAATTTTTAGCATTTCGGCAAAGGCGTAGGCAGACTTTAAATAATCGCCCATATCGAAATAAAACACGCCCAATTCAAAATAAGGCTCTCGCACATAGTTGCATTCCAACACTGCTTTTATTAAATTTTCTTCTTGCTTTTGGGTTTCTCCCTTTTTGCCAAAACAATTTGCAATATATCTCAAACTCGCCGAGCGTTCCACATCCCAATTTGAACTCGGCAAATTTAGATGGCGAGTGAGCATATCAATCGCTTTGTCATATTCTCCGGCAAACATATATTCACGCCCAAGATAGTGCGTGTTTCGGTCGTCTTGCGGGTTTTCTTTAACAGACAATTCTAAGAGTGGCAAATAGTTTTTTCTAGATTTTGTGTTGTCCGCTTTATGATTAAGTTGAATTTCAGGCAAGTCTAAAAACCTTAGATTTTCACTTGTGGCGGGAGTAAGAACCTCATGAACGGGATATTTCCAAATATAAGCATCCTTTTTATGAATTTTATCCAGAAAAAACACCACACCTTCGCTGCCGTCAGGGTTAAAATTCCATGTGTAGCGATAGCGCACTCTACCCACACCTTGCTGCCAATTTTGTTTTAAAATTTTTGCCCAACCGGGCTCGAAAAACTCGTCAATATCCACGCAAACGCAAATGTCCGCATCGGCAGGAATTAGTGCCAAACTATCATTTCTCGCCACATCAAAACGAAAATTTTCATACAACTTTTGCTCAGCGATTGCTCCAAGTTCTTTTAGTCGCTCAAATGTGCCGTCTGTGCTGCCCGTGTCCAGCACGCACACATAGTCTGCCTCTTTCACCGAATTAAACCAACGGTCAACAAACTTAATTTCATTTTTGCTTATTGCATAAACGCAAATTTTATTTTCCATATTTATTATATATTAAAAATTTTGCAATTTGATTAATAAAATACAAAAAATTTTTAGCATGAGTTGGAAATTTCGTCTTATTGTTGTATAATAATTGCATGGAAAAAATGCAAATTAGCGAAGCTGAATTGAAAGAAATTAAAGAAGCTCTTTTGACAGAACTTTTTAAAGATGCGGAAATGCCCGTTCAAACTAATTTAAGCAAGGCTGAAATAGATAACTTTTTGCACACTTTAATAGTTTTGCATTCAACTGAGGCTTGCCATGAAAAATTAATTCTCTTGCAAAACAAATTTTTAAATTTCTATAATGAGCAAAACAGGCGAAGGGTGGACGCTTCGCTTTTCAAACACGGCGTTTATGAAATTGATGATGCCCCTTTGGATTATGAAGCGGACATTTTGGTGGTGGCAAGCAAAACCCCTGTTGAAGATGTTGAGAGCCTAATGAATAACAGACCATCTATTGATAATGAAATTTTGTTCCGTGCGGGTGTGGAGATTAAGAGCGAGTTGGTTTCAAGTTTGAAAGCCGGGCGAGAGTTGCTTTTTGCACATGGGTTCAATCTAAATGCGAAAAATATTGCTAAGATTTTGATTGACGGATTAAGTTTGGAGCGAGTGCTCGAATTGATAAACAAACTTTTTGAGCACGCTGAATCAATTAAAGCCTCAGTAATCGTGCTTGACCTATCCGCATTAAAAAATAAAGAAAATTATGAAAAATTTTTAAAAACTCTCAAAAAATACTTAAAAAATGCGAATAAAACGCAAAAAATTAACACAATTTTAAAAATTTAATAAAAAATTAATTAAAAATTATTTTTTACATGTGTTTAAAAATTCTTAAATTAGCATTTTCAACTGCACTTAACAAATCAAATAACATAGACGAAATGTTTTCCAATAAATTCAAAATAAATTGCTTAAAATATTCTTTTTGCTCATTTTTTAGCCATTTTATTAATTTTTTTTGAATTTTCGTTAGATTTTTTAAGAAATTAAATAAATTTATTTCTTTTATTTCAATTTGCTTAGGTGAGAGGTTAAACACTGCTTCAAAATTAGAAATTGATTTTTCTATTTTTATTTTTGCTTCTTGAAGTGCGGCAATTAGTTGTGGATTTAGTTGCGGAAACAAAAGGGTGATTGAATTTGCACACGCCGTCAATTCGCTATAGATTGAATAGCAACATTCGTTTCTGTCAAAATCGGTTTGTTCGTTATATTTGTCTTGCAGTTGTCTATATTGTTCATCGTTTAAAACGGGGAAGTCATTGTAATTCATACATTAATGTATGAAAGAACTCGCGAAAATAGAATAAAAAAGAGCCGTTTGGCTCTATTTTTTTATAATCTCATATTCGTTTTTAGGCTTATCTAAAATTGTGAAGCCGAGAGAGGAAATTTTATCTCTCAAAATGTCACTAGTGGCGTAGTCTTTATGCTCGCGGGCTTGCTTTCTTTGCTCCGCTATGGCAATAATCTCATCGGGAATTGCCAATCTTTCTTCTTCAACTTCGTTTAATTTTAACCCTAAAAATCGGTCAAAATCAAGTGCTAAATTATATATGTCGTGGCTGTCTGGATAATTTTTGAGCGCCTCCCACAAAACTGATAGTGCAAGCGGGGAATTCACATCGTCTGCAACAAATGCTGAAAATTTGTTTTTCAACTCATCTAACACTGCTTTTTCAATCTTGTTTTGCCCTGATTTGTGCTTTAATATCAACTTCTTTAAATTGGCATAACTTTCTTTTGCACTGTTTAAAGCGTCAAATGTGAAATTTTGTGGCTTTGAATAGTGTGCTGACAGGAAGAAAAGGCGCAGGTCCATAGGTGAATAACCCTTATCTTTAAGTGCGGACAATGTGTAGATGTTTCCGAGAGATTTGCTCATTTTCCCGCCGTCAAACATAAGGTGCTCAAGGTGAAACCAAATGTCCACAACTTCGTGCCCGCAGCGTGCATAATTCTGCGCAATTTCGTTTTCGTGGTGCACGGTTTTGTGTTCAACTCCGCCGCCGTGCAAATCGATGTGTTCGCCCAAGAATTTGTTTCCAATCGCACTGCACTCAATGTGCCAACCCGGATATCCCACTCCCCAAGGGCTATCCCATCGCTGGATATGATTATCCTTTGCTTTCACCCAAAGTGCGAAATCTGCAGGGTGGCGCTTTTTCTCATCAACTGCTATGCGTGCGCCAAATTGTTTATCGTTTTGGTTCATGCCGCCAAGTTCACCATAGTGGGCATATTTGCTTGTGTCGAAATAAACTCCATTTTCGGTGATATATCCATATCCGTTTTCTAAGATTTTCTCAACGAAATTAATAATATCTTGAATCACGCTTGTGGCTGGGCAGATGTGCTCAGGCTTTTCAATGTTAAGCGCTTGCATATCTTCCCAGCATTGCCCCCAATAAAAGGCTGCCACTTGCTCTGGGGTTTTGTGCTCGCGCTTGCTGGCAACTTCCATTTTATCTTCGCCCTCGTCCGCATCGCTGGTCATGTGCCCAACATCAGTGATGTTCATCACATGGTTGATTTCATAGCCTAAATATTTCACCGCACGCCTAACGCTATCCATCACAAAGAATGCACGCATGTTGCCAATGTGTTGAAACCAATAAACGGTTGGCCCGCAGAAATAAAAATTAACGCAGTTGTTAATTGGCTTCAAAGCTTGCTTTTTCCTTGTGAGTGAATTGTATATTTTCAGTTCCATAATTGACCTCAACATTATATATGTTTTTCTAAATTAAATTTCTATTTAATTATAAAGTTAAGAAAAAAAATTGTCAAGATTATTTCAAAGCATTTAGAAATTTTAAAAAATTTTTCAAAAATTCGCAAAAAATTAAGAAAAATTATTAAAAATTACGCCAAAAATTAATAATTTATAAATTTTTTGGCATTTTTTAATTTAAAATTTGCCTAAAATAAAACTCGCCAAAACACCTATAATTATTGGGGTTTTTGGTTAAAATAGTTTTGAATTAAAATTAATTTGTGATAAAATTAAATTAATTATAAATTAATTTCTCTGCTTTTTGCAGTTGGGAGATGGTTATGTCAGGGGTTAAAAAGAAAAGCATAATTTTATCAATAATTTTAGTTTTGTTTTCATTGCTCGCGTTTGGGTGTCGTGTGAACACTCCTGTTGAGAGCATTGGTTTTAACACGGACGAAATTGGGCTTTCAAGCATAGCGATGTTAAAGGGCGAAAAGTTTGCGCCGAAAGTTGATTTCGTTCCGTCTTTTGCTTCAAACAAAAAATATGCCCTTGTTAGTTCAAACCCATCGGTTGTCAATGTGTCTGGTCAAGAGATTGTGGCAGTCAACGAAGGGTTTGCATACATAACTGCCATTGCAGACGATAATGAAAATATTCAAACAGCCATTAAGGTGGATGTGGCAGCATCTTCCACGAAGTTGGATAGCCCAAGCGCAATGAGCTTTAATTCTGGCGTGATTTCATTCAGTTCGGTTGAAAATGCGGTTGGCTACACGCTTGTTATATCAAGTTCGGGAGTTAGCCATGAAATAGATTTGGGCAACACCACTCAGTATGCGCTATCTAATTTTGAAGCGTTGACGCACAGCGCTTACGACAATCTGCTCTCCGTCAAGGTTAGAGCAAATGCTCCAAATTACACTCGCGCGTTTGAAACTTCCGACTTCAGCGCAGAAACTAAGATTTACCAATCTAGCGAAGTGAAAAACATTGCTGTTAGGTCGGTGGACAATGTTTCAAAATTGTCTTTTGAGCACGCCCAAGCCAACAAGTTTAATGTTTACATAAATGACGAACTATGGAAAGAGGGCACAAGTGAAAAATCTATCGAATTAATGAATTTGCCAAGCAAATATGCTGGACAAATTATTTCGTTGCAAGTGGAAGCTTGGCGAGATTTGGGCGAAAACTATTATCCTTCACAAAGAACTAAAATCAATGTGGAAGTGTTGGGCTGCCCAGAGCTCAATGTTGGCGCGTCAAAAATTGAATGGTCTGCAATTAGAAACGCTGCGGGATATAATGTTTTGATTGACGGTGCTCCAAGCGATGAAATCTCAATGCTTAATCGTTGCGAATTGGAAATTTCCACATTAAACACGCCTGCATTAAATAGTGGCGAAAATAATCACACGCTCACGATTGAGCCGGTTATCAATAGAAATAATTTGGCAAAAACTGAGGCTAGTGAATATTGCACCATAAACTTCAACTTTAAAAAATCCACAACCCCAACATTTGATAGAGATAAAGTTTATTTCCCAGCTGAGAACGAAATTTATTTGATTAGCCTCACCCAGTTAGATGGTGATTATAGCGAAACCATAGCGAGCCGCGAGCCAGAATTTTCGTTTAGTGCACTCCCTAAAGGCAGATATAATTTTAGCGTTGTGGTGCAAGGCTCAAAAGAAGAGGAAGATGGTGATATCGTTTATTATTTCTCATCCAGCCCAACAGAAAAAATAATTGAAAAGAAAGAGTTTGAAGACTATAAGCTTAATCTCAGCGCAAGCGTGGGCGAAAAAATCAAAATCATGTTAGACGGCAGCCTGCTAGATGATGCCACTTATTCATCTGCAATCAGTGGGGCGAGCATAAGCGAAGGGGTGCTAACGGCGAACGAAACAAGTGTTTCAATCAATTTTAAAAACATCACTTTGCCAGCCGGAGCTCACTCAATAAATGCTTTTCGCATGGAGGAAGATGTTGAGGGCGAATTAATTTTAGCCGAGTTCACTCAACTTGAAGAAATTCCGGAAATCAAATTAGAAAATGAAACTGCCACCGTTGAATTAACTGCCACAAATCAAAACGCAGATGCGATAATAAGGTTTGAAGTGTTTGCGTCAGAAGAGAGCAAATTTTCACACGATGGCGCAACTCTAAATTTCAACACCACAAACGCCTCTCAAAACGATTTCTTATCTGCGGGAGAATACACAATTAAAGTGTTAGTTCTAGGCAATGGCTCAACAACTTTTAGCGTTCGTGAAGCAGGTGAAGATAAAAAAATGGCGGACGCAGAGTTCACCGTGCTTGCCGCTCCAACATTGAGAGTTGATAGCACGGCCGTTGACGGCACAAAGGCAACTGTTAATTTCAACGAAATTGCTCAGGCCGTGAATTATAAAGTTTTTGAAAAAGTGGACGATTATAGAGAGTTCACTTCCACGAATGATGCCCACTTTGATTTTAATCTTGACGAGGGCAAAATTTGTTTTGCCGTTAGAGCCATAGGAGCAGGGAATGTGATTAGCTCTAATTATAGCGAAGAAATTAAAATTAAAAGGCTAAAAACTCCACAACTATCGTATAACAAATTGCAAGACAAATTTGAAATTACAGATGATAATGACAGCCAAACAGTTTTAAATTATGCAATTAATGAATCTGTTTTTGAAGATAAAAACCTAGAAAATTTTAAGCCTAAGTTCACGCCTGGTGAAAATGCACTGAAAATTGTGGCACACGCAAAAACAGGCAAACAAGGAGATTATTTCTATCTTGATTCCAAAGAAAGTGAATTGATAGTGGAAAAAATTGAAAACACGGGCGTGAAAGTGGAAATCTGCCAAGACGAAAACTTTTTAATAGCGCAAAACGGAAATTATCTCAATCATATTAAAGTTTCGCTTAATGATGAAGGTGAGTTTAAATTAATCTTAAAATTTAACATTCTTGGGCAAACGTTAACCTTCAACGCTGCTAACGACCAACTAGTGTGCACCAGCTTAGAAAAAAATTATTCTTTGCCTTTCGCATATGAAGAGAATTGCTTTTATATCTCTTTGTTAAATGCTGATTTATCTCCAATAATTAAAGAGATGGCAAATTCAAAAGAAGAATCGCTAACTTACACATTAGAAGTGCAACTTGCAAGCGTTGATGATTATGATAATTTAGTGGCAAGTGATGCAGTTGAAAAAGAATTGAAAACTTTGCCACAATCATCAATCAATAGAGATGGCGAAAAAATTTCATTCAAAAATGTTGATGCGAGCCGTTCACAGACGGGTTATGCAATTTTGTTGGATGGTCAATATTTATTGAAATTGGATGAAGAAAATGTTTTAGACAAATTGGGTCAGTTTGAATTTGATTTCAACTATCTTAGCACAAAAGCACAAGAATTTATGATGGAATTTGAAGATGAGGTTGAGCACTCCATTTCAATAATCACCTTAAGCACGGATGACCAAAGTGTGATTTGCCTATCTAAAAATTTCAAGTTTGCAAGGAGCAAACATTTAGAGATTTCTTCTTCTAAAAATCTTGAAAATCCAAAGGTGTCTAGTTCGGTAATAATCAGCTTCAAAAAGGTGGAAACGGACTACGCAAGCAAAGAATATATCGTTAATTTATTCAGTGGGGATATGTTATCTCACACCCTTAAATTCACAGATGCTAATGCAGATGAATCTGGCACAATCTCTTTTGAATTAGATAATGAAGACTTGGTTGGTCCAATCCGCATTAATGCATATCTTTCCACAAGTGGCACAATGGGTGATGAGGTCAACTTGTTTAATTCAGCTCTTTCAAACGAGTTGAATTTCATAAAAATTGCGCAAGCCACAAATCTTACGATAGACAATGGAATGCTAAACTTCCAATGCGTGGATAATGACAAGGTGGCTTTCTATGAAATCTATCGTGAAGCGGGAGAAAAGATTGGCACAACTCGCACCTGTCAGTTTGATTTGTTTAACCTAGAATATTTCGCCACCACCAATTTGCAAGTTAGAGCGGTGAGCGTGGAAGAATTGGATGGGGTTTATTACACAAATGCGGACTTATCTTTGGCAATCACGGCAATCAAATTAAACGCGCCTCAGGTGGCGGTTGAAAACGGAGATTTTGTTTTAACAATTCAAGAATTAAAATCTCTTCAAACACTTTTTGGCAACGGCAATGCTCATATTAAGGCTAACGAAAAAGAAATTTTTGAAAATCAGCCGGGCGTTGTGTTTGATTATAATCTTGGCAAAGTGTATGTGGAAGCATATGTGCTGTTAAGTTATGGCGAGAGTGTGGTGAGCGAGCAGTTGACTTTCCAAATCATTGTGAATGGGTTTGCTGATGAGGGCTTGTCCACTCACTATATAAATTCTGCCACATCGTCAATCAGCGTGTCTGGTTTGTTGCAACCAATCAAATTAAAGGTTGATTTGATTGAAACAGAGGATAGCGAAACGGTGGACACAATCGTGATTGAAAATAATTCACTCAATCCGCAAAACGGCATTAGTTATTCTTATATCATGCGCGTTACATATTTGCACACGGGCGAGGAGCAGTCCGCTCACACCTATTCAACCTTGCAAGGCAAATTCTATTATTATGAAACGGAAATAAATTCTCAGGCCACTTTTGCTGAAAACGCCGTTAAATTGCCAACCAAGTTCGTGCCAAATGGCGGAAGGGAAATTTTGTTTGCCGAGGGCAGTTATTTGGTGGAAATCAAAGTGGTGGCTGTTGGTGGCGAAACTATCTATTGCTCTTCAAATTATGCAAAAGTGAAGATAGACATTCTCTCACAAGTTAGCCCATCCGTGCTAGACGGCTCACTAGTTTGGAGAAATGACCCGCTCGCGCAAGGCTACTCAATAAAAATTGCCAAAAATGGTGAAGATGAAAATGCAAAAATTTTGCACACAACAAGCAATTCCTTTGACTTCACCGCACAAGCGATAGACGACTTAACAGGTGTGCTTTCTGTGCAAGTTAAAGCGGTGAGCCATGTGAAAAATAGCGAGCAAGACGGGGTGCTTGAAAATAGAATTAATAGCGTTTGGAGTGATAAATATTATGTTTATCGCCTAGACAAAGCATCTCTTGTTGAAGTGGACGATGGCTCAATCGTGTTAAGCGCCACAGAATATTTCAGCACGGCAAGTTTTAATTTCACAAATGGTGCAACAAACCCACAAGTGAATTATGATGCGCATTTAGAGAAGGCAAACGAACTCATCGCTGCGCTAGAATCTTCTAGTTGGGATAGCCCACAGGGTGAAGATGTGGCAAAAGTTTCGTTGGCAAAAAGGCAGATTTTAGATGTTGATTATGACAAATTCAACATCCCTTCCGGCATTGAATATTCTCTATCGGTCGGGCTTAAGGGCAACACGGTGGATAGAGATGCCGACACTTTGCCTTTCGTGAATTCTCCAATTTTGGTAACCGATTTGAAAGTTACAAAAATCACATCGGCAGAATCCGTGGCAAAGAAGCAGGGCGAGTTATATTTCAACACAGACCAAAATGTTGCAGTTGAAGACTTTAATCATAAATTTGACGAAGAAGAAAATCCAACCCTTTCAAAGGCAAAAATATTTAGAATCACAATCACAATGGGCAGCGAAAGTTATCCAATTTATGCTTTTGACTACGACACATTTATCTCGCTAAATCAAGAGGGCACTTATAATGAAAACATCTATTTAGAAGACCAACACTATGGCTCGCTTTATGCTCATTTTGACATTTCGCACAATGCGGAAACTTTAAGGCTTAATGTGTTTAAAAATAACACAATCGACTTTAATGTGGATTCAGTTTACTATAATAAAATCACAGTGCAAGATGAGGAAGGCAACTTCGTTTATAAAATGGAGGGGGCCGAGCCTGTTAGCTTAGACCTCTCTCAAGGCGGAGTGTTTAATGTTTCAACTCTTGTGCTGGGCGGAGATAGCAAGCAAGTGAGCGAAAATCACACAGCCTACATCACCTCATCGTCAATGATAAGAAACTTTAAAAGATATGCTCAAAACGCCTTATCCACTTCGCGCGGCGAGTTGAGAATGGTAAGTTTGGCAGAAAGATTTGGCGAAGAAGATGTGATAGATTTCCCTGTTTATAAAGTGATTGCAGAGTCAAATCTTGAAGAGGCAAAAACATTCTTCTTATATTATAACGGCAAAGAAGATGCGCTTAAAGTTACAGACGACCCAGACGAGCAAAAGGGCATTTATGAAAAAATCACGCTAGACACAGACGGCTATATTTGGTTTGCGATTTCAAAACATCTCACTAGCGGAAGAAGTTATCGATTAAGGGTGCAAACGCTTGCTGGTTTAACAGAGAGCGAAGAAGCAAACTATTTGTTAGATTCATCACTTCCAACCAAATCCAACTTTGAAGTGCACAAACTCACCTCACCAACGCTTTCTGCTTACACTGAAATTGGTGCTTGCTTGCGAGTGCAAAAAGGATATGCACAAGTGGGCGGCTTGCAAGCTTACACAGATAATTACGAAATCACTCTCACAAACAAACAAAATGGTCAGCAATATGTTTATTCAATCAATCAAGAGAGCGAAGGCGTTAGATATTCAAGCGGATATTTGCTCTACACCCTTCCATCTCAAATTGAAGTGAATGGAGAGCCTGTGTCGTTAGATAGCACAGCCACATATTCAATCAAGTTTAGAGCAATGGGGTTAGACACGGACGAAGGTCAAAACATTCTCAATGGTGATTATGGCGAAGAAATGAGCGTGCAAAAAGCAAATAGCGTGCTAGAAGCAAAAATTGAAAATGGCATTTTGAAATATAAAGTTGACCCAGAGCAAAGATATAATGGGGCATATATCCAAATAAGCTATTTAGTTGAGGACGGCGCAATAAAAGCGTTATACGAGGTTACTCAAGGCAAAGATATTGGCGATGGTTGGTATAGCTATGAGTTTAAGGACGATGTGAGTTATCATGTGGAGAACTTAATCGATTATGAAAGCGTCAACTCTTCTCATGAATACACAATCAAGATTTACCTATTGGGCTATCAGGCAAGCGATGTGATTGTGTTTAATAGTGATTTGTCGTTAGGCTTCACCACTCAACGCTTGACCGCTGTTGATAGAGAGCAGATTGTGGCAACGGACGGCGTGCTCACATGGAACTCTATTGAAGATGCAGTGAACTATGAAATTAAAATTGTGGGCGATGAAACATATGAGCGCAGTGAAACAAACACTTCGCTAGACCTCACCGACATAAAAGCGGGAGATTATCAAATTTCAATCAAGGCGATAGGAAGCAACAGAATTAATGCGGTAAATTCAACGGCAGCTCAATCGTTTAAGAAGTTGCAAGAGGTTGATAAGCAAACTATTAGGTTTAATATGACCACCGTGTCATGGGACGATGTGGACGGCGCAAAGGGCTACGATGTGGTGTTTAATTACACAAAAGCGGGAGCCCAAACTGAAACCACAGTTAGCGTGCAAGAAGCGTCTTGCGAAATGCCTGAGGGCGTTGAAGGCAAATTCACCATATCCATTCAAGCAAGAGCAAGAGAGGATAAATACACACTCAATTCATCTATTGTAAACCTTGAAACCACGCCAACCGCTCCAGCAGCACCAAGTGCAATCAGTTGGGATGAGCAAAATGCTAGATTTGTGATAACCACCACGGATGACTTTGGCGAAAGCGATAAAATAGAATTGAATTTCACAGTGCAAGAATTCACATATTCATCTGGCGTGCAAGAAAGCTCGCAAACAACGAGTTTGGGTCCATACTATGTGAATTATAGTGCGGATGCAGCAAACACTTATTATTACTATCCTTCTCAAATGGGCAGATATATCTCAGTTTCTGCTCGAGTGGACAGAACAAATAGCCTAAGTTCGCAGCCTATCCATTACACAAGCTTAGTGTTCAACATATTCAGCGCGGGCAATGGCGATGACAAGCCTTATATCATTGCAAATATGGCAAATCTAACAAACATTCATCTGCGTCCAAATGCTAAATATGAGTTGGCAGAGGATGTGGACATTTCAAGAATTAGTGCATCTTCGCTCATCGCACAATATGGTGCATTGTTGGCGGACGAATTCTCGGGCAGCTTTGACGGCTCACATAATGGAATTAACCACACAATCAAGGGCTTCAACCTCTCATTTGTGGGCAGCGAATTTGCATTGTTTAAGACATTGAAAAATGCCACAATTAAAAACTTAACCTTAGGCTCAAGCGAGGGAGATAATCTCACAATTTCCGGCTCAGGTCAGCTAAAAGTTGGCTTATTGGCAATTAATAGCATTGGCTCAACAATCGAAAAAGTTAATATAAATAACACAACAATTTCAGTTTATGGCTCAGTGAACACTGCTTATGTGGGCGGTTTGTTGGCTCAGGCGCAAGGCACAACCTTCACCGATTGCATAATTGATTTGACAATCAACACCTCTTCATCTACTGCATTGTTATCAACTGGTGAAAAATATATTGGTGGCTTGGTGGCTTATGTTGAGGGTGGCAAAATCAGTCAAACGGTTGGAGATAGCTCACAATTCAATTATATTGGCTCTGATAGGGCACGTTCAATCGTAACTTACCTTGGCGGCATAGTTGGGCGATATAAGTCCACAAAGCAAAGCAAAGGCACACTTCAAGGCGTTAAGATAGATGTGAATATGACCGATGCAAACGCTTCCAATTTAGGTGGCGTGGCAGGGCAGATTGAATATGTTGAAATGTCCGGCGCAGAGGTAACAACCAAAAATTCAAACAAAATTCAAACACTTGATATGAGTGCAAGCAGCAGCATCAACTTGGGCGGCTTGGTGGGCAAAGCACAAAGCAGCAGCATAACGAATTCTGGCGTGAATGTGGTGTTTAGCATCAACCTGTTGGTTACAACCAGGTCCGAAATAAGAATTGGTGTGCTTGTGGGCGAATTGTCTAGGGCGAGCTCGAGTGAAGATAAAAACACTCTATCTAATTGCTATTCCTACACGCAATTCATCTCGGGCGAAACTAAGTTAGACCAAGTGGCTTCAAGAGGCTACGGTGTTTATGGCTTTAGCGCAACTGATTCAACCAACTTTGGAAGCACAATTTGTGAGGCTAGAAGTTAGGATGGTTGAATTCTCAAAGATTTTTGGCTTCATAAAAAAACTTGCGCTCAATCTGGCAATCGCACTGTGCATTGTTCTATTTGTGGCACTATTGCTCATTTATGGCTTTGGCTTTAAGCTTTATAGCGTGCAATCGGCAAGCATGAGCCCCGCATTTGATAAGGGCGATTTGATTATTGTGAAAAAGGCAAAAAATTATAAGGTGGGAGATGTGTTGCAGTTTAATTATAGTGGCTTAAACATTTCTCACCGCCTGCTTAAAGTTTTGAATAGAAATGGCAAGATAATCTTTGTTTGTCACGGCGATGCGCTCGGGCATTTAGATGGCAGTTTGAGCGCACAAAATTGGCAGTATGATGCAGAACTTTTGCAAAACAAAAATTATTACGAAATTGCTCAATATGACGACGTGCAACTGGTGGAGGAGGGCGAAGTTTCTGGCAGGGTTAAAACAGTCTTTAAAGGGTATGGCACAGCATTCGACTTTGCTTCTTCTCACAAGTTTGCAATTATTTCTTGGGTGGTTATATTTTGGCTTGGATTGGCAATAATTGATAATGAACTTGAAATGCACAAACGGGCAGGAAAGAATTTTAGCGTTGAATGAATAATTAATTGACTTTTAATTAATAAAATGATATGATGAAAATAGGAGTGATAGTATGGCAAAAGTGGAAGAATTAAAGCATGACTATATGGCGCCCCTTGTTCCTCGCTTGGCAAAGAAGGGCAAAGGCTATGTGTTTTATGCCTTTAATGGGGTTGCAAGTGATATGTATGATGAAGCAAAGCCTTATCAAGATGGTTTTGCCGAAGTTAGAATTGGGGATAGGACTTACTACCGCGATTTAATCGGTCAGGAATATTATAAAAAAGCAGTGAAGAATTCTTCTTCTGCTGAAATGCAAGCCTTCTTTGAGGGCAAGATTAGAGTGGAAGAGATTAAGCACATTTCTTTAGGAGTTGACGAGGTTTTCGATTTCGTCAATGCGGTTATCAGTGCAAGATATTCCCAACAAGTTGATATGGCAATTAAAGAGCGTAACGACAAAATGCTAAAAGCAGCATTAGACAAATATATATATGAAATTGCTGCCGCAAAAAGGCTTTCGCTTAAGGCAAGCAAGAAAAAGGCGGAAGAGGTTGCCACAATTTAAAAAAGCGCATTTGCGCTTTTTTCTATAAATTTAAACTTTCAAATTCACTAAACTTATTAGTGGCGTTTTTCAGTTGGGCAAATTTATGCTTGGTGCTTTCTCCGCCATGAATGTGTTTCACGCTGAAGTTTTCTTCCATAAGTTTTTGCACTTGCCTATAAAGTGAACGGTCGATGTCCTTTAGCTTCACGCTCAAGTCGTGATGCACTGTGCTCTTTGCTAAGCCGAACTTTGCTGCTGTGGCACGAATGGTCGTTTGTTCTTCTAAAATGTAATGCGCCAAAGCAATTGGGCGCTCATTGTCATAATAATAGTCCATAAAATCTCCTCAACATAATCTATTTGCTGAGGTCTTAAAATATAACAAAATTCGTCAAAAAAATCTTTTATCTTCTAAAAAGTGCAAAACAAAAAAATATAAAAATAAATAAAAAATTTTTAAAAATGTGTGAAAAATGATTAAAAAATTTAAAAAAATAAAAAATTTTTCATTAAAAATTTAAAAATTCAATAAAAATTGTCAAGGAAAATAAAAAATTTGTCAATTTTTAATTTTTTAAGAATTTTTCTTTCTTTTATATTAACTTTGTTTTGGGTGCTCTTAAAAATCAAATAGAAAAAAATAATAAAAATTAAAATAAAAATTCAAAAATCTACTAAAAATTATTGAAATTTTTGCAATTTTTGAAAAATTTTTAACAATTTTATAGATTTGAATATATTTTTTCAAGCTATCTATTTTTCTTCAATTTTTTTACATTTTTAGACAAATTGTTTTGACTTTAAAGCCTAATTTTATTATAATTTAATTATTAATATTATTTGCTATTTTACGCAAGACTAATAGTGAGGGGTTATGAAGAAAAAACTGTTTGGTGTGTTCACCGCTATTTTGTTGTTTGTGGCTTGCATAGGATTGTATGCTTGCAAGGGCAAGTATGACGATTTGCAATTCCGCATTTTTTATGCATACACTGAGAATGCCGAAAATTGGATTGACGGCACTGGTGGCATCGACTGCTTTTATGGAGATGAAGATGGTCAGCTTCCAATAAAAGACGGCAGCAGCAAGATATACATAAAAGTGGTGGTTGAAAACGTCAAAGCCAAGCATGTTGGAGATATTTTCGTTTCTTGCAGAACGGAGTCTACGGGCACAAGCTTTAATGGTGCGATTGTTAAGCAAGACGAAGTGTTCAGCGTTGAGATGTCGGGCAAGGCGTCTATTGTGCTGAATGTGCGTGAAGCCAATTCTCAAAAAAACACCGATGTGCAGATAAACGCCTCTTATCCGCTCGAAAGAATGGAAGCCAATTATGATGTTATGCCTGCGCTATATGCAGATGAAACCCTCGATTTAAACCAGGTGAAAGAGCAAATTATAAACTTCTACCCATTAGGTCAAACCAATCAATTAGATGTTAGTTTTGCGGTTAATAGTGTCGGGTTCTTCGATGCTCAAAATGAATACCAGCGTTCGTCAAAAACCAGTTTGCTATTATCCTCAAATGCTGTGTCCATCACTAATTCTGTGTTGCGATTAAGCAATTATTCAATCGACCTAATCAATGTGGACAATTATGTGCTTGAAATCATTGCAAAATCAAGCGCGGTTGCCGATCCTGTCACTCTTTATGTTTATGTTTTGCCAAGTGCGGATAGAAGCGTTGCTCCGCAAGTTGAATATAAAAACGACCTTGAAAACGCAGCAATAAATGGGCCAATTGTGCTTTATTCGCAATCTGGCGAGGCGGAAAATAATTATTCATCTGCCACTCTTCAAGCCAACGCAAATGTGCAAAGTCCGTTTGTGAAAGGTGTGCGCACTAAAAATGGTTTGGTAAACTATAACATTGCGCTTTATGTGGATGACGAGCGAGTTGATTTCTCATCGTCAAGTCAAAAAGTGGACGATGAAAATGGCTTAATCTTTGAAAATCCAAACAAAGAGGAAAACATTTTCACAATCAACTCCACTTCTAACGGTAGCATAGGCAATTTGCTGATAGATTTTAGGCTTGAAGTGAACGAGTTTTTGTTCTCAAACGAGCACCGTCCAGCAAAGAGCGAATTCTTTGTGCAAAAAGGTCAGTTGGCGAGTGGCATTATCGTTGGCAATAGAGATTTGGGCAATTCTAGGCCATACACAAATGGCGGAGTTTACACCGATTCTATCTATGCCACACAGGGCGAAACGAAGCCAATTTTCTTAAATCTAGACATAAATTCACCTCAAAGCTCTAGCCAAAACATCACGGCATATTCAATTGATTCCAGCCTTAGAATTTTAAATCAAAACCTTGAAGTTGTGGCCGGGGGTTCAATTGAAAATCGTTCGCAAATCTCGGTGAACTTCGCAAATCAAACAGCCACAAACGGCTCAATGATTTTGCGCGTTAGAAACAACCCTGAAACCT
This sequence comes from uncultured Clostridia bacterium, assembly GCA_947593585.1. Taxonomy (GTDB): domain Bacteria; phylum Bacillota; class Clostridia; order Christensenellales; family UBA1242; genus Onthoplasma. The sequence continues at coordinate 104,242 of CANQDP010000001.1, forward strand.
TCCAAGGCGTTGTGTGTGAGGCAAGCTATATTGACGTTACAATCACCATCACTAAGGTGGTTGCTCCAGACGCCTTTGTTGTTTATCGTGATAGAGATTTCACCCAAACAATCAATTCAACCAATCGTGAAAGGTGGTTATATTTGGGCGTGGGTGAAGAAAATTCATTCTTCGTTCGTGCTTATTACACAGGCACTGCTTTCGACCAAACTTGCGTGCAGATAACAAGCTCTAATTTCGCCTTTGCGGACGGGACAACTTCTGCTCAGCTTGGCGGATATTTGAAGGGCGGTGTTGAACTTGATGGTGATTTTGCCGGCAAGCCTTATTATGACTATGAAATTAAGTTTGCGCAAATAAATGCTTTGGGCGTTTCAAGCATTAATATCGTTGCTGGCGTGAACATTGGCGTGGAATATGTGTTCACAGCCGAATCAAAAATGATTTCGTCTGGTGAATTCACGATTAATGAACTTGCCGAGAGTTTGGATGTTACAAAAGTGAACGAGTTTGTGGCAAACGGCAACAAATATTTCAACTATGCTTTAGTTTTAGATAAGAGTGCAAACTTTGAGGTTTTAGGCAAGGGCAAGGACGCAAATCAAGGCTTCTTGGCATCATATGTTAGTGGCATTCATGTTTCCGCCGTTGATGTTGATTTAGTGAGCGAGCATATTAGCCTTGATGCAGTTGCAGTTGATGATAGAGTGCTTTCTCAATATAACAATTTGTTTAAAGCCACGGGCGTGGCATCTGAGCGCACAACCATGATAAAAATAGCCGTGGATTATTATGTGTTTGACGGCTATTGCAAATTGATGTCCGGAGAAAACGCTGCAGAAATCTATGTGCAATTTGCGGTTTACACACCAATTGAAAGATTTGATAATCTCAATGCAACTTCCAGCCTTCTAACATATGTGGACGAAAACGCTTTCTTAGATGAAAATTTAGCGTCATCCACAGTTTCATTTGTGGCAAAAACAATCTTGGGCCGCAGCCCTTCATCTAGCGTTTGGTTTTACAATCCAACCAGCGAAAATCTTGAAGAGGTGAAAAATGCCACAAGCGTTAAGTTATATACCTCTCAAAAGACGATAGACAGCACAGTTGAATTGACATATAATCACGAAAGAATAGACACAGGCGCAATCCTTAGCAATGATGCTTCAATCACCGTCCGTTTAACCGGTGGCAAAACGATGGATAGCATTAGAATTTGGTTCACGGCGCTTCGTTTCGGGCAAGAGAGCAACAAGTCTTCTCGTGATGTGATTATCAATTTCCGCGATAGTGCAAAAGCAGATAGAGTGGAAATTTATAACGGCGATGACGGAGATATCGTTGTGGAAGGGGACGGCATCAATAATGTGTATGTTTCCTACATTGACGTGGAAGATGACGAAACGCTTGTAAACAAAAAATTCTATGCCACTGCGCAATATCCAAACTCAAATAATAATGACTATAAGTCGTATAGATTGGGATATAGAATTTATGCGGTTACTATTGATGGCGAAACGGTGAACGAAGAGTTGGTGGACACAATCAGTGGGGTTGAAATCAACATTCAAGATAGCGAAGTGTCAATATCTGCCTATAAACCTGCCAGCACCGGTGGCGGAAGATATAAGGTGTATATTTATGCGCTAGACAATCCTGACGCAAGCAATTCGGTAAATCTGATTATCAGCGATGGCTCTAGAAATAATCCTTACATCCTTTCATCTCCAGAAGATTTTAGAAAAATTCAAAAGAATCTTAACGCACATTATGTGTTGGGAGCAGACATTTCGCAAGATAACCTGACTATTACGGGCGAGTTTAATGGCACACTTTCAGGCTTGATGCAGCAATTGGATAAAAACAATCAAACCTACTTCCTCACACATTCAATCACCACACGCTTAACTCAGTCAAGCGATAATGACAATCGTTATCTAAGCATATTCCAGCGCCTTGGCGAGGATGCGGAAATTAGCGATTTAATCGTTAATGTTGGCATTGATTCAATCACAAATAATTCACAAGCCAATTTATATGCGGGCGCACTTGCCGGCATAAACAACGGCAGAATTATTAATGTTGAAGTGGGCATAAACGAAATTGCCGAAGTTCAATTAGACATTGGCATTGGCAGCATATATTTCGGTGGCATCGTTGGGCAAAACAACGGCGAAATAAATATGGGCAATAGTTCGGTGAACATCTATTCACTAAAACTAGATTTAAAAGCCAGCTCGGGCAACAGAATTCTTGTTGGTGCACTCAGTGGCGAAAACGTTGGTGAAATAATTGGCAATTATCAGGGCAAATCAAGCCTAGATGACATTATCTACACAGTTGTGGCAAACCTCACAGTTAAAGCAAGTGGCGTTGAATTAAATGTGGGCGGAGTTGCCGGTAGCAACAACAGAAACATTAGAAACATGATTGTTGGTGGCAAAATCCAAGTGAACGCTTCAAATTCTTATTTGGGTGGCATTGCAGGTGAAGGGCAACCTGCTTCCACAATCTCCACCTCGGCAGTTTTGGCACTTGATTTGGAAAACACTCTCGGCGCAGCAGCCGGCATTGTTGGCAAAACAAATCAGGCAGTTATAAATGATGTGCGAGTGCTTTTGGCAGACGCAAATTTCTTTGAAGTGGGCGTTAAATCTCAAGGAAGAATTTTTGGCAAAACTCAATCTGCGGGCATTGTGGCTCAGTCCACTGGCTCAACAATTACTTTTGCATCAGTTGAAGATTTCATTGGCAACGAAAACGGCGAAGATTTCTTTGCAATTCAAGGTGAAGACACGGTTGCCGGCTTGGTTCATGGCTCGAACACTGAAATCAAGAGCTCGTTTGTGAATGCTAATTTGGGTGCAGCCACAAGTGTTTGCCTCACATCTAATGCGTTGAACGAATCGGGCACTTACTTCATCGGCAAAGTGCAAAACTTCACATTCGCAAATCAAAGCAATCTAACGCTAAATGCAAACACAACTTATGCGATATTATACACAGATGAAAATCTTTATTATAAAGCATATAATTCAACCAATTTAGTTGAAAAAACCATGTCTTTAACTTCGGGAATGGACATTGTTCAAACCAGCTCGGACGAAGCTCATAAGAAATATGAAATATATGGCGCGGAGTTCCGTCCAGAAGAAGGCGGCACATATGAGTTGAAATATGATTTGGCTCAAGTTTATAGGCTTGAGGGCGATAGATATGTGCCACTGAAAGAAACGGACATAATACACAGCTCCGACCAATTTGTTGTGCTCACAGATTGGGAAACCTTTGTGAAGGACACCCTTCTTGCCTCGGCCGGCAGTTGGGAGGGCAACACGCTCGTGTTGAGCGGTGGCACAACCTTTAAATTGGATAGTGAAATCAATAGCATCGCATTCAAAGGCTTGTCTTTGTTCTTCCCATTTGTTTGCAGTGTGGATGGCGATAAGGTTGAACCTTTCATGGTGATTAGCCCACAATCAATTCAAACGAACTTCAATGAAGGCTATGTGCTTTTCATCAAATCAAATTTGTTGGAAGGCGAAATCGACATCGGCTCACTCATTGATGCCGGCGAAATAAAAATTAGCGAAATTTTGCTTGTGAACTATTTTGAATTTTCAAATGGTGCATCAAGCTCAGCTTATAACACACATTATCTAATTAACAAAACAAGAATGGTCAATGGCAGCGAACAAACACTCGGCCTGCTAGACCGCACCATTGAGCCGGAATCTGCTCAGGGTGGTGTGAAGTTTGAAATTGTGTATGGCACAAATTTTGCTTCACTTTCTGCCGATGGTGAGCAAATCACATTCAATGGAGTTAGCGGCACAAGTCCAATCTTGTTAAGGTGTTATTCAATCTTCAATCCAAGCAAACAATCGTTCGTCATTTTCTTCACTCAAAGTGGAATTAGCAATCTTAAAGTGAACTCCACATCTGTGGAAATTTTGGAGGACACAGGAAATGACCCTGAAGAGGATGTCGATTATCAATTCACCACGCATTCAAGTGTGGGAAGAATTAATTTAACGCTTGAAGCAGAAAACTTGTTTGAGGGGCAACGCTTTAAAACAATTTTTGATAGCGTAAATCAATTTAGTCTTTATAAGCTTGAAACGGAGATGGTTGGCGGAGATGTGGATTATCTAACAGCCGTTCCAACATCCTCTCCAAAATCACTAGTTTTAGATATTAACGATAATTTTGAAGGCTCTTATGCTGAAAAAGTGATAAAAATCAACCTATATCTAAATATGACGCAATATTTTGCAGGCACAGGTTTCTTCGCTGGGGAAGAAGATGTCTATCATCTGCTCGCAACGGTGAGCGTGCGTGTGGCAATATTTAAGTCCTCAGAGAGCATCACTCCTTCAAAAGAAGCCTTTGCAGATATCCCAACCAGCGACGCAATCAGTTTTGAAGTTAATTTGCAGACTGGTTATACGGGCGGAGCAACTCAGGGGGACCTTTCTGCCCACATCACAGAAAGTGGCGATGTGGAATTCAACGAAGTGGATAAAGATAGCATTTTCCTATCATTTAGCAAGGGAGAGGATAGCACAGAGTTGGAAAATTTGATGAGCCGCGCAAGCGTTTCAAACATTGCCGAACTCTTCAATTTCTCCGTTAGATTTGAATATTATAACGAATCTGGCGCTAGGGGATATAACTACACAATTTCATTCTCCTTAAAAGATGAATATGATTATAGGTTTATCACCGGTCCGGTCAATCTGGTGTTGATAGTGGCTTCCACAACCAACCCGGCCATTGCAACTCAGCCTATTGAAATTTCGTTTGTTCCAACCAATTTCCATTCGGCAAGAATTTATAACTATGCGGCAACAGAGTCGCAAGCATCGGGCACGGCTATTCTATCAAGCAGTTTGACCGACACATCATATATTTCGCCAAAAGGCTATGGCTCGATTATGGTCATTCACCTTGACCCAATTTATTCTAATTATGAAACTATAAGTTTGGCAAGTGGTGCCGATCAAAATGTGCCAACGGCAGATGGCCCAGTTTATATGATGTTAACGCAGCTCGAAAGAGTTGGCGGAAACACCTTCCAAGTTGTGCCAAATGTCAATGGCGACACGAGCGGAAGAAACATCAACTTAAATCCTGAATATTTCACAAACGGCATAGCGTATGTTCATGCAATGGTTTCGGAAACATTTGGTGGTTTCGTTGTTCCTCTCGAAGCAACTCTTAGTGTTAAAGTGGCAGGAGTGGAAGCCCCAATCGAAATCACGAAATATTTAACCACAGAATTTTTGCCAGCGGTTGAGCTTGAATATGACAAAAACGCAATGCTGAAAAACGATAAAGCGTATTTCATTCAAGAGGACACTTATCAAAATAGAGCGTCAATCACTCTTTATGGCTATGAATTTGGCAGCTCTTCTCCAAACATTAGTTTTGTTTGGAATATCGATGAAAACTCAAAGTTTAGTTATAAAAACAACAGCCTAGATGTGATTGTTGACGCTAGTGGCAGAGAATATAACATTGGCGACTATGTTGGCACAAGTAGTTTGACAGATGTAAGCATTAGGGCGAATAGCGATGGCTCATATTCATTCGATTTCTACATTCACGCATATTCAAACATTCCTGCAAGTTTCAAATTGGTGGCAAATTTATCGTTTATAGACGACACGGAAAATAACACCCGCGAACTGATTTTCCATCCGGTGAAACATTTGCTTACGGGTGCTTACTTAAAGGAGTCGGGCAACAATTTCTATGTGAATATGAACACAACTCGCAGGCTCGATTTGTCCTTCACCACAAACAATCCAAATTATGATTTATCAAATGAAATCTATAATTTAATCATCAACGATTTGGGAGGAGAGAGCGGTGCTCAAGCGTTGCTAAGGCATTTCTACTTCGTTGGCAACAACATTGGCAGTGGCTATTTCAGTGATGAAAATCTAAAGGCGTTTGAAATTGAAATTTCTCAAAATAAGATTTACCTAACAGGCAATATCGAAAGCGAATCGGTTGTGAGATTTAATCTGTCTTACGACTATGTGCTAGACGAAGCAACCGGGCTCTATGGCTTGCACTTTGGTGCGGGCGATAGAGAGATTGCGTTCTCATTCTCACTCATCATTTATGCGGAAACCACTGAGGACGCTCCAACAGCAATTTACAACACCGAGCAATTTATTCAAATGACTAAGTCTGGCAGTGGCGACTATATCCTTATGAACGACGAATCTAAGGGTGAATATATCGTGCTGGAAGACTATGAGCCGGGCGTGGCAGACATTGCCAGCCTAGACGGCAACAACAGAAAAATTATCATAAATTCATTTAAAATCACGCCGGGCAGGACGCACTATGGCTTATTTGAAACAATAGGCACATATCAAAATGTGCTTGGCGAAACTAAAAACACAATATTAAAAAATGTCATCGTTGATTATAGTGGTTTAACAGATATCTATTTCACCAACAACAACATGTCGCAACTAGTGTTCGGCGGTTTGGTGGCGGAAGTGGAGTCTGGCGGCTTAATCTATAACTGTGATGTCATGAATCTTTCCACGAGCGCTAAGACTGTGAACATTGTGGTTGACGAATTCTCGGGTGTGGACATCACCTTCGGCGGATTGGTTGGCATAAACAATGGCATAATCACAAATTCAAGAGTGGGCAGAGATAGATACACCAAGATAAGAATGGATTCTCGCACCTCGCCAGTTATCACCACCGAATATGCTAGTTCATTAACCTTTGTGGTGGGCAATAGCATGTCTAGTTTGCCAACCGATCAAGCAAACGCCTTCAGGGGCACGGTTGGTGGATTTGTTGGGCAAAACACTTCATCTGGCGTGATTGCAAGTTCGTTTGTGGCAAACACAAGCATCAAAAACTATTCTTCAAGGTCGGATCAAACAAACATCACGGCTGGCTTTGTGGCAAGCAATGCCGGCAGGGTGGCATATAGCTATGTGAAAGGTGCAAGCGACAATAGTTCAAACACCGCTCGTGCATTGGGCTCAGAAGTGTCCTCTCCAACAAACGGCAATGTGGCAGGCTTTGTTTACACCAACACAGGCAACATTGAAAATTGCTTTGCAAACATCAAGGTGGTTACAAACTCTGCGTTGTCTGCCGGATTTGTTTATCAAAATATGTCGGGCGCAACAATCACCACAAGTTATTCAGCAAGCGACATGGATTTGGATAAGGACGATCCAGCAAATAATGCTGCAAAGCAACCATTTGTGGGCGTTGATGCAGCCGATAACTTGCTCTCTAGCGGCACAATCACAAACTGCTATTATCTAGACGAAACGGGCAACACCTATGATGTGATTAGGCAAGATGGTCAAGGTCAGGCTGTGGCATATAATCTTGATAACTTTGCAAACGCAAATTCACTCTCAGGCTTTGTGTTCATTCAAAGCAACCGCAGTGAAGAAAGAAATCAGGGCGTTTGGAGTTATTATTCAGTGGCAACGAATGCAAAACTCGTTTTGCCAGAGCTAACCACGGCAAATCAAATTTCTCATTCTTATAGATATTTAGTAAGTTCGGACAACAACACGAATGTTTACGCAAATGCGCCAGACTTTATGCTTGGCAGCGTGAACAATCCAAATATCATTAGAGATGCAGAAGAATTTAATAGGGTTTTGACAGGTGTTACGGGCAAAGATGACGACATTGAAGCAAAACTTAAAAATATGAACGGCTATTTCAGGCTTATCAACAACATTGATTTCAGCACAGCCTCTATCTTAACGAGAACGGACTTCGTGCTTGGCGACAAATCTAATAATGTTGTAACCAGCATTGAAGGAAACGGCATGAGCATATCTAACATTTCGTTAAATGTGCTGGATAAGCAAGGTGGTCAAAGTGCCACATCAATAGATAAGGTTGGTCTATTTGCAGAAATTGATTATGCGTTCATCAAAAATATCGATTTCAACTTTGGTGCTCTAAACATTTCGGATAACGATTTAAGCACAATTGAAATCACCTATTCAGGCGGTTTGGCAGGCACAATCGACAACACTGCCTTAATCAATCTATCATTTAATGGCACAAACACATCCATTCCGGGCATGAACTTGGTAGGTGGTGTGGCAGGCTTAATCACGGGCAAGAGTTTGCTATATGGCATTGATTCAAATCTTGGAGCGATTAGCGGACACATTTCCGGCAATGCTATGTACTATAACGAATCCGAGTTCGCTGATATGCGTGGCACAATAGGTTTCTACGGCAATTATGAAGACTATGTGAAGACTATGTCATTTGCCGGCGGAATTGCTGGCGTGCTAGACCTTGAAAGGCTTTCAAATGTTGTAAACAATGTTTCGTATATCACAGTTTATGGCAATCAAATGTCTGCTCGTCAGGGAGGAAACATTAAGGGCATATATTCTGGTGGTGTGGCAGGATACGCAAACATAAACACCAGAGCGTTCAAACTCAAATTCTTTGTGGGGGACAACACAAATCTGCTAGGCATAAAGGCGGTTGGTGGCATCTATGGTGTTGGTTTGGGCACAATTATTGCATCACAAGTTACCGCACCAGAATTTGAAAAACAATTTGACTATGATAAGAATTTTGCAGCCTACATTTTGGCATTGGAAGAAAATGACGGCGCAAGCCTTAATAGTGATGTAAACAACATTGGAAATTCAACCCTGCTATCTAGTGAAGGTTATGCCGGCGGTTTGATTGGCATAGGCATTTCACAAACGGTGGAAAGTTGCTATAGCAAATCAAGTGTTGATGTGGCTTCCACATTTGGCGGACTGATGGGGCTAAGCATTGGCAGCACAATCGTGCATTCTTATGCTGTGCCATATGTAAATTTGGATAATTCAATCATCACTAAGGTGGGCGGATTAATCGGCAAAGCATATAGCATTGCAGACGGTTTGAATGAATTTAGCGAATATCGCACATACGCAATAGATGTGCTTCGCTTAAATGCTCCAACAAACACAAATGTTGAGCACACTTTCTCCACAATATTGACGGACAACAACACTTTAAAAGAGATTATTGCAGGCAATGTGCGCGATTACACAGATGACGGCACTCTTGGCAAATTAGTGTCAATCGAAGATAAACAAATAGACTATCTTTGCGCCGATTATCAAGACGGGAGCAATGTGCACATCCGCAGCAATCACGGCAAAATCACCTCAGATAACCTTGCAGTGTTTGTTGGCATAGTGAATAATTATGCTAAAAATGATGTTGAAGATGTGATCAAATTCAGCGCAGGAACGGGTAAGGAGATTAAAAAATTATACAATTTGGATGATATTAACCAATCTGAATTGTTCTATAGTATGTTTGAAGAGTGGCCAGCTGAGTATTGGACACTTGATAACACAAAATATTATCCACACCTCATCAAAGAGGATGCAGAAAACTTCATTAGAATTGATGAGGCTTCGGATTTCGATTATTTAGTTGAGCACCCAGACCTCAATTATAAGATTGTGAAGGATATAGACATGGCAGGCTGGGAATCACAGCACAACTGGGTGTTTAATGTCAACTTCACAGGCACGCTGGAAGGTGATATTGGCTTGGATGACGAAGGTAATTTGGAAAATCCTGCACTTCCACGCGTTTATAACCTCCATGTTTCAAATGCAGATTATGCAAATCAAACGGCAGGCTTATTCAAGCAAACGCAAGGTGCAAGAATTAGAAATATCGATTTCGTGTGGAAGCCAACGCAATCTAGCAATGCAGAATCTGCCATCAACCTAACTCAAAACAGCTATATGCAAATAGGTGGCGTTTCTTGCGATGATTCACCAAGCGAAAATAGAATTTCTTTATTCAGCAACTTAAATGTTTATGTTGGCGATTATGTTGAAGGCAGCGAATTTGTAACCTGCAACGATGCTTACTTCCTTGTGAAGAGCGATAAAAATGTTACAGGTTTTGGCGGCATTGTTGGTAAAGGCGAGAGCAGTTCAATAGAAAAATGCACATTCAACGGAAATGTGGATTTGGCGTTAGGCACGGATAATGACGGTGCTATCTATTTCGGCGGTCTGGCAGGGCAGATAGAGAAAACTAGCACAAGCATAGCCGAGCAAAATAGGTTGACGGTTAGAAATTCTAGCGTGGGCAACCTAGAAAACTTCAAAACAAAATTCACCCTCAGTTTGCAAGGGTATGGCAGCGCATATGTCGGCGGTGCAATAGGCTACGCAAAAGATGGCTCAATCACAAATGTGTTTGTTGGCAATGTTGAAAAGAATGAGCAATTTAGAGAGGTTGAGTTGACAGTTTCCGCTATGGAAGATGCCACATATTTGGGCGGCTTTGCCGGTTATATAGATAACTGCACAATCTCTAGCGACAACGCAACCACAAAGCTATCAATCAGCGGCGGTTCAAGTGCGAATAGTTCCGATTTCTTGCGCGTTGCAGGTTTGCTTGGCAGATATGGCAGAACGGCAAACTCCACAGCAACCCCAATAGAATTGTGCTTTGTTAAGACCGCAATTGATTTAACAAGCTTGCAAGCAAACACAGTTTCCGCTGCGGGCGGTGTGGCAGAGCTATACACTAATGGCGAAGCACAAGTTAATCAGTGCGTGTTTAATGTGGCAATTCAGTGCGAAGCTGAGTCTGAAACGGGTGAAGAAGTGGACACTTGCACCATCGCATCAATTTGTGCGGGCGGCGTTGTGGCTCGTCAAGATGCTGCAAGTTCGGCAAGTGGCACAATAGTTTTAAATGAAGTTACAGTTTATGAAGATTTCATAATCGGTTCGGCTTCTTCCACAATGAGCATTTATGCAGGCGGATTTGTGGGCAAGTCGGAAGGTGAGGTGAATGCTCTTAATAGCATTGCAGGCGGAAGAATTGTGCCAATCACAAAGCAAGTTGCACCAAGTGAAACGGGCAATTATAATGTGTATGTTGGCGGGCTTGTTGGCTTATCTGCTTCCGTGTCGTTCAATAAAGCAATCAGTGCTTCAAGTTTGATTGCAGATAGCATTGCATCAAGTTCAATCAAGAGCTTGAACATTCACGCTGTGCTTGGCGGCATAGATGGTGAAGGCAGCATTGATTGCACTGAGGTTTACTATTCAAGCGACATTTCGCTCTTCCCAGAAGAACTTTGCACAGAAGCATATAACCTATCGGCAAATGTGTTGCTTCACACTAATTCTTGGCAAGAGAGTTTCATTGCGGATAGGGCATGGCAGTTGTTGGATAATAATTTGCCATACCTAATTCAAACGGATGACGAGTTGGTAAGCTATGGTGTGCTCGACCTAGACTTTGAAAATAAGATAGGCTGTTATCATGACGGCAGTGCATTCAATCCAAGACGAATTAATCCTGGCGCGCTTAACAGTATAGGAGATGACTACACCTTCTATATTATTGAGGCAGACCCACTTCAAACTAATTTGTTGCCGGCAGAGAAAGACTTAAATGGCGTGCTGATTGGCGGCGAGATGGAATACTCTTTAATGAAGTTAAATCCAAGTGTCGGCTTGGTGAATGAAGTGTTGAAGCACTCTGCAGTGTCCAACATCCACTTAGTGATGAAGGCAAATGACGCAAGCAGTTTCTTCGCCGCAGGTGGCGGCGCAATCGCTGGCACAAATAACGGTGCAGTGTTCAACTGCTCAGTGCAAGGCACAGGCATCACCACACAGGGCAGAGCAAACGGCTTAATTGTGGGCGCAAACCAAGGCTTTGTGGCTTACTGCTATTCGTCTGCAGAAATCATCAAACTATCTGGCAGTTTGGCAGGCATAGTGGGCACAAACCATTCAAAAATTATGTCTTGCTATTTCACAGGTTATATCGACAATCAAACGGCAGAAAATCAAGCCGCAGGCATAGTGTTGAATAATGGAGAGAATAGTTATATCTACAACTGCTATATGGCGGGGCTTATCACAAACATCACAAACAATGCTTTCTCAGCTTCTTCAATGGTTGGAGAGGCTTCACAAGAGGGCACAATCAGCACCGGCTTTGGCGAAAACAACTATATTGATATAAATGTTAACAAGCAAGAAGTTGAAGAAAAATTCAAACCAAGCGAAGGCTTGCCATCTGCAGAAATAACCGCTCTCAAAACGGTTGAAACTCAATTCTTGATGGCAGGCGCAGACGCTGAAAACAATCAACTTTTGGCAGGCAATTGGCTCACAACTGTCAAGTCATTTGTGAAGGATTACAATCAATATTATGTTGACCTTTATAGCTTAACTTATGGCTATAACTACTTATATCCGGTTTATAACTTCTATAAGAGAGATAGCGAAATGCAATTAAATCGCATCAACTATCAGCTCTACACCGGCACGGGCACAGACAAAGCATATATCGACCCTAACAGCAAACTATATGAGAGTGAGCATGAAGAAGCGGCAGCATTAATTTTCGATTATGATAACGAATTGAAAGAGCCAAATTATCTTTACACTCACGCATTTAAAGTGCCTCACCTTGGCGTTTTGAAGGCCGTTCAAGGCATTGCAAACTCGGTAACGATTGGTCCATCCGGCGAAGCAAATAATCTATTCACAAACTTCAACTATGTGCTGATATACGACCTAGATGGCACATATCGCGTAACAAATCACGAAGGCGAAATTGAGGAGCAGTATTATAGCTGGACGGGCGTCGGCTCATCTGCGCAAAATGAGGGCTCCACTCCAAATCGCTTCCATTACACAGACGCACAATTCAACGGCTTGTTCGTTTCAAACAAATATTATGATTTCACACCTAAAAAGAGTGTGTCTAGCGAGCTTGATGACGACCCAACAGAAACAATGTGCAGGGTTGAAAATCTTAGCACACAAGGGTTGTTTGACAATATTAATGATGCATATTTTGGCAGCATCTTGTTTGGCAATATGTATGAGTTGAAAAATAGTGGTGCTCTGGGCGTTAAAGTTGATTCAAATTCAAGCAAGGTTGTGAAAATAGACAAAATTTATTTCGACAAAGAAGCGTCTTATTCGGGCGTGGCAGAAGCGGACGGATATGTTTCCGCAATGCTTGGCTCGGTTGTGGGCAGCTCAAATGTGGAAATTTCCAATAGTGGATTTATTCAGCAGCAAAAAGACACGGCAATCAGCCTCACAGGCTCAACCTATGCAGGTTTAATCATAGGCAATCTTGTGAAGGGCAATGTGTCATTCACTGGGGGCAACAATTTCAGAGTGTCATTTGACGGCGTCAACTATGGTGGCGGGCTAATTGGCATTATGAATGCGGGTACAGTGTATGGCAATGATGAATTGAACACTGCAATTCACATAATTGAAAGCGCAAGTGCAGCAGAGAGCGGAAATTCCAACACTAATGTGGGCGGAATTGTGGGCTTTGCTAGACCACATCAAAATAATGATAGTTCGCAAGACAACAAGAGAGAAGTGTCAAATATTGATATCTACTTCTCAAGTGAATATTCAGCTGCGGGGCTGGGCGGCTTGGCTTATGAAGTGCAGGAGGCGGCTTTCACCTTCTCAAATTGCGAATTGCAGCTTGAGAGTGGCAATAGCTTTGAATTGACCTTGAAAGGGGATAGGAGCTATTTCGGCTTGATTGCGGCAGTGCTAGATAAGGGAGATGCCAACACAGACGACGCCACAATCGCTTGTGCAGAGCACTTCGCGATTAACGACTTAGAGATAGACATCACAAACGAGGGCGACAAAGCAGAATCAAATTCAAAATGTGGCTATGGCGCACTCATCGGTTATCAAATGGGCGGCACACTTATGGTGTTGCCGGGAGAATTAGGAGAATCGGGCTCAGACCAGCCTGCTAACATTTCTTTATCTAAATTCTCAGTTAAAGGCAACAATGTTGGTGGATTTGTTGGCTTGTTTGAAGGTGGCAAAATCATCCTTGCGAAGGATATGGATGGCAAAATCACCATTTCAGAGCTAAGTGGCTATAATAATGTTGGTGGTGCAATAGGCAATTTCGTTGACGGAGCGGTGAACACGCTCACAGAAAACACCACTAGCCAAGCAGTTGAAGTTTGGAACTTCTTAGAGGAAAATAATTTCGTTACCCTTCGCACTTTCACAAAACTCAAAACGACCGATCTTGGCAAAAATGGCTTTATAAACTGGGGTGGCTTGTTTGGCAGATTTGCAGCAAGCAGCTTTGATTGTGGAAATATAACAATCAAAAATGAAAACAAAATTCAAATCAGCCCAATTATGATTGAAATGATTGACGCCAGTGGTGCGGTTTCAGTAACGGATGTTCTAACTTCTATGCCAAGCATTAAAAATGTCGGTGGCGTTATTGGCCGTGCAGAAAAAGTTACTTTCAATGGCACAATCAAAAACGAGGCAGAAATCAAAACAAATTCTGCCGATAGCGACAAAGCCTCTTATAAGGTTGTTGTAGGCGAGCAGGACACAGATAATGGCAAGCCGGTTGCCTTTGAGTTCGCTTACAACACTTACGACCTATTATCCGGCTCAAATGACGTATACTATGCATTCTTCGCTCAAAATGTTGGTGGCATAATCGGTTATGCAACAGACGCTTGCACATTGGCAGGCACAATGTCAAACACAAAAGAAATTTGGGGATATGCGCAAGTTGGTGGCTTAATCGGTTTGTTTGATGGCAAATCCACCATCACAGCCACAACCACATCCACAAATAGCGGCACAATAGTTGGCGTTATAAATGTGGGTGGCGCAATCGGCAAAGTTGAGGGCGATAGCAACATTCAAAACCTTTCAGTGAATAGCGGCACAGTGTCTGGCAACTTCAACGTGGGTGGCATTGTGGGATATTTCACTGAAGCCACAATCACAAATTGCTCGGCAGGCGCAGTTGAAGTTAGAGGCATATATTTTGGCATACAATATCAGTATTATGACGAAGAACTGTGGCAAAAGAGCCCACTATTCGCAGCCTACTTCTTGCCTTCAAGTGTGGGTGGCTTAATTGGTGCCACAGGCGATGATTTGTCAATCACTGGTTGCTCAGTTTCAAGCACAAAAGTGCTCTCCGCACAAGAAGGATATAGCGAGCAAGTCATTTCCACAATTTCTAATAATTGCGTTAATGCCACAAAAGGCGAATTTAAAGATATTAATCAGCTTGTTGACGTAAAATTAGGCGTTAACTCCAATGCAACAATGAGATTTGACAATATGTCCACCGGTTTCGGCGGATTTATAGGCACCACCTCAGCTAAAGCCGTGCTAGCTAATATTGAAGAAAACACGATGAGCCGCTCCACTGTTGCAGCTCCAGCAGGCATCAATGTTGGCACATTCTATGGCTATTATAGGGCAGACGATGAAAAGCAAGTAACAGGCACAGATTCTGGCAAAAAGCACTATATCGAAACTCCAACCTTGCAGGCAGGCACTTTCAACACCACGGGTGCTTATCAAGTGGGAGGCATTGCAGGTTATATTAGTGGCTCAAGCGCTTCAATTCCGTTTGAAACGAAATATGATGCGGGCTATGTGCACGCCGCAGGCTATCCAACCATCACAATCAAACTTCAAAGCGACACAAACAATTCAGGCATCTATGTGGGAGGCTTGTTCGGCAAGGCAGATGTGAATTTTGATGGCTTAAAAATTCAAGGTCCTAATTCATTAAAGATTAACATAAACAATTCATCTTCTTATTATGTTGGCGGCTTGGTGGGCAGGCTAGAAGGCAACATTGGAAACGGAAATAGCGTGCTCAATTCAAACGTTGTGTCTAAAGATACAAATATCTTTACTGTTGATGGCGACCAAAAAGAAAACTTTGGCGGTTTGGTGGGAATGCTTAAAAAGACCACTAACGTGGGCACAGAAGCTTATGTGATTGGTTGGCACAAATATGCCTTCACAATCAACACAATAGAGAACCAAAACTATAAAGATGGCGACTCAACCTATGATTACGATAACAACAACGAATCTCAACTATACTTGATTGCACAAGCATATTATGTCAACCAAGATAAATTTGAAATCTCTTATTCTCGTGGCTCTGAGGGAAACACAGTGGATGAGGGCGAAGATTTCACACAGTTTGACACATCTTCGTGGTTTGGCCCGAATGCAAAAAATCCATTAAATGACGCTTTCGGTTGGGCTAGAGATTACACTATGTTTAAAACCATGCAGCGAAACATCCCAGCCGGCACGGGTAGCAACCAGTCGGGCACTTTGGAGTGGGATGCTATCACTCAAGTGTACGATGCAGGGCGCATCACATATGTTGCCACCACGGCAAATAGTCCAACATGGTACGGCAGTAAGATTGATGAAACCCGAGCAGGCGAAATCATCTATAATCTGAACGGCTCAGCAAGCAACACGCTTAGAGATAAGTTTGTGGAAGCCACGGGCGATTCTATTGCGGGCGTGCCGGATACAAAATTTAATGAGGACAAATTTAATAACTATGTGTTCTTCACCGTTTATGAAAGTGAAGAGGGTCAGTCCGCTCAGCTATATTCTCGCATAGGCGTTGGCGACTTGCTTATGGACGAGCAAGGCAAGGCAGTTTCAAGCGTGGAAGATGACATTCATGTAGATGATGGTCTTGCCTATGGCACAGCATATATTGATTTGAAACATTCTGATATGAAATTTATTGATAAACGCAAAGACGATCAAGGTCATGATCGCAATGAGGATGTATCAACCCTTTATAGCAATGCTGCTCACACTCTCACATACTTTGGTTGGATTTATGCAGGTGCAGATATGTTTAACCAAACCGACAGATTTAATAGGTCAGGAATGCCTGACAACGAATCACATTACACAACAGTTGGTGGAGAAAAAGTTAATGCTTCAAGTCATAAAACCAGCAAAGATGGCCAGATTTATATCGGCACCAAGACATTTGTTTATCCGCTAGACCACTCGATATATAACACTTCAGGATCTGCCTACTTTGAATTTAAAACCATGTTCCAAAACTACACAACTAGTGGCACAACGACCGAATATGACGAAGAAGGAAACGCATCTACAGGGCCTCATAAAGCATATAACGACCTTACGTTGTCGGATGATGGCTCAGTTTTAAATGTTTCCGGCATGATTAGCAAAGAGGCGTTCAACTTAGTCAATAATGCGCAAACCTCCGTTAGAGAATTGGCATGGTGGGAATGGTTACTCATTGGCTTTGCTGCTGTTGCTGCAGTATTCTTCGTCTTTGAGGCATTTGCAGTTGGTATTAGTGCACTCGGATTTGCCTTCATATTATCTGGTGCGCTGGCTGCTAGCACAACCATAATGGGCCTTATAACAGGCATTACTGCGATAGTCACCAACAATCATATAGGACATCGAAGTGCACTCAACACTTACTTCAACGCAAAAGATGTGTCTTATGGCTATATGTCCGCCACATACACACGCACAGTTCAATATAAAGAAACTGCTATGGGCGGAGAAATGCTAACCCAAATTGACTCAACCATCACAGACAACGGCGAATTATATGTTTATTATTCATCTGTTCGCCCATCCACATATTATAGTGAATACTATCTATTCATGAAGAGCGATCTAAACAACATCAGCACAGACGCAGATTTAGACATCAATGTTGTGGCAAAATCATCTGTTACAATTCGAAATGAAGCAAGTCGACCATGGACTGACTTCTCATATGAGGGAACAAGTTATGCGGGGCAAGGATATGTGTTAGTGCCAACCTATGTTTACAAAAACGGCGTTTACTATATGCATATGTTTGCAGCAAAAGCGGATGCTGAGCGCACACAAATTTACTTCAACCCAGATAATTATAACGCTTCGCAATATGCACAAATTAATGGGCTATACCATGTGCAAGGTGTGTTTGACCCAACAACGATGGAATACACAATAAACGAATCCGATTTGACGGGAAATAGCCTATACTTAAATGCTGATCGCAGCCAAGTTCTGTCTGACCATAAAGATGGGCAACAGGCAAGCGGCATCACATTAGACGAATTCTCTCAAGCTGAAAGAGTAAAATTTGTGCCTCAAAACAGAGCAATGAGCGCAGCATATTTACAAGATATAAGCGCGCATGGATATGCTTTAGGAGGCAATGGTTCAGATACTTTGCCAAATAGATATTATCTCGGCTATGGCTATATGGAAAATGCCTATTATGCAGCAAACGGAATTCAAACGAGCAATAAAGAAGACTTCGTGGGCACATTCAAATATGCAGGATTGGAAGCGGATTACGATACCGCAGGCAAAACGGCGGGCGTTGACTATATCACGGTAAATTATACCTATAAAATTCAAGTGGACACCGATGATGACCCAAACACTCCAGCCGAGTCAGTTGACGCAAACAAAACTCTGATTTATGAGTTCACCTCAGCAACCACAGGCGCGGGAGGTTCAAATGCTCGAGGAGGATCATTGAACTTATCTGGAGAGGGTGAGAATGGATATGCACAGAGTGTAACAATCACCCTTTATCCAAAATCATTCACCAACCCTTATTGCGAAAGTAATCAAACTAGTGGTGCAGTGGCTAGAGATTCAAGCATTATCTATATCAATTCAAATGTATTGACCACCTCAGGCTCGTCAGGCATTGACTTCGAAGTAACCTATTTCTATTGGGATGGTGGTTATAAGGTCGGCACAGTAAATGGAGACGAGGTGGACAATAATGGAAATTCATTTGTATATTCGCTTCTTCAGAGAGTTTCTGAAGCCGAATTGAATTCAATCACTTCAAAAATCACTCTATATAGAACCGGCGATGCTAACAGTAAAGTAGAAATTGATTTTGCAACCTTTATCAAAAATATTGCTTCTTATAACGAATACTATATCGAACCAAAACCTGAAGGCGTAACAAATGCAGACGCACTAAAAGTGAAAATGGTCTATAAGGTGGATTTGATTGATGATGTGTATGAAATCTACATGAAAGATAATAATATGATGGTGGAAGGAAATGTGCTTAAAACCACCCATGTTGAAACGGGCGCTCAAGATGTGGATTATAATCGCAACAAATTCTTAATGAATGACGACTATCAGATTTACACCAGATTTAAGTTTGTTGAAGGTAAAGTTTATGATAGGGACGGAGCAGAGAGCGGAACGGGAATACCTTTCGAGAATGGTATTTGGGTGGTAGGAGTTTCAGGCAAACAGCCATTCTATCTATATAGAACTCGCATGGTCGGAATCTTCTCAAAACCATATAAAGACCCGAACTTAAATAAAACAACTCTTCTCACAGAGAGTTTGCAAGTTACACTTGGTGGAAATAAGAGTTGCAGTTTGGGTTCCGCAGGCAAACAGACCACCTCAGGACAATTCAGAGCGAAATAAAAAAACTTTGCGGTTTTCCGCAAAGTTTTTTAAATGGCTAAGTCTTTACCACCCAATCCAGGATAGTCTTTATACATGGATATATTTGAAGTTTCGGAATAATCTGAGTATCTTCCGAAGACGGAGAAAATATCAAAAATTTCATTATTGTATGTCGCCCCGTCCCAGAAGTTAAACTTTACATCTAATGTTTTTGTATCTTGCAAATATTCATTAGTGTTAGAGCCAAACACTCTCATACCTATTGTATAACTATTGGTTTCTTGATTTGAATCTACGCTTAGAAGAGCGAATGCTGAAGCTTGTCCCTCAAGCATATCATTGATAGGCGTTCCATTGCTGAAATCTTTAATTATTTTATTATAAGCATCATATCCAATATTGTAATGCGACACAACTTCTGGAGTGTGGAAATTGTTTAATTCTTGCACAAACAAACCAATTTGAATATAGTTGCCATTAATTAACATTTTTAAGTCTTTATATTCTTGGTCGGAAATCTTATATTTCAATAAGTATTGGCTGATATATCTATCTTTGGTGTTGTAAGACACATTAACAAGATTATATAACTCGTTTTCCTTTCCTTCGTATGTATAAGTGAGGGCGTTTATTTCAACATCTGTTGTCTTAAGTTCATCAACATTATATCCTTCATCCTCTAAAAATTTATATGGAATTTGCCCAAACACATTTTTAGCAATTGGATAGCCGTTAATTATTCCAAATTGCCCATTTTTAGCCTTATATATTTGTTTGTTGTAATAATTGCTTTTTAGCACCGCTTGCAGGGCAGGGCTATATTTTGCGTATGGGTCTTCTGTGCCAGGATTGGTAGGGTCTGTGCCAGGATTTGTGCCCGGATTGGTTGGGTCCGTGCCTGGGTTTGTGCCCGGATTGGTTGGGTCTGTGCCGGGATTAGTGCCGGGGTTTATAACCGGTGGATTTGGCGTAATCTGGCTGCTTGGGTTGCACGCAGCAAAAGAAAGTGCCATAGACAAGGAAAGCGCACCCGCCGCCAACATTTTAACCACTTTGCTGTGGCTAACAGAGTAGGACAAATCTTTCAATTTATCGCCCATTCTTTTAATTAAACCATCCATAAATTTCCTCCAAAAAAATTATTTTCACCTTAATTATATCATCAAAATAACAAAAAGTCAACATAAAACCAAAATTTTAAAAAATCTTCAAAAAACCACTTGACAAATCCTTCGCACATCTATATAATAGTGCTAGATAAATAAAAATTTCGCCAAAGACCACAAGTGCATTATGCATAATTCGTCAGAGCAAACCCTTATCAAACCACATAAACTAGCAAAAGTGCCAAAGGGTTCCCGCAAGAACTTTGTTCGCAGTGGGATGGAGGAGCAACCGAACTTAGGCTTATGTTTGTGAAGTGAAATCCAGAACTCAGTTTGCGGCAGATTGGTTTTGGGGTCCCCATGAGAACTTGTTCGATATGGGGCAGAGGAGTACCGGCAAAAGTGTCAAAGGGTTCCCACGAGAACTTGTTCGCAGTGGGATGGAGGAGCAACCGAACTTAGGCTTATGTTTGTGAAGTGAAACGAAACAAACTAGCAAAAGTGAGCGTTGCGACGACGATCTTGTGTAGGAGAGAAAAAGAATGTCGAAATAAATTTTCAAATTCCTTTTGTCTTGGCAAGAGGAATTTTTATTTATGAAAAGGAGGAAAAGTGTCAGCAAATCAAGAAGCAAAAAAACTTGCTGTGGAGGACATTAAAAAGCTGATATCTTCATCAAAGTCTGTGGTTTTGGTGGATTACCGTGGCACGACCGTTGCGCAGGACACTGCTCTTCGTAAAAACTTCCGTGAAAACAATGTGGCTTATAAGGTTATTAAAAACACACTTTTTAAGAAAGCTTGTGAGCAACTTGGCATCTCGGGGTTAGACGAAGCACTGAATGGCACAACAGCCTTCGCTTTTAGCGGTGATGACGAAACCCTTGCCCCAAGGCTTGTGAAAACGGCAATGAAAGACAATCAAAACATCACAATCAAAGCAGGTCTTTATAATGGCAAAGCAGTTGATGAAAAGCAAGTGGTTACTCTCGCATCTATTCCAGGCAAAGAACAACTTGTGGCTCAATTACTTTATGTCCTCAATGCACCAGTGGCAAGCCTTGCCCGTGCATTCAAAGCAATCGCAGAGAAGAATTAATCTGCATTGTGCCACTTAGTGGCAAATCAGCCTAAAAGGCAAAAAAATTAAAAGGAGAAAAATTATGACAACTCAAGAAATCGTTGCAGAAATCAAAACAAAAACCGCCGTTGAATTAAACGAGTTGGTTAAAGCGTTGGAAGAAGAATTTGGCGTTAGCGCAGCAGCCGCTGTTGTTGCTGGTCCAGCTGCAGCAGAAGCCGCTCCAGCAGCAGAGGAAAAGACAGAATTCAATGTTATCCTTAAAGATGTTGGCGCAAACAAAATTGCTGTTATTAAGGCAGTTAGAGAGGCAACAGGTCTTGGCTTAATGGAGGCTAAAGCCCTTGTTGAAACTGCAGGCGCAACTGTTAAAGAGAATGTTCCAACCGCTGAGGCAAACGCTCTTGCAGAGGCATTAAAAGCCGCTGGTGCAACAGTTGAACTTAAATAGTTCGCTAAAAATTTTTAAAAATGCTCATTTATTGGGCATTTTTTCTATTAAAAACCAATTTTTTCTAAGATTTTGAAAATTTTTTTGATAAATTTAGATTTTTGGGTGTGAACGCTATGAAAGACAAAAGAAAAACTCCAAATTTAGAAAAATTTAAAACTAAAATTTTAGATGTGTTTTTCCCGCGCCATAATAAGTGCATTTTCTGTGATGAGGAATTGGGTGGTGGCGAAATAAATGATTGCTGCTTGCCCTGCCTTCGCACACTGCCATTTATTAAAAATCCGTGTTCGCGTTGCGGCGGCTCAATGAGAGAAGATGAAACGGGTGTTTGCCTTAATTGCAGCAGGCATAATTTTTATTTTGACCTAGCGAAAAGTGTGTTTGATTATGATGGTGCGGTTAGGCTTGCAATTCAAAACTATAAATATAACGCAATGAAATTTTTAAGCGAGCCATTTTCAAATTTTATTTGGCAAGTTCTTAAAGATTGGAATGTGCCTTATGATGTTATCACTTTCGTGCCCATGCATCCTAAAAAGCAAAAGATAAGAGGATATAATCAAGCCGAATTGCTTGCTCTGGATATTGGCAATAAATCAAATAAACCCTGCCTGCCACTTCTTGAAAAGGTGGAAGAGGGCACCACTCAAACCGCACTAAGTTTCGAAGAAAGGCGTCAAAATGTGCAAGGAAGTTTTCGCTTCAACAATGCTTATAAAAATCAAATTAAATCTAAGTCTATTTTGCTGATTGATGATGTGTTCACCACTGGAGCAACATCAAGTGAGTTGAGCAAAGTGTTGAAAGAGCATGGAGCAAAGCAAGTGTTTGTGTTCACTCTGGCGCACACAAAATTAAAATCACACTAAATTAGCACAAAAAAATGAAGGTGAGCCACCTTCATTTTTCATTATTTCACTTGTTTTGCCCTGCCATTATTCACTTCAAACACACAATCTGCCAATTCGTCATGCTCGCTGTCGTGAGTGAACAATATCAGTGTGCGCTTATCCGTTTCGCAGGTCTTTATTATGTTTTGGAAAATTTGGCGAAACTCTGGGTTGTCTGTGTCGGGATATTCATAAATCATCAAGATTTTGCACTTGCTTAAAGCCGCTCTAAGCACGCCAATCCAGAAGCGGTCCTCAGGGCTTTTAATGTCGTCAACTTGTGTGTCTAGTCCGTTAGTTTGGCGGGCAATCACTTCGCTTAAGCCAAGTTCGGCAATTAAATCGTTGAGTTTAGATAAATCACGTTTTGTGGCTCTCAAATTCTCTAAAATTGTGCCGCTAATAAACATAGGGTGCTGAGAGCAATAGTCAATGTGGTTTTTAAATGTTTTTGGCGAGTAGTCAAACAAATTTAAGTTGTCGAGCAGCACCACGCCTTCGGTTGGCACAATATGTCTACGCAAAATGTCAAATACAAGCCTTTTGCCGTTTCCGCGCTCGCCACGCACAATGTTTATTGCGTGCATTTTAAATGCGAGGTTGGCGTTGGTTAATTTTAATTTTGGGTCGGATTTGTCTTGATAGCCAACATTCACAAAGCCTAGGTTATATCCTTCACACACTTTGTTCACATCACCATAACTAATTAATTGTTTGTCTGTGAGCGACAAAATTAAATTTACTCTGTCCACATCCACACGCATATTTTCAGTGCCGCCAAATTTGTCATACAACTCATTAAATTTAGTGGTGCAACTTGTTAGATAAGGCACAACCACCAAATATAGGGCAATGTCAAACATATTTTTTGAAACCAAGAAGATTAGCACGGCGGTGATGATGTAAACAACCGCATTCCACATTATATAATAGATGTTTTCTTTGAAAGAATAAGTCATGTAATATTTATAATATTCGTCATCAAAATTGTCCACATGCTTATAAATTTTTTGCTTATATTCGTCCTGCGCACCAAGTTCGGTGATTACATCTTTTGCGTTAATAATGCGAGAATATTCTCTAAATCTATCGTCTTGCGTTTCAAAGCGCCTTTTTAAGCGGTAGCCAAGTTTTTTGTGAAATATTCTATACACAAAGAAATTTATCAATCCTAGTGCCAGAATAATTAGCCCTGCCAGCCAACTTGTGGAAAACACTGCCACAACCGCCACCACGATAAACACAACTTTTGAAATCATTGATGCCACATATTCTGGAAATTCGCACGCATAGGAAGTGTTGCTCTGTGCAATATTTATAATTTTTTCGGGTGAAAACTTCTTAATTTCAGAGGCGTTGACCGACATGATTTTGTCATATATCTTTCCAGAAAGGGTTTTGTTTATTCCGCCATACACTTTGCCATAATAGTGATATTCAAAATGCACAATCACACTTCTAAGCAAAATGTCTAAAAATTCCACTCCAAGCCAAAAGAAAGCGCCACTCCAATCGCTGTTATAAAGGCAGTTGATTGTCTTTGCTGCAAAAATTGCCATAAGTGCATTGATTGTGGCGTAAAGCACATAAGTGATTATTTGCAAAGCCCAATCTTTTTTGTTTGGCTCACAGAGTTTATACCATCTTTTCACAACATTATCTTGTTTTTTTGGTTTTTGGTCTAAATTTTCTTCTTTCATAAAAAATAATTTACCATAAAAAACGCCAAAAAACAACAAAATTTTTATCTCCAAGCAACAAATAACGCATAATTTACAAAAAAAGCACGCAAAGGTGCTTAATTTTCTTTAAATTCTTCAATCAAGAAATCTTTCAGCATAGTGTATCGTTTGGCGGTGTAGTTATTATGAATCATGCGGGCAAGAATTTGTTTGCTCCCAACCAGCACCACCACTTTTTTTGCACGAGTTATTGCCGTGTAGAGCAAATTTCGAGTAACAATGATTGGTGCACCCGGCACAAGAGGAATAACCACACAATCAAATTCACAGCCTTGGCTTTTGTGTATGGTTATAGCGTAGGCTAGGGTGATTTGATAAAGGTCGGCAGGAGAGTAAACACACACGCGATTATCATCAAATCTTATGGTCAATTCATGTGTTTCAGGCTCAATTTTAATTATGTAACCAATGTCGCCATTAAAAACGCCACTGCCTTCTAGCACCATTCCGTTTTCTTCATATCGTGAATAACTCATTTCATAATTGTTCACGATTTGCATCACCTTGTCGCCCACATGATATTTAGAAAACTCGGTTGCCACTTCCGCACCACTAAAATGTGGGTTGATTGTCATTTGCAAACGCTTGTTTAGATTATCAATCCCGCATGGGCCAGCCTTCATAGGTGCAAGCACTTGAATGTCTTGCGGGCTATATCCAAAATATTTTGGCAGGCGATTAGTAACCAAATCAATGATTGTTTCACTATTTGAAATCAAATCTGACCCTTGCTCATAGAAAAAGTCCTTGCTAGAATTGTTTATAACGGGCATCTTGCCACTATTTATCAGGTGTGCGTTAGAAATGATTAAACTGTTGTTGCCTTGCCTATAAATGTTGATTAAATAAGTGGTGTGCACCTTTTTGCTTTCTATTAAATCGCGCAGCACATTGCCCGCACCCACGCTAGGGAGTTGGTCCTTATCCCCAACCAAAATTAGCCTAGCCGTTGAGCGCAACGCCTTTAATAGGTGATAGAATAGCGAAGCGTCCACCATGCTCATCTCGTCCACAATCACCACATCGGCATCAAGTGGATTGTTTTCGTTTCTATGGAAAACTCCATCTTTATCGTCTTGGTTCATTTCAAGTGCACGATGAATGGTTTTTGCTTCCATTCCGCTAGTTTCACTTAGGCGTTTGCTTGCTCTGCCTGTTGGTGCGCACAATAGCACTTTTTTGTTTTGCTGCTTAAACATCTCCAAAATGCAGCGTACAATTGTCGTTTTTCCCGTGCCGGGTCCGCCCGTGATGATAGACACACCCTTTTTGATGCTTGCCAAAACGGCATCGGTTTGCTCACCATTTAGTTGAATTTTATTTAGACGCTGATATAGATTTAAACTATCCAAAAAATCAAATTTGTCATCAAATTGATTGTAGGATAATTTGCATAGTTTTTTTGCTATATATTTCTCTTGATAATAAAACTTTGTGAGCATGGTGATATTCTCGCCGTGATACGAAAAATTTTTCACCATTGCTTCAATTTGCAAATATTCGGTGCATTTTTCCACCAAACCGCGCTCATTTTCGCTAAAATTTAAAATTTCTATGCAATTATCCACAAGGGCAGAGGTCGGCATATATGTGTGCCCTTCACGCTCACTCGCAATTTTTAGAGTGTAAACAATGCCCGCCTTAACTCTGTTTTCGCCATATAAATCAAGCCCAACTTTAATTGCAATCTTATCCGCCGTGGCAAACCCCACGCCGTCAATATCTTCAATTAACTGATAAGGATTATTTTTAACCACTTCTATTG
>CANQDP010000002.1 GCA_947593585.1 uncultured Clostridia bacterium
GCCTATCCATATCTTCCTCGTCGAAAAATTCGCTTTTGCTCGTTTGCTAAAGCAAACCTCGGCTTTTGCTCTTTTTCTCCTCTTTCTCTGCAAACTTTTATTTTGCAGAGATATTGTGCGTTGTGGAAGATTGCTAGCCTTTTAGTCCTCTGCTTTGCCTATCCATATCTTCCACAACGATGTCGCAAATTTCGCCAACTGTGGAGCAATATTTAAGCACATCCCAAGGCTCATTTGTGTGGAAATGGATTTTTATTGTTTCGCTCGTGGCTCCCAATCCATCGCCAACCACAATCAAGCAATCGCCTTTAAAATTTTTCAAAAAATAATCGCGAATATCATCTTCACTTAAATTTTTGCCTTCAATTAGAAGTTGAGTGTCATATCTAAATTCAATCATAGTTTCTCCTATGCTTTTTTATTATAAAATAAATTTTTGAAAAAGTAAAACATTTTTCACCGCTCAATTTTGCCCTAATTTTAAAATTTATTGAAATAAAAAACAAATAGGTTTGACAAAATTAAATTTAGAAAATATAATTATAAAAATGGAAATAAAAGAGGTTAAACTTAATAATTTTAGAAATTACAGTCAAGCAAAAATAGATTTTAAGAATGGTTTAAATTTCATTGTTGGCAAAAACGCACAAGGCAAAACGAATTTGTTGGAAAGCATATATATTTCAAGCATTGGCAAAAGCCCAAGGATAAGGAAAGATAAATTAATCATTAAATTTGGTGAAGAGCGCGCAAAAATTGACATTGATTTTTTCACTCTCGCAGGCAAAAAAAACATTCAAATTTTTTTGGATAAGCAAAATAAAAAAGCGATTAAAATAAACAATCTTAATGTGCTGAAACTCACTGAATTGGTGGGGTGCTTATCTGTGGTTTATTTCAGCCCAGATGAACTAAAACTCATCAAAGAAGTGCCTGAGGATAGACGCACCTTTTTAGATATTTCCATAAGTCAGTTTGACAAAAATTATTTATATAACCTATTAAAATACGATAAAATTTTGCGCCAGAGAAACACGATTTTGAAGTCTAACGAAAGCATTAATAGCAAGATTGAACAATTAAAACTTTTCACTCCGCAATTGGTTGACACGGCTGAAAAAATCATTTTAAAGCGCCTAGAATTTGTGGAAAATTTGCGCCCTATTGCAAAAGAAATTCACAAAAAAATCACGCTAGATGAAGATTTAGAAATTGAATATAGTTATAGGCCAAATGATAAGCCTATTAAAGAAGATTTAAGCGAACAATTTGAAAAGATAATAAATAAAGAAATTGAGCTTGGCTACACTTGCCTTGGCCCGCACCGTGATGATTTGGAGTTTAAAATTAACGGGTTAGATTGCAAAAATTTTGCAAGCCAGGGTCAGCAACGAACGGTTGCACTTGTGGTGAAACTCTCACTCATGGAAGTGATAAAAAACGAAATTAATGAATATCCAATCTTGTTGCTTGACGATGTGCTGAGCGAGCTCGATTTGGCAAGGCAGAATAGGCTTTTGGAGTTTTCCACAAAATATCAAACACTAATCACTTGCACCAATCTGCCCGAAACAAATTTGCCTTATAATGAAATTAAAATTGAAAATGGTGCAGTTTTATAATTTAGCCTTGACAAATAAAATTTTTATGATAGAATGAAACTAGGAGAAAAAATGGAAGCAAAAGAAAGTTTAAATAGCGAACAACGCAAGCCAATGCTAGCAGAAATAATTTCAAAATATGCCAAAAAGGCTTTTGGGCGCAAAAGGCTAAAAGAAAGTTTCCTCACCTGCCCAGATTGTGGCAACGCTTTGCCTTTCAACTCAATTTTTAGAATATATATGCACTCAAACAGCGAAGATCTTAATTGTTGGTATCAAGCAAACGAGTTTGGCGAGTGTGTGGATAACAATCAGATGCGAGCAGAGAGAATTGCAAAATTTAATGGAGAAAATTTTAACGAAACAAAATTTGAATAAAAAGTGGCAAATTGCCACTTTTTTTCATAAAACTTATAAATTATTTTGAAAATTTAGTTTTATTTGTTATAATTTAACTAAATTCATTAATAGGAGGTTTTTAATGATTTTATTAACAGGTGGGCTTGGATATATTGGCTCACACACGGCAGTGGAACTGCTAAACGCAGGCGAAGATGTTGTTTGCTTAGACAACCTTTCAAATAGCGACATTTCTGTGAAAGACAAAATTAAGCAAATTGTTTGCAAAACTCGTGAATTGACCGATGACAATTTTAAGGTTTATATCGGTGATGCTCGCGACTATAAATTGGTGGACAAAATCTTTTGTGAAAACAAAATCAGTTCGGTAATTCATTTTGCCGGGTTAAAAGCGGTTGGAGAATCGGTGAAACTCCCTCTTGAATATTACGACAACAACCTTATTTCCACAATCAACCTGCTTGAAGTGATGAAAAAGCATGGAGTTAAAAATTTCGTGTTTAGCTCGTCGGCAACAGTTTATGGTGCGGCAAAGTCTATGCCAATCTATGAAAACTTTGAAACAGGTGCGGTAACCAACCCTTATGGTCGCACAAAATATTTCATTGAAGAAATCTTAAAAGATGTTTATGCTAGCGATAAATCTTTCAACATCATCATTTTAAGATATTTCAACCCTATTGGGGCGCATGATAGTGGGCTTATTGGTGAAAACCCTAATGGAATTCCAAATAATCTTATGCCATATATTTCCCGCGTGGCAACAGGCAAACTTGAATATTTAAGTGTATTTGGTGATGACTACAACACTCATGACGGCACAGGCGTGAGAGATTATATTCATGTGGTTGATTTGGCGCTTGGGCATGTGAAGGCTGTGAAAAAGTTAAAGTCTAAATGCGGGCTAAAAATCTACAATCTTGGCACGGGCGTTGGCTATTCAGTGCTAGACATTGTGAATGCCTACAACAAAGTGTGCGGTGGCAAGGTTAAATATAAGATTGTTGGGCGCAGACCGGGCGATATAGACATCTGCTATGCGAATGCAGACAAAGCAAAGAAAGAGCTTGGCTGGGTGGCAGAAAGAAATCTTGAAAATATGTGCAAAACGAGTTATAACTTTGAAAAGAAAAATAAATAGTGGCGCTTGCCACTATTTTTTTATGATTTCATTAATCTTGATTTGATGTCGTTCACCAACACTTTTGTGTGTGGGTTGGTTTTTATTTGATTTGAAATTTTATCACGCGCGTGCATCACTGTGGTGTGGTCCCTTCCAAATATTGACCCTATTGCGGTGAGAGGAATATTAAGCAAATCGTTGATTAAATATATACACATCTGCCTTGGCTCAACAATTTCTTTATTTCGCTTGTTGCCAACCAAATCTTCTCTCGAAACTTTAAAGAACTCGCATATTGTGGAAATAATTTTGTCTGCATCAAGCTCATTATGCTTCACTTCTCCATAATCTTTTAGTGCTTCTTTTGCATCTTCTATTGACGAACTGTTTTTCCCAAGCAGACTTGCATAAAACACCACCTTAGATAAAAGCCCTTCCATTTCTCTTATGTTTGTGCTCGTCTTTTGGGCAATGAAATCCACCACATCGTTATCTATCAAAAACCCTTCTTGGGCACATTTTTTCTTTATAATTGCCACTTTGGTTTCATAGTCTGGCTCTTGAATATCTTGAATAAGTCCGCTAGAGAAACGGCTTCTAAGCCTTTCTTCAAGTGCGCTCATCTCTTTTGGTGGGCGGTCGGACGCTATGATTATTTGTTTGTTGTTTTGATATAGTTCGTTATATGTGTTGAAAAATTCTTCTTGAATGCCCGTTTTGTTTGAAATAAATTGAATATCGTCCACCATCAACACATCAACATTTCTATACTTTTCTCTAAAATCGTTTGTGCTATTGCTCTTCACATTTTTTAGGCTTTCAACATAGTCGTTAGTGAACTTCTCGCAAGTTACATAAAGCACATTCAAATTTGGCTGATGCTCGTTTAAATAGTTGCCAACCGCGTGAAGCAAGTGTGTTTTGCCAAGCCCAACTCCGCCATAAATAAAAAGAGGATTAAACTTTTCACTTGGCTTTTCTGCCACGCTCTGCATGGCTGCGCACACTACTTGATTAGACTTGCCCACCACAAAGTTTTCAAAGGTATATTTTTTATTAAACTTGCTCTTTAAGTTTGAATTATCTTTAGTTTTTTCAATCTCTTCGTCTTGCTTCCTTAGGCTTTCTTCATATTCTTGCTTGTCAGTTATTCGCACAAATGTGTATGGAGTGAATTCTGTGCGCACGGCCTTGGTTAATTTTTCAAAAATTGCAGGTTGGTTAACCTGATTTTTTGCAGTAACGCTAGGCGCAATTAAAACCAATTCATCATTCACATATTGCACAGGTTGAAGATTGCTTATCCACAAATCAAAATTGACGGCAGTAACTTCATTCTCCACCCTATTCAACACTTTTTTCCACTGACTATCTAGCAACATACTCTCTCCTAACTTTGACTAATTATAAAAGATTTGCCGGGTTTTGTCAAATAAATATCAAACCTAAAGGAAGGCTTTCAAAATGAGTTTTGCACACCATTTTTGGGGTTTTGCACATAGGTTTACACACATTTATTCACAGTTTATGTGGATAAAATTTTCATATATATTGTGAATAATTAAGGTTTGAACACAACATATTGCGTTACTTTTGAGTTTTACACATTTCCACGCCCTATAATATAATAACCACTAACAAAAAATTAATAAAATAAAAAAATATCTTGGCGGGGGATTTGGCAAAGCACTATTCTCTATGTAAAATTATAGATACTGATAAGCAACAAATCTAATTAAATATTAATCAAAATTTTTCTACAAAATTTCACAAATTATTTGACATTTTTATGGCGATTTGATAATATTGTGTTGTAATATAAATAAGGGGTTAAAGGGAGCATAAAATGAAATTCAAATGTGATGGCTTAGAGTTAAGCGAGGCAATAGGAGTTGTGTCCAAGGCCATTAGCAGCAAAACCACTTCTCAAATTCTTGAAGGAATCAAATTGGTGTGTGAAGAGGATAAATTAATCCTCACTTCAACCGACCTTGAAATGAGCGTTGAAAAGACGATTCGTGCCGAGGTGATGAACGCTGGGCAAACGGTTGTGCCAGGAAGGCTGTTTGGTGAATATATCAAGAAGTTAACCAACGAGCAAATTGAATGTGAGCTTAATGAAAAAAATCAATTAAGAATTGCTTATACAGATAGTGAAGGCTCTATTCAGTGCATGGACATAAACGAGTTTCCTGAAATTCGCGAGATTGAAAAAACCAACTATTTTGAAATTTCTAAGGACAATTTAAAATCATTAGTAAACAATGTGTTTTACGCTGTGGCTCAAGATGATTCTAGGCCGGTGCTTAAAGGCATTTTGATTGAAACTAACGGCTCAGACATTCGTGCAGTGGCTGTGGACGGATGCAGGCTAAGCATTTCAAACAAAAAGCTTGAAAATAGCACAGGTGATTTCAAAATTATCGTGCCGGGCAGAAATCTAAATGAAATTTGCAAAATGCTTGATGGTGAAGGCAACATAAAAGTGTATGTTCACACTAATAACATTATGGTGGACATTGGCGACACGATTGTGATAAACCGCTTGATTGATGGTCAGTTTATCAACTATAAGCAAATTTTGCCAAAAGACTTTGGCACGGTAGTTACCATCAACAAAGAACAGTTTGAGGACGCTATTGATAGGGCGAGCGTTTTATCTAGGGTGGATAAAAACAACTTGGTTAAGTTTGATATTAAAGAAAAGAATTTAATGCTCACTTCAAATAGTGAAATTGGCTCAACCAAAGAAAACATCACGGTCGGCTTAAAAGGCAGTGATTTGGTGATTTCATTCAATTCAAAATATTTCACCGATTGCTTGCGTGTGATAGATAATCCTTATGTTAAATTAAACTTCAACAGTGCAATTCAGCCATGTGTGATAACTCCTAGCGAAGGAAACGATTATTTATTCTTAATATTGCCGGTTAAAGCAAAATAGTGGCAAACGCCACTTTTTTATTCACTTTTGATATGATTTGGAGAAATGTATGGATAAAGAAAAACAATTAATTTTAGACGCCGCAAATCAATATACGGAATATATCACAAAAAACATTCCTCAAACTCATAATGATGAGGTTAGATATTATTTCAGTGGCTCAATTGCGATGCTTTTAATTATGGGTGCTAAATCTTTTTTAAGAGGCACTGTGGCTGGCAAGAAGTTTAAGCCAAGGGGAGAAAATATAGAAATTGACCCATCTTCTCAAACCTGCTTAGAGCAAGGGATTAGAGCTTCTTCTAGCGGAGATGTGGATGTTGTGGAAATTGAAGATGATTATTTCTTAGGGTTTTCGTCTATATACAACACAAAAAGAGTTAGGCAGAATTGCAGTCTAACAAAAACCCTATTTCCAACTTGGAGAGAATACCTAAATGGGAGCATATATCTTGACCTTTTAAATGATGACAGAAAGATTAATGCTCATAACATTGCTTGCATAACATTAAAGGACGGCACAAAAGTCTATACAATTGACCCCGTTGATTTGATTTTCCACAAATTTGCAGACGCCATTTCAGCGCTCAGAACTAGCGAAAATGCCAAAGCAAAAGGCGGAGATGAATATTCTGATAAAAAATACAAAAAAGACATAAAAGATTTTTGCTCACTAGTGAATGGAATTTTGCCTTTAATTAAAGATTTTGATGTGAGTGCAACTTTGGATGAAATTCTAACTAATAACGAGCAATCCGCAATTAAATCATTGATTGAAGGGAAGGATGAAGAGAGCGCTAGAAAATTTTATCAAGATTGCAAGCCTCATATAAAAAGTGGAAATGAACAACTCTTTAAAAAACTATTTGAAGAAATATTAAATAGATTTGCTTTAGTTAAAAGTTTATAAAATAGTGGATTGCTCCACTTTTTTATTATCTAATATTATGTTTTTAGTGCAAAATATGCTATAATAAAGACATGAAAGCAGATGATGTGGAAGAGAGCCTAAGAAAGCGTTTTAAAAAGGAGTTGTTTTCCCCTTTTTGTAAGGCAATTAATAAATATGATTTAATTCAGCCCAACGATAAAATTGCAGTGTGCATTTCTGGTGGGAAGGATAGTTTTTTGCTTGCCAAACTTTTTCAAGAATTAAAGCGTAGGCGCAATTTTATGGAAAGCAAAGAAGAAAACTTAAACGCCACAGCAAATGACGGCTTAGACCATAATGGGAAAAACAAAGAAAACAGGAGCTTTGAACTCGTGTTTTTGGTGATGGACCCCGGATATTCAAAAACTCATCGCAAGCAGATTGAGGATAATGCTAAATTATTAAACATTCCAATCAAGATTTTTAAATCAAACATTTTTGGAAATGTGGAAAATATTGAAAAATCTCCGTGCTATATTTGTGCGCGTATGAGGCGCGGATATTTATATAGCGAAGCAAAAAAATTAGGTTGCAACAAAATTGCGCTCGGGCATCATTATGACGATGTGATTGAAACTATTTTGATGGGAATAATTTTTAGCGGACAATTCCAAACCATGATGCCAAAACTTAAGAGCACCAATTTTGAGGGAATGGAATTAATTAGGCCAATGTATTTAATTAGAGAAAAAAACATTTTGGCTTGGAAAAAATATAACAACTTAAATTTTTTGCAATGCGCTTGCAAATTCACAGAGAAAAATAAAGATGTTGAAAATAATTCAATGAGGCTAAAAATTAAAAATTTGATAGCCGATTTGGCAAAAGAAAACCCTCTTATCGAGGGCAACATCTTTAAGAGTGTGGAGAATGTGAACCTTTCCACAATCATTTCATATAAAGATAAATTTGGTGAGCATAATTTTTTAGATAATTATTAATCTGTCTTGCGCTCGCCCACTTTTATTATTTTTTCACCTTTTAGTTTGCACACAGGGCAAATCACCTCTTTTTGTTCGTCCAATTCAAACACTTCGCCACAGAGCGTGCATTTATATTGAAGCATTTTAACCGCTTTTTGAGTTTTGCCTGCCAAATCCTTAGAGCGATTGATAAAAGAAGTGTGAAGAAGAGCCTTTGCCTTTTCGCTTGCAAAACCTTCCAAAAATTCATCGTATAATGCCACAATTTGCGGGTTTTTGTGTGCTGCCCGCACCTTTAATTGTTTGTCCCTTTCATAGAGCGAAGCAATGCGCTTTTCTTGATAGGTTTTTTCCTCTCCAATATGTTTAGGTTGCCCTCCTCCGCCAATGCATCCGCCCGGGCACGCCATAACTTCAACAAAATCAAATTTTTCGCCCTGCTTAATGCGTTCTATAAGTTTGCGTGCGTTGGCAAGTCCGGACACAACTGCCAATTTCAACTTTTGATTTGCAATTTCAATTTCTGCCGTTTTAATTTCATTAAGCCCGCGCACATCTTGAAAGTTTAAAAGCAGGCTTGAAGGTGCTTTTTTTGTGAGATAAGAATAAGCAGTGCGCACTGAAGCCTCCACCACTCCGCCCGAGTTTCCAAAAATCACGCCCGCACCGGACGATTTGCCCAAAAACTCATCGAAATCACTGTCTGGCAAACTCTTTAAGTCTATCCCCTTTTCTTTCGCCCATTTTGCAAGTTCAACCGTGGTGATGCAAAAATCAAAATCTCGCATTGGCAGATTATTAAACTTTGCAGAAGCGTTAAATTCTTCCCTTCTTATTTCAAACTTTTTTGCCACACAAGGAGTGATTGTTACATTAACAATTTTGCTTGGGTCTATGCCAAGTTTGTTTGCAAAATAAGTTTTTATCACCGCACCAAACATAGATATTGGGCTTTTGCAAGAAGACAAATTGTCTTTCATCTCGGGATAAAATGTTTCTAAAAATTTCACCCAAGCTGGGCAACAACTTGTGAACATAGGAAGAAGTTTTCCGCTCTTTATTCTTTCCACAAGTTCTGCCGCTTCTTCGCATATCGTTAAGTCTGCACCAAAGTTTGTGTCCAACACATAATTAAAGCCAAGTGAGCGCAACAAACTAACCATTTTGCCTTCAACGAACGAGCCTGCTGGCAAGCCAAATTCATCACCTAAACCAACTCTAATTGAAGGAGCGGTGGACACCACAAACACCTTGCTCTTATCCTCCAAAAGAGCCTCCACTTTACGATATTCTTCTTTGCCCACAAGAGCACCCACAGGGCATTCTTTGATGCACTGACCACAATTCACACACACGCTCTTGCCCGTTTTCATTAAATCATAGTGATTGTTCACACTCACAAAATTTGAGCAGAGGGCAGCGCACTTTCCACACTTTACACACTTATTTTCTATCCTTTCAAGCGAAGGATTATCCTTTTCCACAGCAACGCGAATGTTTTGACTTAGATGATTCATTATTACCTCTTTTGTGTTTTTTTGATTATAAAAAACTTTGCTGAGTTTTGTCAAGAATAATGCCCAATTTAATTATTCTAAACTTGACAAACTCAACTCAATGTTATAAAATAAAAAAGTTAAGCGGACATGGCGGAATGGCAGACGCGCTAGATTCAGGTTCTAGTGGTGGCAACATCGTGCAGGTTCAAGTCCTGTTGTCCGCACCATGCACACTGTACAAAATGTCTTATTTAGGGGGATAATATGGCGATTAAAGGAATGCTGATTAGAGCAACAAAAGATGAAAGTAGAAATAAAGAACTTTCAGAATTTATATGGTCGCTATCATTTAAAAAGCCAATTCGTGTTGATGTTGCTGTTTACAATGAACCAATATCGGCCAAAGTTTCAAAAACGAGATATGTTGTAACAGTTAATCCACAAACTGAACTTGAAAAAATTAAAAACTTTTTATTGAAAAAGGGATATATAAGTGATTAAAGAAAATGTCGCGAAATCAAATTTGATTTATTTTGATTATTTAGCGAGAAAAAATCAAAAATCAAAAAAATCGCAAAATCAAAATTAAGAAATCAAAAAAGACTTTGTGTTCAGTTGATACATGCTCGTGGCACGCCTTTAAATTGAATTGTTACGCATAAGCTCCACAATTGCAATCTTTATGAGGTAACGCAGGGCTACTTAAAAGTACGAACACGGGGTCCCCATGAGAACTTGTTTCGAAATGGGGAAATAAAAGTTATTGCAAAAACCTGCGGTTTTGCTGTTATTACACTTAATAAAATTTGATATAAAAGAAATTGCATATAAGATAGAGTTTTTTATTAATGAAAAATTTAAAATTAAAAAAAGAGAGGATAAAATGGAAATTACTTCACGCGGAAGATACGCAATGCTGATTATGGAAGACATTGCCCTAAAAGAGGGATTTGTTTCCATAAGCGAAATTTCCACGAAACACGGCATCTCAACTAAATATTTAGAAAAAATTATGACCATGCTTGTGAAGGCAAATCTTGTGAAAAGTGCGCGCGGCTCACTTGGCGGATATGCTCTAAGCAAACCCGCAAACCAAATCACAATAAAAGAAATTTTGGACGCCACCGGCGATGGCGCAAAAATTGTGGATTGCATTAGTGCCGGCTGCTCCAACAAAGAAAATTGCCACACCTATGCAATCTGGAATACATTGAAGGAACTGATTGAAAACTATCTATCAGGCATTAGCCTTTTAGATTTAATTAAAAAATCTCAAACAAAAAAGAGTTGATAAAAACTTTTTATGGCAGAATATTTCACAACAAGTGAAAAATTGGCAAGCAGCATTAAATTATTATATGCACCGACCGATGGATTTCAGTAAGTGGGTTTTGCCCGCTTTTTTATTTTGAAGAAATTAAATAAAGATTAATTTTGTGGTTTAATAAAAATATAATTGTCAAAGATTTTCATAGGAGGCAAAA
This sequence comes from uncultured Clostridia bacterium, assembly GCA_947593585.1. Lineage (GTDB taxonomy): Bacteria > Bacillota > Clostridia > Christensenellales > UBA1242 > Onthoplasma. Next base: position 10,866 of record CANQDP010000002.1, read on the forward strand.
ATGAAAAAAGAAATCACCACAAAAGATTTAATGGCTCTAAATGAAATGATGACCTTTGAGAATTGGATGGCAACAAAAATGAAATTTTGCTCACAATCCGTAACTGAAAAACCATTAAAAACGATGTTTGCAGACATGGCACAAAAGCATTGCGAAAACCATTCTAAACTGCTTGCGTATTTAAAGGCAAACGCGAGCGAAGGAGGCAAGTGATGGAATTTAACACCCAAAACACTTTGCAAGACGCATTGATTGCTCACAAATATCTAATCAATATGTATTGCCAATATGGAATTGAAACATCGAATGAAACTCTTCGCACACTTTTTGAAGAGAACCAAAAAGTTGCCAACGTACACGATTTGAAGCTTTTCAAAATCATGAACGACAAAGGGTTTTACCCTAAATCTCCCGCCGCGGCAAAAGATGTGAAGCAAGCACTCAAAATGCACACCCAAATGCAGCAAGAATTGGAAAAGAATTTAAAGACAACAAAATAAGGCGCAACGCGCCTTATTTTAAATCACTTTTGCATATAGGTTTTTGCAAATCTTGTTTATTTGCTTAATCAAATCATTTAGCCTTTGGCTCAAAGCGTCAAGGGCCTCTTTTGCTCCTTGAGAAGAACAGTCCACATTCTTAATTTCGAGCTTAATTCCAGAAAGGGCGTTATATAACGAACCCGCCTTTAATCTATTTTGCTGGTCGTCCTTCCTGCTAAAACCGTCTATAGCCAACTCTAAGCGAGAGAAATATTCATACTTAACTGCCTCATATAAATCTTTTTTTGTTTTTGCTAAATTCATTTTTTATCTCCTAACAATATTATATCACGAAAAATAAAAATGTCAATATATAAAAAATTTAAAAAAATAAATAAAATTTTATTAATTTTTAATTAATTTTTTAAAATTTATTTAATAAAATTAAAAATTTCTATGAATTTTGTCGGTGAAAAAATAATTTTTAATTGATTTTTAATTCATTTTCAACCCCTTGTTCATTTTATTTAATAATTTGTCAAGCATTTTTCATTTAATTATAAATTTTATTTAATTTTTGCCGAATTTTAATAAAATTTTAGCAAATTTTTAATAATTTTATGAATTTTTTAAAAATTTTCATTTATTTTTTATTTTATTTGTTTATTTATTGGTTTTGTGATATAATTTAAATATGAAAGTTAGAATTTATATTTATGTGTTTTTTGGATTGCTTTGTGCACTTGGGATAGGGCTATATTTAGCCAACCCAAATTTGGCAATCTTTCAAGTGTTTATGAGCTTTGGTGCAAGCCTTATTGGTGCAATCTTTATTGCCGTTACGCTCGAATCAATCTCTTCAAGCAAACAGCGAAAAGATGTGCTTTCCATTCAAAAGCATTTGTTGGCTTCAAGCAAGGAAGCGTTTAAGTCGTTTTATCTTTGGCTTGGCAATTATTTGGTGAGAAAATTTTCAATCACTTCGTTTGACTATTCAAACATGGCTTCCGGTGAAGAGTTTTATAAAAAACTTTTTGAAGAGTGCTCTCGCTCTGAAAAAGAAGTGAACTTGGAAAACATTGTTGAGTTTGTGTCTAACAAAGCCACTCAACTCTCCATGCCGATTGACAGTCTTAATCGTACCATCAATGAAGAGATTGCCACGCTTATCACAAATGCGGTGGTTGATGAAGATGATGTGAAGTTCTTTAACGATTTAAAGGCGTTGGTTTTAGATATTCAGTCGAGTGAAAGTTTTGACGAACTTGCCGCCGATGTGGTTGCTCTTTTAGAAAAAATTAATTCAAAACAATCGCTAAAGCTTGAGCTAAATGAATTGTTAACAGATAGGCTTAAAAGAAAATTTTCAATGGGCGAATAAAACCGCCCTTTTTCATCTAAATAGATTTGAAAAATTTTCATTATGTGATAGAATATTCAAAAGGATTTGATATGGAATTTGAAACGATTGTGGCTTTGGCAACGCCGGCTGGAAATAACGGCGTGGCAGTGATTAGAATTAGCGGACCAAAAGCCAAAACTATTGCTCAAAAGTTGATTAAAGAGAAACTAAATTTTGAGCCTAGAAAGATGTATTTAAAAAAGATTGATTTAAAAAGTTTCACAGACAACGCTTTGATTGTCTTTTTTGCAAAGCCGTTTAGTTTTACGGGTGAAGATGTGGTGGAAGTGCAGGCACATGGCGGATATTTTCTCGCCCAAACAATTATTGATTGCATAATATCTCTTGGTGCGCGTCTGGCAACGCCGGGAGAATTTTCAAAGCGCGCTTTTTTGAATGGAAAAATTTCATTAGATGAAGCGGAAGGAATTGTGGATATGATTAACGCCGAAACGCAAATGCAGGCAAAAGCGAGCAGTGAATTATTGCAGGGCAAACTTAAAGATAACATTCAAGCAAAACAAACTGTTTTAACGGACATCTTGGCAGAAGTTGAGGCAAGGCTTGACTATCCTGAATATGAATTTTCAAACTTAGAAACTGCAAATTTTTTAGAGAAAATAAAGCATCTTGAAGGCGAACTAAACGCTCTTATTTTAGATAGCCAGAAGGGGCTAATAATTAAAAACGGCGTGAAAATTGCCATTGTGGGCGCACCAAATGTGGGCAAATCTAGCCTACTTAACGCACTGACAAAAAGCGAAAAAGCGATTGTAACCGACATTGCGGGCACAACGCGAGATGTGATTGAGGCGGAATATTTATTTAACGGAATTGTGTTTAGGTTGTTTGACACAGCGGGCATTCATAACAGCACAGACAAAGTGGAGAAAATTGGCATTTCTCGTGCAATAAAAACCATTGATGAAAGCGACCTTGTGCTGCGCCTCAGCGAGCCAAACTCTCCATGCAAGGTGAAAACAACAAAGCCCCATATTGATGTGTTAAACAAAATTGATTTAACGAAAGGAAAAGCGATAAAAACCAAAAGCACAGACGCAATTTCAATTTCTGCCAAAACGGGCGAAAATGTGGAAGATTTAAAGCAATTAATTTTTGATAAAACAATCAAATCTAATATAGACCAAAATAAATTTTATCTCACAAACACTCGCCACATTGAGTGCATTAAATCCACATTGGCGCACTTAAAAAAGGCAATCAAAATTTTCAACTCCACCACTATGGACATTATCTCTGCCGAACTAAAAGCAGCGTGGAGCGATTTGGGCGAGGTTACCGGCACGACAGCAAATGAGGCTATTATAGACAAAATCTTTTCCAAGTTTTGCTTGGGCAAATAATTATAATTTATTTATCTCAGCCCTAATTTGATTAGCCAAAATTTCCAACTCTTCTTTCATAACAGACGCACCGGCAGTTATGCCAATTTTTATGTTTTTATTTAGCACGACATCGTGCTTTTTTAATTCGCTCTGCCACGAGGAAACATCTTCAAAAAATATCGTTTTGGTGATGGGCTGCAAAGCTTTATAAAGTTCAACCGAATTGCTCGAATGATTGCTGCCAATCACTATCATTAAATCGCAATTTAAGGCAAGAGTTCGCGAACTTTTATTTATCTCGCGCTGAGCCAAACATATCGATTTATTTATCTCAAGCGAGCATGAGTTCTGCTCGGCAATTTCTGAAATTTGTTCAATCAATTTGTCTGCCAAATCAGAGTTGAAAGTGGTTTGAAAAATGAGATATAATTTTTTGCGCTTTATCGCTTTTAATTTGTCTAAATCTGCTTCATCTTCAATTAAAACGGGCGGGTGGGCACACCAACCAATCGTGCCCTCAATCTCTGGGTGCATTTTGCCAGAAAATTTGCCATATTTGCCCACCAAAATTATAGTGTGAGTTTTGCTAAAATTTGCCACACACTCATGAATTTTTTGCACATTCACACATGAGCAGTCTTTAAACTTGATATTGTGCTCATTTAGATATTTATAAGTGGCGGGCGTCTCGCCATGCGCACGCAAAATCACAAAATCTTCACTTGACAAATCGCTCAAATCGTTTTTGATTTTCACACCTTTGCTTTCTAGCATTTTGTTCACGGCGGCATTGTGCACCACCTCTTTAAATAAAGTGGCCTTGCCATTAGATTTAAGGCTATCAAGGGCGGAATTAATTGCCACCTTGCACCCGCCACACAAACCACAAACTGATGAAATTTTCACATTTTCCATGCTAATATTATAGCATATAAAATGAAATTTTGCTATTAAGAATTATAATCAAAAGGAATTTTATTTTTCTTTTCGCCAAGCAAATTTAAAATATATCCATTTTCAACCTTGCACCACCAATGAGGGTCTTGCTTTGGAAGGTTTAATAAAATTTGTTCGTCTGTTATTTTGCTTTCCTCAATTAATTCTAAATCTTCAATTTTTATTGCAGCAAATCTATCATCTTCAATAAAATTAGGGTCAATGAAAACAACTAAAAACGAACTATTTCTAATTTCTGGCTGAATTATCCTGCCAATTTCATTTGTTTTTACATCATATTTTAAATATTTTTTTTCATTTCCAATAAATTTAACTTTGTCAAAATATTTCATGTTTTAATATTAGCAGATATTTTAAAATTTTTCAAATTTAATTAAATCTATTGAAAAATGCGGGTTTTGTGATATAATATTTTTATGAAAGGTGAAGTGGAGCATTTTGATGCGGTGGTGATTGGCAGCGGGCACGCGGGAAGTGAAGCCTGCCTTGCTCTTTCACGCCTGGGCAAAAAAACTCTCTTAACCACATTGAATTTGGATAGCATCGCTTTCCTTGCCTGCAACCCTAGCATTGGTGGCACGGCAAAGGGTCAACTTGCGGGTGAAGTGGACGCTCTTGGCGGGGAGATGGGCATAAATGCAGATAAATCTATGCTTCAACTGAGGATGCTCAATTCGGGCAAGGGCCCAGCCGTCCAATCGCTGCGCGCACAGGTGGACAAGGTGGTTTATCACAACGAGATGAAGCGCACACTTGAAAGACAAAAAAATTTGGATATTTTGCAGTGCGAGGTGGCGGAAATTTTGACTGAAAAAGGGCGCGTGGTGGGCGTTAAAACTGCCATGGGAGAAATCTTTGGCTGCGAAGCGGTGGTGGTGGCAACGGGCGTATATCTCAACAGCAAAATCATAATTGGAGATTACACCAAATTCACCGGTCCAAATGGCTATGAGCCTAGCACTAGGCTCACCAAGTCTTTAATGGATTTAGGGTTTGAAATTCGCCGCTTCAAAACGGGCACTCCTGCGAGAGTGGACGGAAAATCGATTGATTACACAAAATTTGAAGTTCAGCCGGGAGATGAGCTCAATTTAAGTTTTTCCGCACTCAACAAAAAGGTGAAAAACACGCGCGAGTGCTATTTGGGATACACAAGCGAAGCAATGCACAATTTGATTAGGGAAAACATTAGCCGCGCTCCGCTCTATTCGGGCAAAATTAATGGCATAGGGCCACGTTATTGCCCTAGCATTGAAGATAAAATTATGCGCTTTGCGGATAAAGACCGCCACCAACTATTTTTAGAGCCGGAGAGTGCGGGCACGGACGAAGTTTATGTGCAGGGCATTTCGAGCAGTATGCCGAGCGACATTCAGCGAAAGATGTATCGCCTCATTCCAGGCTTTGAACAGGTGAAGATTATGCGCTTTGCCTACGCTATTGAATATGATTGCATAAACGCACTCGAATTGAAAAATAATTTAGAGAGCAAGCGAATTTCCGGGCTTTTCTTTGCCGGGCAGATTAATGGCACAAGCGGATATGAGGAGGCCGCTGCGCAAGGCATTATGGCGGGCATAAACGCTGAGAGATATATAGACAAAATGCCGCCTTTTGTTTTGGGAAGAGATCAAGCATATATTGGCGTGCTGATTGACGATTTAACCACTAAAGACATTATCGAGCCTTATCGGATGATGACCTCACGCGCTGAGCACCGCCTAATTTTAAGGCAGGATAATTGCGACATACGCTTGACAGAATTGGGGCACGAGATTGGGCTTGTGGACAGCAAGCGTTATAAGATTTTTAAAAAGAAATTGGCACAGATAAGCGAGGTTAATGCCACTCTGCAAACCATGAAAAACCCTAAGCAATTAAAACCGCTATTTGATGAAAAGGGCGAGCGCATTAGCCAAAACGGGCTAACACTACGAGATGCTATTAAGCGAAACAACATCACGATTTTTGACATTAAAAAGCATTTTAATTTATTTGAAAATGTGCCGGACAATGTGCTTGAATATGTGAACACCGAGATTAAATATGAGGGCTATATTAAGCAAGAAAATGAGCAGATTGCCCGTGCTCGCCAGAGTGAAAACATCAGTTTGCCAGACATTGATTATTCACAGATTTCTGGGCTAAGGATTGAGGCTCGCCAAAAATTAAACAAATTTAAACCCGCCACCCTAGGCCAAGCCAAAAGGATTGACGGCGTTAGCCCGAGCGACATTAATGTGCTGCTCGTATATCTAAAAATGAAAGGAACAATTTAATTTTTAAGCCGAATAAAATTATTGACTTTAACTTTCAAAGTGGTATAATATATATAGAGGGTTAAGATGAAAAAGTTTTGGGTGTTGGCAATATTCATTTTAATATTTTCGTTCCCAATGGCTTTTTTCGGTTGCGCAAAAGAGGATAATTCCAACGCAAAAGTGCAGTTGGATATGACCAATGCGCGATGGAATTATAACGGTGGATTTGAAACGGAAAACGCAGGGGAAACAAATTTTGAAGTTAAGGTTTTGGGGCTGCCAAAAGAAATTGATGTAACCTATGACGGTGTAACTTCCAATCGTTACCCTAACGAATATTGGAACGCTTATCCAGAAAGCGGCAGAAGTGAATATTACACCGTTACTGCACATTTGCAGTATGACGAAGAAAAATATGAACTTGTGAACGATTGCTTGCCCCGCACATTAAATTGGAAAATATACGACACCTTATACCTTGAAAAAGAAGCTGACAAGATTTCAAATTGCTATAGTGAATGGTATGGGAAATTTTCAAGAGAATCAATAGACTATTTGCATTTTGTAAACTATATTCCAGAGGGAGTGGACGCTACAAACTATATGTGGAACATACAAGATGAAGATGGCGAAAATCATGTTTATTTCGGGCTGGACGCAAACTTATTCAAGAGCTTTAAATTGCCAAAAGATAGCTCATATATGTTCTCATATCTCTACAATCTTAAAGGCATCACCGGTTTGGAATATGTGGATTTCTCGTCCGCTGAAGATTTATCTTTTATGTTTTTAAATTGCGGCATTGAAAGTGGCGAGAAATTGGAAATTGTTTTCCCGGATAACTTGGATTTGAGCGCTGCCACAAACATGAGGCAAATGTTTTCAAATGTGGGCGGCACGGGTGAATTGGTGCTTGAATTGGGAAACTCGTTTGACTGCACAAATGTGAGCAACATGGCAAATATGTTTTATAATTGTGGCAAAAACTCTGGCAAATTTCATTTAAGGCTAGGAGAAAAATTTGACACTTCTAATGTGAAGGACATGAATCAAATGTTTTATAACTGCGGCGCTGCGTGCCTAGACTTTTATTTAGACATGGGCTCAGGCTTTAAGGTTGACAGTGTGCAAAGCATGATTCAAATGTTTTTAAATTGTGGAAAAAGTTCTGGCAATTTGATAGATTGGAAATTGAGTTTTTTAGGAGAGCTTTCCACAGAGTGTGATTTGAGCTGGGTGTTCTATAAATTCGATAAGGACTTGTGCGTTTATGTGGATAACGTTCAAACCTACGCACTCTTATCTGCAAAAGGATACACACATCCACAAATAGTGATGAAATAAAGCAGCCGATTGGCTGCTTTTTCTTTGCTTAAATTTTTGGCGAAGGGCTAAACTGAGTGCAGGTCAGCTCTTCTTTCTGCGAGGGGGTGGCGGAACATTCTTGCTTTTGCTCCTTGCTCTCTTGCTGAATGAAAGAGGTCAATTTTTTGCTATAGCACACATATAACCCGTGCAATGCACGCGTGCATGCCACATAAAGATTTTGCCTATCAAGAGGGGTGTGATAGTTTGATTCGTCCGCATTTGGAATGATAACTCTATCATACTCTAAGCCCTTGCTCAAATATGTGGTGGTGATGATGTTGTTTGAAGTGAGAAGTGCGTCATCATTTTCGTTTTTGATGAATGTGAATGAAGGCAACAGTTTTGCCAATTTAAACGCCTCGTCAAAACTCTTCACAACCACGGCAATCTTCTCGCCCTTGTGCTCTTCTGCCACCGCATTTGCTAATTGCACAAAATCTTCATCTGTTTTGCACTTTGAAATTGATGGCTTGCTCCCTTTGCGCACAAAGCGGGTGTTTGCTTCCCCTCCCACAATCTTTTGAGCAAACTCAATTATGTCGTTAGTTGAGCGATAACTAACTGTTAAATTATCCACTTGAACATTAGGATAAAGCCTTTGCAAAATTTCTAGGTTAGATTGAGAAGATAATATGTTTTGATTATAGTCCCCAGTGAGGGTCATCACCGCGCTAGGATATATCTTTTTGATTAGTGCAATGCTGAATGGGTCGTAGTCCTGCATTTCATCAATAAATATGTGTTTGATGAAATGGTTAGGAGCAACATCCATAAGGTTGGAGTTGATATAAGCATAAATAGGTGCGTCCTCATATCCCATAGGCTTTTCTGCAAAATGCAAATTGTGCTGAGCGTAAAGGTCGGTGATTATGTCCTTTGCGGATAGGTTATTTTCCATCAAAGCCAACATTTTTTCCTTGCAACGCTCTATCACCTTGCCAGACGATTGCTTATATCTCGCAGACAATGCTGAAGAAACGAGTGCTTCAACGTTTTGCCTAATGTTTGGCGTGGTGGGTCTATTCAAAAGATAAAGCAATGTTTTTGGCACATCTAAGCCCACTTTTTTAAATGTCTCATACACAGGGGACACAATATCATATTTCTTCAAAAATTCATTCACTTCATCATAAAATTGTGTGGAAAATTTTGTGTTGATTTCCGCCATGCGAACTTCGTCATAAAACTTGCTATCCACCATAGACAATTTTGTGCCACAAGTTTTTGGAGCAATGCCCGCCTCTTTCAGCACTTGCATTATGGTGCAAGCGCGCACATTTTCTTCGCCCAACTCTGGCAGTAAGTCGCTTATATAAGTGCTAAATAATTTGCTAGGAGAAATCACCAAAACATTTTGGCTTGTGATGTTTCCTTTGTTTGCATATAAAATGTATGAAATTCTATGCATGGCAACAGATGTTTTGCCCGAACCGGCAATGCCGTTTATGATGACGGTTTGCATAGGGGGCTTCCTTATGATTGCATTTTGCTCTTCTTGAATGCTTTCCACAATGTTTGACATATGCGAGGAAGTGTTTTGGCTCAAAATCTCTTGCAAGATGTTATCGTCAATCTTCGTGTTTGTGTCAATATAAGAAACGATTTTGTTTGGCTGTAATCTAAACTGCCTTTTCAATAGCAATTCAACCGGAATTTTGCCCACAGGCGCGTCATAATATGTGCTGCCCAGCGAGGAGAAATACAATAGCGATGCGATTGGGGAACGCCAATCTAATAGATATGTGTCGTCATTTTTAAAAAGATTTTTCAAGCCGATATAAAAAGTTTCAGGCTCTAAGCCGTTTTCTTTAAGTTGAATTTTGGCAAAGAAAGGTTTTGGCATAATTCGCTGAAACATGTTTTTGTCTTGCTGATATGTGAAATTGGAGCTATCGCGATTATAGATTTCGCCCTTCACTTCAACGAATTCAACAAGGTCTAACTTCTCGGTGGCGGCATAGTGCATGCTCTCACGAATGTTCGATTCGTTGCTGGCAATTTTTTTATCTAGCTCGTCAATTTCCTCTTTGATTTTGCCTTGAACAAATTCAAGGTGCTTTTGCTCTTCGTCAAGGATGGTTTTTTCCATTTCTCCTCCAAAAGTTACTATAGTATAGCATATAAAAAACAATAAAACAATAGTAAAATTAAAAATTCAGTTCATTTTTTATGGTTTTTTGTTGAATTTAACTGCGCCAGCACGAAAAATTTCTAAGTGAAAATGAATATAATTTGTGATTTTCGTTTAAAATTTGCATAATTTCATCTTTAATTTTTGCTTTTTCATCTGTTGGTGCAGAAGCAGAATAAAAATAATTTAATCCTTCATTTTGCGTGGATATTTTGCAGTTTTTTGTGAAAGTGAAATCGTTGATTTCAAACACATCCACCAAATCTAGATTTGCTTTGATGCCATTGAGAGTTTGAGTTAGGTCATCGGCCGTTTCGCCTGGGAAATTGAAAAGCAGGCTTACGCTCGTTTTTATGCCATATTGTTTGCTTAGGCGCAAGATGTTTAAGGCGTGGTCGACAGTTATTCCTTTGTTCATTTTGTTGAGTAAATTTTGGCTAAAACTCTCTAAGCCTAAGAACATCATTTTCAGCCCATGCTCGCTAAAATATTTTATTGTTTCTTCGCTATCGAGTGCGGGGTCGAAACGGAATGTGCCCTTCCAATTAATTTTCACGCCACGCTCATCAAGCTCTTGCAAAATGTTTTTCACTTCGCCAGGAATTAGGCAGTCATCCACAAATTCGATGTTGTGCACTCCTTGTGCGGATAGATTGCAAATTTTTTCCACAAGGTTTTTGCAACTAAACGAAAAATTATCCCTATTATGCCTATCACAAAACAGGCATTTTTTATAATAACACTCTCGCCTTATTGACACGGGCGCAATCCTAAACACGGCAACATATTTTTCAAAATCAATTTGAGGATATGCCGTTGAGGGCGTGCCCATTCCGTTTAGTTGAGCGATTGGCACAACGCTTGAAAAGAATGAGGTGAAAAAACTTGGATTATAGTTTGCTGCAAATAATGTTGAGTTGTCAACTAAAATTGGTTTGATGTGGAGTGCTTCGTCTAAAATTTTTGCAAAAATTGTTGCGCTCATTAGTTTGTTGAAATTGTTCACAACTAAATATATGTTTGCCCTTTTGCCGTTATACTTTTTTATTATGGTTTCAATCTGCGCAAGTTTTGAAAGATAGAACGGAAATAAAATTGAAGATTTGTGATTTAAAATCGTGTTTTCAATGGCAATAGAATTTTTGGGGTCGCATAAAGTTAACTCACCAAAAGAAAAGCGGAAAACACCAAATTTCTTTTGCTGAATGGCTCGGCAAATTTGTGTGTAGCGATAAAAATTATCCACATCTTTTTCACTTTTTGCGTGCTTATATAATTCAATTTTTTCGGGCGAATATATTTGGCGATTGAAGTCCAAATTAAAATCAAAATAAAAAGTGTGCTTATTTTTTGCCGCTAGTGCCTGCCAAACTTGAATGGTTGCTTCGTTGAAATATTTTGGTTTATTGAAAGGAATATCTAAAACCAAGTTTATGCAATCTTCCTCTTTCTTTGTCTTGGCCGGCTTTGCCACAGCGATGATGTTGCTTAAAGCAAACCAAGTTTTTTCGCAAGCCGGCTGATTATCCCCCTGCAAGCAAACTTTATTATTTTTTTTATCAATCTCCACCACTCTATGAATGACAAAGTTTTCCACCTTATTGCCTATGGCAACGGCTATGTCCCCCACTTTTAGCGAAAATTTGTTTGAAATTTCCACATCTTGCCCGCTGAAAAATGTGGGCACCATGCTCGAGCCAAAAATCTTCACATTTTTGATTTTGCCTTGCCTAATTTTATCTATAAAAAATTTTCTTGAAAGGGTTTTATTTATCATTTTTTGCACTTTTCACACTATTATAAATAAATTTTGCCTCTCTGCAATTTTGCTCAACAGGCAAAATAACCTTGCCATTCGTGCGGTGCTCCATGTAGGTGGACACTGCACAGTTTGAACAAAACTTTTTATACTTGCAGTTGTAACACTCGCCAGATTTATCCTTTTCTAAATTTAGATATTGTGAAAAACTATCCCAAATTTCTTTGATTGAAAAGTCTTTGATATTTTTTTCGCTAAACTCGGCAAAATTGCACAGCCTCACTCCGCCCAAGCAGTTTATGAAAAGGCTAATCCTACCTGCACCGCAAGAATATAAGCAATCGTTATCATTATTCATGTTTTCTCGGGTTAAGAAACTTAGCCAATTTTTTAGTTTTAGTTTTTTAATTTTGTTCATTATTGACAAATAGTCTTTGTCAGTTAGGCGGTTGGTTTGCTGCCCGTTTGAAAAATCTTTGCTTGCAAGCAAGTTTAAATCAAATCTAAAAGGCACATTAAAGCCGGTGCAATAGTCATTAATCTGCTCAAACTGTTTCCAATTCTGCTCCATGATAACTGTTTTAAGCGAAAGGGTCAGCCCGGCATCAATGAGCATATGAATGTTTTTGTTCACCACAGAAAAGCCGTCATTAACTAGGCAAACGGACTTGTAAGTGGCATCGTCCACCCCATAAATGCTGATTTCAATCCTCTCGGGCGGATTTGCCTTTAAAAAGTCGATATACTTATCTAAAAAGTAGCCGTTCGAAAAGAGGGCGATTTTCAAGCCTTTATCAAAGCAGTGCTTATAAATTTCTTTAAAATTTGGGTGAACGGTTGGCTCTCCACCCGTGATTGTGATGGTTTCCAACCCCATTTCGCACATCTCGTCTATCATTCGCTTTGCAATATCTAGCGGAATAAACTTTATGGCGAGATTTTGATTATAACAATGAATGCACTTAAAATTGCACGCGTTGGATATTTCAAAGGTGGCGGAGCGCAGTTTGCGATGATTGCTCAGCCGTTTATAATATTTTTTGAATAGGAAATTTTTAAGTTTTTCTTCATTTAACATAGGCAACATCCGCCTCAATTAACTGATTGATAAAATTCTTTAAATCTGCCTTGGCACGAGATTTTGAAACATCAAAAGATTTTACCATTTCTTCTTCAATTTCTTCACTCGTTTTGCCCTGCTTTATCTTTAAAAATATGAATTTTGCCACATCTTCAAGCACTATTGCGTGCTCATAATCTATTTCATGCTTTTCATTTTCCTTAGTTAAGATAAGGCAATTTTCATATTCATCGTCCACTATGTTTGGCTTAATAAATATTTTCAAAACATCACCTCCATAAATAAAAAAGTTATAATTTGTGCAATTATAACTTTTTTAAAAACTAGCAATAGCAAGAATCGTCATCACTTCCTGAAGAATTGCAGCCGCTAAAAACTGAAATCTTGCTTAGGTCAATTTTTAGCAAAACGGGAGTTGAATATTTCATAGCGCCCTCCTTTGTAAAATTTGAAACCTATGTTTCTTATTCTCATCATAACATATAAAAATAATTTTGTCAACCGAATTAAATAGAAAATTGGATGTGCCGTTTTCGGCTAAATTTAAGTTCGCAGTGCGCAAAACCAAAAGCCGCTTTGAAATTGTTGACTGCCAGTTTGCGTTTTATTTATCAAAGGCTTGCAAAACTTCTTTTTGTGTGGCATAATAAAGCAGAATTAAATGTCAAGAGGAGATAAAATATGGCTATAATTTTTGAAATGAAAAAGATAATTAAAGACGAACTCGAAGAGTTGCACAAAAAAATTTGTGAGTGTGAGTATGACGATTTATATAAAAAATTTCCAAGCACTCCTATTTGGTCTAAACATCTTGAATTTCTTTATGAAATAAATGAAAAACTCTCTTCGTTTTTAGGCAGAAACTTCGAACTCAAAGAAGAACTTTATGATTTTCTCGAATTTTTTAGTTTTATGCCAGACGCACACACCCCTTTTGAAAAATCAAAAGTAGAGGAAGAAGAATATTATAAACGCATTGTGGATAAATTAGAAAATCTATATAGAAAATAAAAAATTAACTTTTAAAGAGTTAACAAAGTGCTCTTTAAAAGTAGTGGAGCAAACAAGTTAAGGCTTATGTTTGTGAAGAGTAACGGAACAAACTAGCAATAGCGCAGTTTGCAACGCTGGTGCACCCAGAGGGATTCGCATTAAGGGCTTTAGCCCGTCAATTCTCGGGTGGATTGCTTAAGCAAGACGGGGTCCCGAGCACCCCGGGGTTCGCTGTGCGTAGCACCGATGCGCAAAGCGCATAATCCCTCTGGAAATAAAAAAAGAGAGCAAACTCTTTTCTGGTGCACCCAGAGGGATTCGAACCCCCGGCCTTTGGTTCCGTAGACCAACGCTCTATCCAGCTGAGCTATGAGTGCATACGGGCAACAACTTGTGCCCTTTATTTAAACGCTCAAATATTATAGCAAATAATTTTTTAAAAGTAAACCCCTTTTTGCAAATTTATTGGTTAGACTTTTCCTCTTTTTCTTGTGGCTTTTTCTTAAATAGAATTAATTTTCTTGAAATGTAGTTGTAGATAAGCACAATAATTGTCATAATCACTTTCACTAGCCATTGATTGAGATTTAACACATCGTAGCCTAAGTACATTCCACCCATGTTTATAAGCAGACCAATAAAGCTGAGCCCTGCAAAGATGATAAATCCGCGCGCAGTTTTGCTATCCCCTTTTTCGTTGAAGACAAAGAAGATTGAAAGAAGATAATTCACTATTAAGCCAGAGATAAATCCGACCGCCGTGCCAATCACTGTGGCATAAGTGGCTGGGTCTGGCGTGTTGACGAAAACATTTAAAAATGATGGATAGATATCTCTTTCTAAAAGCCACATAGCAACGCCCATCATAAACATGTCCACAATCGTTGCAATTCCGCCCACAATCACAAATCTTAAAATTTCGGCAAAGGTTTTGTGCGTGTCAAAAAAAGATTTGATTTTTTGCACAAGCAATTTCAATGTCTTTTTAGGCATAATGATTATTATTAGCGCAATTAACGCAACGCACACCAGCAGGGTAATACCACCAATTTTTAAAATGGATTTCACTGTGCTGTCGGCTATTAATAAATTGTTCATTTTTTCTCCTGTGTTTGTTTTTTCTTTTTGATGATAGAACGCACAACTTCATAAATTATGATTACTGCCACGATTGCTAGGAAAATCCATAGCAACCAATCATTGAGCCAAGGGAAGAATTGAAGAATGAGAGCTATGGCAAGGCCCGCCACTATGTTACCTGAAATGACTGTGATGCAGGTGGTGAGATAATCTAACCCCAAAAACACGGCAACGCAACTGCCCGTCCACACCCCCGTTAGCGGAAGTGGAATTGCAACGAACACAAACACGGCCAGCACCTTTTTCCAATATGCACGAGAAAATCTTGCGCCCTGCTCATTTGCCCCAGTCATGCTGGTGGCCTTATTTCTAACTCGATTTTCAATTGCATTTGCAAGCTTTGAAAATGGTTTGGTGCGTTTTAGCAAATTTATTATTGGCTTGAAGATTAATGCCACCACGGGCACAATAATTGAGCTCCCTATCAAGGCGTAGCCTAGAGCCTTCCAATTTGATAGCGCCAATGTGTTCCACAGCTTTGAATTTGTGGCAAAAGGGATAGCACCCCTCAATTCGACTATTGGCACCATAGCAATTAAAATTGTGGCTAGCACCACATTCCCGTCAAAGATTTTTGAAAAGAATTCTGCAATCATATTCACTCTTCAATGTTTACTTTTTCTGCAACAATATATCTAGGCCTATTTTGACATTCTTGATAGATCCTTTTTAAATATATATTGTTGAAGCCCATGATTGAGAACAAAAACGCAAAGCAACAAGTGATTGTTGGGAACAGCCACGCTGCGAGCGGAAGATAAATTTTTAAACATGCAAGAATGATGAATGTGGTGAATGTGATTGTTGTGCCTATGCTAAACGCCACCCCCGCAATTGAGGCGAGCGACAGCGGGAATGTGGACATTGACACAATGCCCTTGCTTGCAAATTTCACCATCTTCTTTAAAGAGTATTTTGTCTTGCCGGCGGAGCGCTCTTGCCTAACAAACTCAACTTCCGTTTGCTTAAATCCAACCCAAGCGGTTGCGCCGCGCAAAAACCTATCCTGCTCCGGCATTGACTTAAAGGCTTCAACCACTTTTCTATCAAATAGTTTGAACTCGCCCACATTCTCAGGAATTTTCAAGCCAGAAATCAATCTAATAAATTTAAGGTAAATTTTTGATGTCAATTTTTTAAACCACGACTCGCCCTTTCTCGCTTTTCTTTTTCCGTGCACAACATCATACCCTTGCTTCCACTTTTCAATCATAAGAGGAATAACTTCAACCGGGTCTTGCAAGTCAACGTCCATATCAATCACGGCATCGCCTTCTGCGTGCTCCAATCCGCAAAAAATTGCCGCCATTTGCCCAAAATTGCGCGAAAAGGATAATAGTTTTATGCATTTGTCCTTGCTCGACAAATCTTTTATAATTTCCGCCGTTTTATCGCGGCTACCATCATTCACAAAAATCACCTCGTAAGGCTCGCCTAATTCGGTCATAGTTTTTGTGATAGCCTTATAAAAATAAGGAATTGCTTGCTCCTCATTATAAACGGGAACAACTATAGAATATTTAGCTTTCATAAAATCTCCACTTATATTTTAATATATTTGAGGTGGACTGTCAAACAATGAAAAGATAAAATTTGAAAAAATAGAGCAAAAACGGGGCAAAATTATAAAATTTTAACTAAAATTTAAAGAAAAATCAAAAATTTTTAAATTTTTTATTGCAAATTTTGCAAAAAAGTTTTAAAATACAATCAGGAGAATGATATGTCTAAAGTTATTTCTGTAACAAACCAAAAAGGCGGGGTTGGGAAAACAACCACTTGTTTTAATTTGGCAGCCTATCTTGCTGACGGAGGCAAAAAGGTTTTAGTTATTGATATGGATCCGCAAGGCAATGCAAGCACAAGTTTAGGCGTGGATGTTAAAGATGACCAAAACACAGTTTACGATGCGCTTCTTGGAGATATAGAATTAAGCGAAGCAATATATCCTTCTTGCGTTCCCGGGCTGGACACAATTCCTTCCAACGAAGATTTGGCAGACGCAGAGGTTAATTTGGTGTACGCAGACAAACGAGAAAAAGTGCTTAAAGAACAGCTTGATAAAATCAAAGATAATTACGATTATGTGTTTATAGATTGTCCACCATCGCTTGGGCTTTTAACTGTAAATGCCCTCACGGCGAGTGACACTATTATTGTGCCTATTCAATGCGAATTCTTTGCTTTGGTTGGTCTAAGCCAGCTGATGAACACGGTTAGACTTATTAAGAAAAACTTAAACCCCGATATTGAGATTGAAGGGGTTTTGCTCACGATGAAAGATAATAGGAGTAATCTTGTGGCTCAGGTGAGTGAGGAAATTAGGAAATATTTTAAAGCCAAAGTTTATGATACATATATCCCTAGAAACATTAGATTGGCGGAAAGTCCAAGTCATGGCAAACCTATCCTATTATATGACAACAGAAGCAAAGGAGCACAAGCATATAAGGATTTGTGTGCCGAATTCTTGAAAAAACAACCTAAAAAGTAAAGACACCTTCGGGTGTTCTTTTTATTTGTCCCATGTAGAACTTTGCTTGTGTTCTACCAGAGAGGTTAATTGTTCCACGTGGAACATCTTCATTTTAGGATAAGGTTGTTTGATAAAATGTTCCATGTGGAACATTTGAAGAAGTTTTAAATATTTAATAAATCTGTTTGACTTGGGTCTGATTTTTTTATAGAATAATAATGTTCCATGTGGAACATAGGAGATGAAAATGAAATCAAGATTAGGAAGGGGGCTGGACAGCCTTTTAAAAAGTTATGACGAAGAAACGGTTGACGAAAAGCCTAAGCAACGGGAAGAAAGGATTACAAATTTGTCATTAAGGCAAGGCGATGTTAGCAAAATTGACATAAACAAAATTTATGCTAACCCAAATCAGCCTAGAAAGAAATTTGATAAAGAGAGCCTTAAAGAGTTGGCGGACAGTATCAAAATACACGGATTAATTCAACCTATCATTGTGAACGAAACAGATAGAGGCTATATGATAATTGCCGGCGAGAGAAGATTTAAGGCTTGTCAATTATGTGGACTTAAAGAGGTTGATGCGATTGTAAAGAAATATTCTTCAAAGCAAATTGCTGAAATCTCTATTATCGAAAATCTGCAAAGAGAGGATTTGAATCCGGTTGAATTGGCAAAAGGAATTAAGCAGTTAATGGAAGAGTTTGGCTTAACTCAAGAAAAAGTGGCTGAAAGAATTGGTATTTCTAGACCGGCCGTAACTAACGCTTTAAGAATATTATCCTTATATCCAGAAGTCTTGGAACTTGTGGAAAACGGAAAAGTGTCCTTCGGTCATGCGAAAATCCTCGCCTCAATCACAGACTATTCTTCACAGGTGTTGTTGGCAAAGAAGGTGGCTCAAGATAAATTGACGGTTAGGGACTTGGAAAAGGAAGTTGAAGCTCTTTCTGGCGGGAAGAAAAAGAAGAAGGTTAGCAAATTGCCTAGTGATGAACTTAGAGAGTTCGTTAGCAATTTGCAGAGAAAGTTGGGAACGAAAGTTTCATTGATTGGCAATGATAAAAAGGGACGAATATACATAGACTACTACTCTCAAGATGACCTCGATAGGATATATGATTTAATATTAAAAAGATAATTTGCGCCGTGTGAAACTGGGTGGCGCAAAACAAAAAACGGGACAAAATTTCCCGTTTTTTTATTACTTTAATTGGGCTGAAAATGCTTTCAAAACAATCTTTTTTATCTCTTCAATTTTCATATTTGATAAGAAGGCTGCTGCTCCTGTGTGCCCGCCTCCGTTAAATTGTTTTGCGAGTGCAGACACATCATAGCCTTCCTTCGCTCGCATGCTTACATAGAGTGTTTCGCCCTTTGGGTAAATAAAGCAAACAAATTTATTTCCATAGATTGTGGCGAGTTTATTTATTGTGCCTGCGTAATCTTTGTCTTCTAAATCGTGCTGTTTTGCATAGTTTTTTGTAATTTTTGAGAAAATTATCTGCCCATTTTCAAAAATTTCAATGTTTTTTATGCTTTCTGCCAACACCTGCATTGATTTTAGTGTGTTAGTTAGCAAAAATTGTGCATAAATCTTGCGGCAATCAACATGTTTTGAAATTTCCGCTACAATTTTAAAGGTTTTTTGGTCAAAATTCCCAACAGTGAAGTTGTTTGTGTCAGTTATTATGCCTGCATAAAGATTTGCGTAATCTTCATTTGTGAGCGGATATCCAACAGTTTTGGCGAGATTATATATAATTTCGCAACTGCTACTAATTAATTTCACCACATTCACATCTCCACTGAAATTGTTTGTGGCATGATGGTCTATAACTAATTTCGTCTTGCAATTATCGAAAATAGGCTGAAACTTGCCTAATCTAGACGAGTTTGGAGCATCCAACATTATCACATGGCTATATTTTTTTGGCTTTTTATTAATAGATTTGCCCTTAAAAAGTGAATTATAGTGCTCTGGCATATCAATTTTATCTGCAAAAATATCGGCTTTGATAGAAAATTTGTGTTTTAAAATATTAGATAGCACAAAACTTGAAGCCAAAGCATCAACATCTGGATTTAAGTGGCTAATGATTGCCACATATTTCGCCGACCTTAGGGCGGAAATAAACTTATCAAATTCTTTCATGTCTCTATTATACAATTTTTTCAATTATTTAAAAATAAATTTGGGGGATAAATTTAATTTTTCCACAAGTTATCCACAGAAATGTGTGGAAAACTGCTTTCAAAACGCCGAAAACTAAAAATTTTGAGCAAATTTATCCACAATCAGTGGAAAACCTGTGGATAACTACCCCATTTATCCACATTTGCTGTGGACAAGCGGTTTATAGTGCAGATTTGTCATTTTTAAGCGGATTTTCAAATAAATATATCTATGTTTATGCCAAAATTTAAGAAATTTGCCCTGCTTCTGGTTGCATTAATTGCTTTTTCTATAATCTATTCGTCTATTGTGAATTTCCGTCTTGCAAATCTTAATGGAATAAAAATTGTTTTAGATGCCGGGCACGGTGGGCGAGATGGAGGAAGCGTTGGAGTGGGTGGAACAATAGAAAAGGAAATAAATTTGAAATATACTCTTGCTTTGAAAGATAAACTTGTTAAAGCGGGATATTTGGTGGAACTCACTAGGAAAAATGATGATGGGCTTTATTCTCCAACGGCGAAAAACAAAAAGTTGAGCGACATGAAAGCGAGATTTAACATAATAGAAAAGGCTAATCCAAATTTGGTGATTTCAATTCACATGAATAGTTTTTCGAATTCTTCCGCAAAAGGAGCTAACTGCTATTATCGAGCGGAGGACGAGGCGAGCAAGCAAGTGGCAAATTTAATTCAGCAAGCACTTCACACTTATTGCAATGCTTCGCACACAGAGGCGCGAGTTGGCGATTATTACATCTTAAATTGTTCATATTATAGTGCCGTGCTGGTGGAGTGTGGGTTTTTATCTAATCCAGAAGAAGAAGCCTTGCTTAATAGCGATGAATTTAGGGGGCGAATGGTGGATGCAATATTTTCTGCAATCCTTTTATATTTTGGCTAAGAAAATTTTTAAGTTCAACATAATTATGATAGAAACTGCATAAGTTTCTTAAATGAGAAAAGAGAAGATTTTGCTTTCGCTTTTAGATGACTATATTGGTTTATATAAAATTTTAAACTTTTGTGAAACGGCGAGCGTGCGAGAAGAGAGCAAACAGAAGGTGTTAAACTTGCGTGCAGAGTGTGCACAAAGTGTGGCAGAATTTGATAGTTTTATTGCCAAAAGAAATCGTGAAGATTTTGCGTTTCAGCAATTTAAAGAGCAACTTATTTTGGGATTGAACAATTTCAAACAACCCATCTTGCAAGAGAGCGATGGTGAACTCGTGCTTCATTTTGAAGAAAGGTTAAGGCGGTTGAAAGATGACATTAGGCGCAAAGAATTAATGCTTTTATAAAAATCCTTTACAAAATGCGAAATCTTTGATATAATAAAAATATATAGGGGATTTTTTAGGAGATTTTATGGAACAAGAGAAAAAACGCAGGAGAACACTTTACGAAGTTTTTTTTAAGCGTTTGTTTGATGTCGTTTTAAGTTTGATTGCGTTGATTGTGTTATCACCAATTATGCTGATAATTGCTGTGATAAATTGGATAACTTTAAGAGGGCGTGCAATATTTGCGCAATATCGCCCGGGCAAGAACGGAAAGATTTTTAAACTATATAAGTTTAGAAGCATGAGTAATAAGAAAGATAAAAGTGGCAAGTTGTTGCCAGATAGTCAAAGGCTCACAAAATTTGGCAAGTTTATTAGGAAATTGAGTTTGGACGAACTTCCTCAACTATTCAATATTTTGAAAGGGGACATGAGCATAATTGGCCCGCGCCCACGCTTGGTGAAGGACATGATTTTCTACGATGAGCAAACTCTTAAAGCCTATAATGTCCGCCCCGGTCTAACTGGGCTTGCGCAGGTTAGCGGTGGCAGAAGTTATGCAAGTTGGGAAGAAATATTTGAGTTAGATGCAAAATATTCAAGCAGAATAACTTTCTCTGGAGATGTGAAAATTTTCTTCAAAACGATTGGGGTGTTGTTTAAGTCAGATGCGGGAAATGCAGGTAACAGCAAGCGTGATTATTATTATCCTGACTATTTGCTGAAAACGGACAAAATCACAAAAGACCAATATAATCAAGGCATTCGCATGGCAGACGAAATTATCAAAAACAAAGGCAAAGTGGACTATCAAAGCAGATTGCACAAACGCAAGAAAGAGGACAAGCAGTAAGCTGTCCCTTTTTTATAATGTTATTTATAATAGTTATATATAATAATTAATTTATACCATTAATTTATTGACATAATTCGTTAAAAAATGCTATTATTTGAGTGAGGAGAATTATGTTTGAAATTTCAGTGTTGACATCTGTGTATAAAAACGATTTGGCTCAAAATGTTAGAGCGGCGTTTGAAAGTGTGCTAAATCAAACTTTAAAGCCTAGCCAAATTGTTGTGGTGAGAGATGGAGCGGTTGGAGAAGAACTGCAAAAGGTTTTAGATGAATATAAATCAAATCCACTTTTCACAATAGTGGAGAGAGAAAATAATTTAGGGTTGGGCAAAACTCTAAGAGAGGGCACAGACTATTGCAAGTTTGAATATATCGCGCGAATGGATAGTGATGACATTGCACTTCCAACTCGCTTTGAAAAGCAAATAGCCTGCTTTAAAAAGGATGAAAGCCTAGATTTGGTGGGCACAAACGGCGTTGAGTTTGTGAACGAACTTGAAAATGTGGCGGGTGTGAAAGCCGTGCCTGAAACGGATGAAGAAATCAAAAAGATGATGAAGTCTCGCTGCCCATTCTGCCACATGTCCGTGATGATGAAAAAGAGCGCACTAATTAAAGCGGGCGGATATGAAGATTGGTTTTATGCTGAGGATTGGTATTTATGGATAAGAATGGCGCTTGCGGGTGCAAAGTTTTATAACATTCAAGAAAACTTGATGCAAATCCGCATTAATGAGGATACTTATGCTCGCCGCCACGGAATGAAATATTTTAAGAGCATAAAAAATCTTTTGAAGTTTATGAAGAAAAACAAGATGATTGGCTTCTTTGGATATTTAAAAGCGGTCATTCAAAGATTTGTTGGGCATGTGCTTGTGCCAAGAAAGTTTAAAGCAAGATTATATAAAAAGTTTATGAGGAAATAATATGCAGCGAGCAATAAATTTTTATAAACGCCATTTTGAAATTGCAAACACAGTTATCATTTCACTAATGCTGGCAATCAGTTGTTTCTTGAAATATTTTTTCATTCCCGCTGCGGTTTTTGCTCTGATTGTTGCCATTTTTTATGACATAAATCAAAACATCAAGATGGTGCTTTTCTTTTATCCGTTCAAAATAATTTGCGGGGCGGCGCTTGACTATATCTATGTGGGCGTTTTGCTCATTTTGCTCGTGAAATATATCATTGAAATTAACAAAAAGCAAAAGCGTTTCAATTTCAAACTCTTCACCATATTGCTGGTGATGACGGTGTATCTTCTGCTTCCATTTCATTGGATTGGCTTCTATAATTTTTCTAGATACCTCATTTTCTATCCTTACATTTATTTAATTTATGAATATAGGAAAGAGCTTAATTTCAGTGAAATCGTTTGCTGGTTTAGCTTGGCTATAGTTGTGTCTTGCGCGATGGGTTTCCTTGCTCCTATTGCGCCTTATTTGGACAGCGTTGTTTCCAAGGTTATTCCATGTGCGGGCACTTCGTCCACAAGATTTGCCGGGCTATTTAGCCATCCAAACAATATGGCAACAAACATCTTGGTGGCAATGAGCCTGCTCGCCACATTGCTATATCTAAACAAAGTGAAATTTTCCACCTTTTGCATTTTGTTTATCCCAATGTATGTGTTTGGCTTTCTATCAATAGCAAGGCTATTTGTTGTGGCATTTGCCGTGCTTATGATTGTGTTTGTTCCGCTATATGCAGTTAAATATAAAAAGCAATCGGTGAAGCCGTTAATTATTATTTTATTGTTGCTTGCCATGTGCTCGATAGCAATGATTCATCCGGCGAAGTTATATCTTGGCAGGCTAGACCAAGGTGTGGCAATGCCAGATATGAATTTTGATGAGGAAACTTGGGAGCTAATTTATAATGGCAAAATTCGTTATGACCCGGGCAGGCTTGGGCTGTGGAAAATGTATTTAATAAGTTGGGCTCATTCACCTTACACAATTTTGTTTGGCTGGGGAGCGAGTGGTCCAAACATAGGCAGAATGGATGCTCACAACGCGTTTATTAAATATCTTCATAGGCACGGCATTGTGGGATATGTGTTGCTTGCAATGTTAATTATCTATATGATTGATTTCAAAAAACTTAAAGCGAACATTGCTTGGGCGTGCTTGGCGTTCATTCCAATTATTGCCACATTTATGTTAGACCCAGTGTGGGTGGACCAAGAAATTCCACTATATATAATTCTTTTCTCAATTGTGAGCATTGGCTCATCAAAAGAAAAGCAAAAGCCTAGCGAAAAAGAAAGCCAAGAGCAAATCATAAGGAGGGGCAGTGGACAAATTAATTAGCGTGATTGTTCCCGTTTATAAAGTTGAAAAATATTTAAGCAAATGTGTGGATAGCATTATTAATCAAACTTATAAAAATTTGGAAATAATTTTAGTGGATGATGGCAGCCCGGATAACTCGGGCAAAATGTGTGATGAATATGCAAAAAAAGATGGACGCATAAAAGTTATTCACAAAGAGAATGCGGGCGTTTCACAAGCGAGAAACACGGGAATTGATGTTGCCAATGGCGATTTCATCGCCTTTGTGGATAGCGATGATTTCTTGTGTGAAGATATGTATGAAAAACTTATCAGCAAGCAGGCTGAGAGCGATGCGGACTTGGTGTTTTGTGAATATAGCCAGGTGAAGCCTAGCGGTGTTTATCCCGTGCAAGAGAGCATGCTAAACGAACTCTGCCAGAGCAAAAACATTATATATTTTTTAAATCATGACGTGGTTAGTTTCAACGGCAATAACGGTGTGCTGAAAAATCAGGTTATGGGCTATGTGTGGCGCATCCTTTATAAAAAGAGCGCACTTGCAGGTGTTAGATTTCCAACGGGCGTGAAGTATGCCGAAGATGTGCTTTTTCTCCTTGATGTGTTTAAAAAGCCAAACCTAAAATTGGCGTGTGTGAATGAGCCTCTTTATAACTATCTAATTCGACCAGATTCAGCAGCACACATTTATTTTCAGGACATAGTGGCAAATTTCACAAGTTATCTAAATGCATTGAAGCAAAAGTTGGAGGGCACAGAAAACGAAAATGGCTATAAAGCACACATCTTTTTTAGTTACACAATCTGCGTGCTAAACCTAGTGCGATTTGGAAAAACCAAACAAATCAAAGCACTGAAAGAGTGGAATAAAGGTGAATATTATAAGGCGGATAAACCGCTAAACTTTAATTTTAAAAACAAACTAAAAGCATTTTTAATTCATCATAAATTTCATTTTGTTTTAAAACTGATTTTGAAGATTTATGATAGGAGAAAGTATGACTGATTTAGTTAGCGTGATTGTGCCTGTCTATAAAGTTGAAAAATATTTAAGCAAATGTGCGGATAGCATTATTAATCAAACTTATAAAAATTTAGAAATAATTTTAGTGGACGATGGCAGCCCAGATAACTCAGGCAAAATGTGTGATGAATATGCAAAAAAAGATAGCCGAATAAAGGTTATTCACAAAGAGAATGGCGGGCTTTCTAGTGCAAGAAATGCGGGTTGCAAAATCAGCACAGGGAAATATGTTTATTTTGTTGATAGTGATGATTTCATTCATGAAAAAGCCATTGAAGATTTATTATCTAATCTAATTAAATATAATGCAGACATTTCCATTGGCAACTCTATAAAGTTTACAGGGAAAGAGCGAGGCTCTTTCACAAACAAAGTGAAAATATTTGAAAAGGTCAAACTGTTTGATTGTTACACAGATTATTATTCGCAAGCCATTTATGCGTGGAATAAATTAATGAAGGCTGAAATTGCAAAAGCACACCCATTCCCTGTGGGGAAATTGTGTGAAGATTCGTTCACCATGCACCTTTTCTTTAAAGAAGCAAATAGAATTGTGCTATCAAGCAATCAATATTATTATTATAGAGTGAACAATTCTGCAAGCATAATGAACAGCATGATGAGCAAAAATAATTTTGACGAGGTGCTATCTCACCTTGCCAGATTAAAATTTTTTAAAGACAATAATTTTGATTTTAAATATATTGCGTACACTTATCAACTGCTAATAAATATTTTGATTTCTTATCAAATGAAACACAAAGTTTTAGAAATAAAACAAAAAAGCGAACAATTATATAAACAATTAATTAGCGAGGCTAAAACAGAAAAATTTTATAATCAGTTTGACTTTAAAGTTAAATTCAAAATGTTTTTATTTCAGCATTGCAAGTGGCTTTTAAAACTTATCTTAGGGAATGATTAGCACAAATTAAGGAATTGAAAAGCACTGTCATTTTTGTGCTTTTGCTAGCATTTGAATTTTGTGCTTGCCAAATAATAATTCGGCGATGGCAAGTTGACAGCGAATATGAAATTTTATATACTCTAAATGAAATCTTGGCAAAATTTATAATTAAAAGGATGAATTTATGGATAGTTTAGTTAGCGTGATTGTGCCCGTTTATAAAGTTGAAAAATATTTAAGCAAGTGTTTGGATAGCATTGTCAATCAAACATATAAAAATTTGGAAATAATTTTAGTGGACGATGGAAGCCCAGATAACTCTGGCAAGATATGTGACGAATATGCCCAAAAGGATAGCAGGATAAAGGTTATCCACAAAGAAAACGGCGGGCTTTCTAGCGCAAGAAATGCAGGCTTAGACATCGCCACGGGTGAATATATTGCATTCGCTGATAGTGATGATAGTGTTCATCTCGATTTTGTGGAGAAACTATATAGGGCAATAAAAGAAGAGAATGCCGACATAGCCTGTTGCAGTGTGGAAGATTTTATTGAAGATAAAAATAAAATTGAATGCAATTTAGATGTGGATAAAAAAACGGTTATTGAAGGCAAGGGGGGGGGTTCAAGTTTTATTATGACTTGGGCAGAAAATCCACAAATGTGGTTTGGAACAAACTTTATAAAAGGCATATTTTTGAAACACTGCGCTTTACAAATGGTAGAGTGTATGAAGATAGGGCAATATATCTGCACTTGCTTGCACAAAGCGAAAAAATGGTGTTTATCCCCGAAGCGCTTTACACCTACACAATTAGAAGCGGAAGCCTGATGAAATCTAATTTTGATGAAAAAAAGTTTTTATCGGTGAAAGCAAATTTTGAAGAGAGAGTTGAGTTTATTAAAACTAATTTTAGTGAGTTTCTTTCTAATGAAATCATTTCTTCATTTAAAAATTATTTTTCAGTGTATATAGTTTGCAATTCAAAAGAGATGAAGAAAAAGTTAAGGCAAGATTTTAAAGATAAATGGAAGGTTTATAAATCAAGCATATCGAAAAATCGTCCGTTCATTCAAAAACTTAAATTCTTTATCCAAAGAATGAAGGTTATGTATTTTTAAGCAAGGAGAGTATGGATAAAAAGAAGTCTATCTTAAATGTGGCAACTGCAATCTTTTTTAGGATTGCTCTCGTTTTGCTTGGATTGTTCACAACCAGATATTTAATCAAAATCATTGGCAATGAGGCAAACGGGTTAAACTCGCTTTACACTAGCATTGTTGGGTTTTTATCCATAGCTGAATTGGGCGTGGGCACGGCGATTAGTTTTTCTATGTATAAGCCAATCACAGAGGGCAACAAAGAAAAGGTGGCGGCAATTTATCGCCTGTTTGTGAAAATTTATTTAATCATTGGCACAATCATTTTTGTGGCAGGTTTGTGCATAATGCCTGCGCTAAAGTTCCTCGCCAAAGACTATAACGGACAAAACTTACATTTAACATTTTTCATAATGCTTGTGTCTGTGGTGGCGACCTATCTGTTTAGTGCAAAAGTTTCAGTGATAGACGCGTTTAAAAACAACTATATTTCCACCGCTCTAAATTCATTTTCTTTAATCTTGCAATATGCCTTGCAAATCACAGTGCTGTTTGCCACAAAATCATTCGTTGCGTTCTTGCTCTGCCGTGTGGTGGCTGCGCTTGTGCATTGGCTGTTGGTGGAAATCGTGTTTAGGAAAAAATATGGTGCGCTCACAAAGATAAAATCTAAAATTGACGGCGAAACCAAAACGGAAATTGTGAAAAACACCAAAGCCATGTTCTTTCATAAGATTGGCACCGTGTTGGTGAACACCGCCGATAGCCTTATTATCTCTGCAATGCTTGGCGTGGCAATCTTGGGCAAATATTCAAACTATATCACTGTGATGACGGCAATGACAGGCACAATAACATTGTTCTTCACTCCGCTCACGGCAATTATTGGGCACCTTTGCGCCAAGGAAGATGAGGAAAAGCAAAAAAAATATTTCAACTTTTTATTGTATCTTAATTTCATCATTGGCACGGTTTTCTTTTTGGGATATTATGCCGTGATTGATGATGTGGTGGCAATTTTCTTTGGCGGAGATTTGCTCATGGGCAAAAGCGTTTCGTTTATCATCACGGTGAATTATTTCATTCAGTTTATGAGGCAGGTGGTGTTGCTATTTAGAGATGCCACAGGCACATTTTATCACGATAGATTTAAGCCCCTCATTGAAGGCGTGGTGAATGTGGTGCTTTCCATAATCTTTGCAAAGTTCTTTGGCGTGGTGGGCGTGTTGGTCGCCACAGTGATTACAAATCTCTTAATCTGCCATGTGGTTGAGCCACTTGTGTTGTTTAAAAAAGCGTTCCACTCATCGCCTAAAAAACACTATCTGCAAAATTATCTTTTCATTTTGGTGTTTGTGTTGCTTCTGGTCGGGCTCAACTTTATAATGGTGGACATAGCAAATCGTTGGCTGAGCATTTTGGCAAATGGGTTTATTGCAGTGGGAATTGCACTCGTGCCAATAATTTTAATTTTCGTGTTTAACAAATCTTTTAGAAATAAGATAAAAGATTTGGCAGCCTCGCTAATGCGCAAAATAAAAAAACGCAAGGATTAACCTTGCGTTTTTTCTTTTTCTTTGGCAAATAATATCATCATACAAACCATTAAGAGCATCATGTTTACGCATTTAAAGGTGTTGTCGCACAGGCTTTCAAGCAAAAACCAAATGAGTGGCAGGCTGCTTGCAAAGGTTGGTTTCACCTTGATTTCTCTTATGAATAAGTAAGCAATAAACCCAAGAGCCACAATGCCAACTAGCCCGAAGCGATAAAGCAAGAAGATATATAAATTATGGCTGGCGCGTGCGGTTTGCTGTGCGTGGATAAACACTTCTTCGCTAAACATTCCGTGCCCGAATAGGAAGCCGATTGGGCTGTCAACTGTTGCAATGAGATAGTCCTTCCAAATGTCGTCCCTACCCGTTAAAAGTGAATTTAAGAAGTTGCCATTGTTGGTGGCAAATCTGTTAAATATTTGAAGCACAAACCTCCATGAAACTGCAAGCAAAATTGCAAGAATTAGCAAGAAAATGAGGAAGTAAACCAATCGTTTTTTCGTGTTTTGCTTTAAGAATAGCACCAAGAAGATTATGCTAAATAGGGCAAGGAGCACAATGCCCGTTTTTGAAAGTGTGGCAAGAATTGCTGCGGCAGAAAGCAGATATATTGCGAAAAACTGCCACATCTTGATTTTTTGGGTTGAAAATGCGTAGATATAATAAGTGATGATTAGCAGTGCGCGCATATATAGATAGTTTGGGTGATTGACAAACGCCGTGAAACGCCTTTCATATAAGCACGAATATTGATATTTTGGCAAAACGAAAGTGAAAAGTGAAAGCGTGCAAGATAAAATAAACCCAAGCAAGAAATAGTTCATAATTTGGTGGACATCTAAATCTTTTCTCATTGCAAAGGCACAGTAGAAAATTGGCAAGTAAGTTAGATATGCAATAGCACCAATTTTTATTGGGAAAAACAAACTAACCACCAAGCCAAACAAATCAAAGCAAATTACAGAGATGAAGAGTGCAAGATGAATTTTGTATTGCCCACGCTTAACGCCAATGAGATAGCGAATAAACATTATCACTGCGAAAATTGCCGTGGTGGCAACAAAGGTGGATTCGTATGTGATGTTGCTCAAAGTGAAGCAGTGAAGGAAGAGGTAAATGCAAAAGCAACTCTGCACAGGCAAACAGAAAAACATAAAAAACGCAAAAACAGGCATTGCAATTTCAATCCATTTGCAATAGCCGCTCATCAAATAGATTAGCAATAAAATTAGGCAACTAATAAGCGTTTTGTTTTTTAAGAATGCTTTTAATTTTGCTTGAAACATATTCATCCTATTGAGAAAGTATAGCAAATTAAAAGCGGAATGTCAATGGTTGACTAGCCCAAAATCAATTCAAACGCAAGAAGCAAAATAAAGCCAACGGCAAACCCAATCGAGCCAAGGTGCGAGTTGGTTTTGGATTCTGGAATCATTTCTTCTGTGGACACATACATCATCACGCCGGCAGAAAATGCCAAAAACCACGGCATGAGAGCGCTGAGTTTGGCGGATATGAATAATCCAAACAAGGCAAACACGGGCTCAACCGCACCGCTCAGCACACCATATAAAAATGACTTTTTATTTCCCAAGCGGTTTTTAAGCGTGAAACTGACAGCCATGCCTTCCGGCACATTTTGAAGGGCAACGCCTGCAGCCAAGAATAGAGAGGAAAGGATTGAATTGCCTCCGGCGGCAATCGCTCCGCCAAAGGACAATCCCACAATAAGTCCTTCGGGAATGTTGTGTACAGTGATTGCCAACATAAAGTTTGATTGCGGGCCCGTCTGCTTAAATGCCTTGTCTATAAAAAGCATAAAGAGGTTGCCAATCACTAGCCCGCCCAAAACGGGCAAAACTTTAAAAGAACCATCGGCAAGACTTATTGCGGGATATATCAATTCACAAAAGCAGGCGGCAAACATGATGCCACTTGCAAAGCCTAAAATTAGAGCGTTTAGATTTGTGCCGATGTTTTTCTTGAAAAAGAACACAAAAGCACTTCCAAGGCTTGTGGCAAAAAATATTAATAAAATTCCAAAAATTGAAATTAGAGTGCAGTTCATCAATTCATACTATGTTTTTTGCTTGTGTTAGGTGAAAATTAAATTTGCAAAAAAATAATAAAAAAATTGCAAACATTTATTTTGCAATTAAAAAATATTTTTAAATTAATAATTTATTATTTTTTATTATTTTTTTTAATTTTTAGTATATTTTTCACAATTTTTAATAAAATTCAATGAATTTTTAAGAATTTTTTAAAATTTCGCTCAAATTTATTGCATTATCAAAAGATAGATAAATGCAGCGGCCATTCAATTTGCCTTGATGTTCTCTTATTAGGTTTAAGCCATAGCATTCATTTTCCAACCTAAAAAGCAGGGCTTCGAAAGGCAGTTCGTTAAGCGTAAGGGTTGAATTAAAGTTTAGTTTAATCCATTCACCACGCTTTAATTCTTCCCTTGTTTCATTGTCTAGACTAACGCCAAATGCTGGCTGAATAAGTGCGCCTTCAAATTTGCCAATAATGGCAGATAGAGTTAAATCAAACGCTTGCTCTTTTAATTGAAGTTTTTTAGTTTTGCCATTTTTAAAAATCTCTATCGATTGCACCTTGCTTAAAATAGATTTTATATCTCTGCTATCATCATTTAAAATTAGCATTATGCCTCCAATTAATTTTATCCAAATTTCATAAAATAAACCAAACCAACTTTTAACTTTTAACGAGTTAATGAAATGCTCGTTAAAAGTCGAGAAATAAACAAGTCTAGGCTTATAATTGCACAACTTGTGAAGCAGTTTAGCAAAGGCGCAGTTTATGACGCTGGCGCAGAGGACAGGATTTGAACCTGCGGAGCCTTTCAACTCACACGATTTCCAATCGTGCTCTTTAGACCACTCAGACACCTCTGCACGCCTATATTCAATAAACCTCTTTATTATAAATAATTGAGAGTGAATTGTCAAGGCAAATTATAAAGTCTGCCAAAATTAAGTGCGTGAATGCAAGCAGATAGGCAGAAAAAAAGAGCGAAACGCTCTTTAATTATTAAAGGTTTTTGGTGCGAGAGAATAATAATCGTCTGGCGTGCCAATATCGATAAAATTGCCATCAAATTCAAACGAATATGTGCTCGAATTTTTTGCCACATAGTCGATAAAATGCCCTAAGTTATCCCTCTTCTTAGCATCTTGCTGTGTGGTGAGATAAGTTTCAATTAAATTGAAGTCTGGGCGATTAAATAAATAAACTGCCAAGCACACATTTGTGGAACTAATCTTTTCAATGCCCGGCTTCTCTTGCAACGCCTTCACTCGTTTGTTTTTGTCAAATTCAAGAATGCCAAACCTATCTGCAATGGCAGCTTTTTCGCTTTCAGGATACACTTTTGAAACAAGCACATTGCAATTCTCTTTATACAACAAAGATTTTCGACCGTAGAAATTCAATAGGCTAGACAATTCAAAGTCAAAGTAGTTATCCCCCGCCAGCACTAGCACCTCTCCTTGATAATCTTGCGGAATGTAATAGTTTGCCATGCGCAAACTTCCGTTTGCTCCGCGTGCGTTTTCAGGACCGGTTGAGCCATCGCTTAAAATTGTCAACTTGCACTTTGAGCCATAATCGAGGGCGGCTTGCTCGAATTGGGCAAGATATTTTTCGTTGCTTATGATTATCACCTCGTCAAAATACTCTTGCACATCATTAATTTTATCTAGAATGAAATATAGGATTGGTTGAGTTTTCCCATCTATCGTGATTGGGAGCAGAGGCTTTGCAAGCCTTCCGTTTTCAGTAACGCTTCGCAGTCTGTTGGCGTATCCGCCGGCTAAAATAACAGCTTTCATATTTTCTCCTTTGCTCTATTTTAGCACAAACGAAAAATTTTTGCAACCAAAAGCATCGTGCCAACCACTAAGGTAAAATCAAAACACGAGCAGGATAACAAATGATTTTAAAATGCTTTCAATCACGCAGAAGAAAATAGTGAGCAAAATCAAGGCAAGAAAAAGCCAAATCACACAACTTTCACGCGGGTTAAAGCAGGCTGAAAAATAGCAATTAGACGGCAATTCCACCAGATTTAAGATTGTTAAAATTAGCAGAGTGAACACGGCGAGCATGAATAACAGCAACAATAACAGCAAAATAAGGGCGTTTAACATTCCATAAATCAAGATTATAGAAGTGAAAATCATCACTTGACTATAAACATAATAGAAATAAAATAAATAAGCGAGTGGGCACAAAAACTTTTTGCAGCAGCAAAGAAGAATCGCAAAGTAAAACAGCAACAAGTTTAAAATAGAGCCAATCAAGAGGAAAACAAACCCGCAATCTCCACGCAAGAAGCGGATAAACGCGATGTTGCTAAGGTCGATTGGCAAAACGCTTCCATTCAGTTTTATGGCAGACACCACCGCCAAAATTGCCGCCAAAATAGAAAAACAAATTAAGCAACAAAATAGCCCCTTCTTTATCCTTATGCATTCGCCCAGATTAGAAAAAAATCGTCCCATACATAATTCTATGAAGGGAGGGTGTGATTTATTTCATAAAATGTTAGACACTTTATCTTTAATAAACAAAATTTTCTTATAAAACCTGTTGATCGGCGGGCAACTTTTGGTTGTGTTGCTTCGCTTAAATGCCCCGTCTATGCCCAGCAGAATTGTGGAATATGCGATTGAATATTTTTTCTTCACTTCCTCCACCGCTTCAAAGCAACACTCTTTGCTATCGTCCTCATGGCTTATCATATATATAATTATTTCAGCCAAATAATTGCTTGCACGATAACTCTCGCAAAAGTCCAATTTTGCGAGCGCCAATTTCACTTTTAAGGTCAACAATTCAACAGTCATAACTAGATTATACCGCTTGAAAAATTCAAAATCAAGCAATTTTGTACAAAATTAAAAACTTTTTTACAAAATGTTTCGCCTGCATTTCTAAATGCTAAATGCTTGACAATTCGTTGAAATGCTTGTATAATAGGCGTGTTTCCAAAATAAGATTACGAGCGGCTATGGCGGAATTGGCAGACGCGCAGGACTAAGGATCCTGTGGTAGCGATATCGTGCAGGTTCAAGTCCTGTTAGCCGCACCATACACACTGAACAAAATGTCTTATAAGGAGAGATTATGAAGTACATTAAAATCGATAAAGATGCCATTTATGAAATTTTAAGAGAACATTTTATTGAGAATTGTAAACAATATTTTGACGAACAAGATATTTTTGACAAAATTCAGCATTTTTATCTTGATGAAAAAGGCAATTTTATTTGTGTTGAAGCGGATGAAAATGTAAAAATTGACAACATAAAAGAACTATCAAATAAACTACCTATTACAACTAAGAGCGTTTTCAATTCAAATAAGAAATACAAAAAAATTACAAAGAAAGAAATTCAATAATTACAGAGAATTATTATAGCAAAATCAAATTTGATTTATTTTGATTTTCTAGCAAGAAAAAATCAAAAATCAAAACTATCGCAAAATCAAAATAAAAAAATCAAAAAAAGACTTTGTGTTCAGTTGATACATTAGTTCAAGTTTCGTCAGGACTTGAACCCCGGTTCAACCCTTGTCGGGCGGGCCGCACTGGCGTGCTCCCCTCGCCACGCTAAAATATGCCAAAGGGCATATTTCTTAACGCTGCTCGCCTGTTAGCCGCACCAGCGTCACGAACGGCTCCTTTGCTAGTTTGCAAAGTGTTGCAAACATAAGCCTAGGTTTGTCCGTTCCGCTACTTTTAACGAGCACTTCGTTAACTCGTTAAAAGTATTTGCAAAAACTGCGTTTTTGTCGTTGTTGCACTGAACAAAATGTCTTATTGGGATGTCTTAATGTGTTTTACAATAAAATTTATTAACGGTCAAGACTAGGCAAAAATCAAAAATCAAAACTTTCGCAAAATCAAAATTAAGAAATCAATAAAAGACTTTGTGTCCAAATAAAAAAGAACTAAGCGTTCTTTTTTGGTTTTTCCTTTTTGAGTTTTGATTTATCTTCATCTTTCTTAGTTTGAGTTTTTGCTTTAAAATTTTCTTCTATCGATTTGCTTATTTCTTTTTCTTTTTGAGTGTAATCACCAAATTGTGCCTCATATTCACAAAATAAATCAAACACTCTATTTATTGCTCGTTTTAATTTTTCACGTAGAATTTTTTCTTTGTTTTCCATATTAATCCTCTGTGTTTAGATTTCCACTATTTAGTCTTTCCAAAAATTCTTGCCAATTATCAAAAATCTTTTGAATTTTATTAATAGGCGAAAGATCAATATTTTCTTTTTCTCCGCTTGCTTTTTGAACTGATTTTATTTGCTTATTAATAAAGTTTAGTGTGTCCTTATATTGTGTAGGGTTTAATTGCATCAATTTTTCTTCATTTGCAGTGTCAATTTGCAAAATGGATTGACGCCTTAGTTCTGCTATCACACCACGCCTAAAAATTGGGTCAGAGTAATAAGAAGGTTTTAAATCTTCAAGTTTTAATTCACCTTTTGCAAATTTTAAAAAATCCACACCTGATTGTTCTGGGTCTTTTGAAACTCTGCCCAAAATGTCCAAATACGCATGAGAATTTGCGTAAGGTGCTCGTGGGTCTTCTAAGGTAACCAATCCGTCAAAACGATTTTGAATTATGATTTTTTCTCCAAATGTTTTGGTTTGCCCATAAATTGAGGTTACAGTGTTGCCTAAAATGTAACCAAATCCTTTAAATGCAACCTCACCTTTTGTTGCGATTTGAGAAATTATTTTATTTTTAGAATTCTTAACAAAATATTCTGTTTTGCCATTTTTTACAACTTTATTGAATGTAGAGCCGTCGACCAAAGTTGCCGAGTAATTCAACGATTTATCCATAACTTCCTCCATTTTTATGATAACAAAAATATAAGAGTATGTCAACAGAAATGCTGATACTTTGTTTTTCTATTGCTTATTTAGAAATAGGGTTTTTATAGAATTTAAAGCAAAGAAATAAAAAATGAATGCAATTTTAAATTGCAAAATCTAAATTGAGAAATCAAAAAATGATTATGTTGTTTAAGACGCATATGAACAGATTATATTGCGTTTTTTGCTAACAAAATGAAATGTTTTGGCGTTCCTTTTTTGACAACAAATTAATATATCTCATAATATTATTATAGAGGCTAAATATGTTTAAAAAAAGAAATTGTTGCATTAAACCGCAAAGACCGTGTGTGAATTTTTGTGGCACAAATCCTAATTTGCCTAGGGTCATTTTCCCTTCGTCTGCCGTGCTCGTTCCCGGCCCTACCGGTCCGTCTGGCTGCGCCGATAGTTTGAAAATTTCATCCGTCAGTTTATCTGACAATCCGAACGAATTTGCCGTGATTGACAAGACCGGCTCGCCAAATCATGAGCTTGAAATAATCATTCCTCGCGGAGAGCGTGGCGAGAAAGGTGATGTGGGCGAAAAAGGCGATAAGGGCGATAAGGGCGAGAAAGGCGACATTGGTGAAACCGGGCCTATTGGTGAGGCTGAGAAAATTGCGATTGTGGCTGTTGAAGCTGTGGACGAAGCTGCTCCCGCCGAAGTGGATGACGACTACGCCAATCTAACCCACAATCTCACTTTTAAAATTCCGCGCGGACCATCTGGGCTTAAAGGCGACAAAGGAGATAAGGGCGACCCTGGCGAAAGGGGCGAGGCAGGGCCAACGGGTGAAAATGGACCTAGAGGGAACAGCATGGTGTATGGGCATTTCACCACAACCTACTATCCGAACACCGCCACTTATGTGGACATAAACAAAACCAACTTCCCATATAACGAAAACGATTTGTCGGTTGGTGATGTGGTTATCACGCACAACGCTGTGATAGGAAGCGTGCTGCAAGTGGATAGAGACAACAACAGAATTATGCTTCGTCCTATGGCAGAAATCAAGGGCGAAAAAGGAGATAAAGGCGACACCGGACCAACCGGCCCCGAACTGATTAAAACATCACTTGTTTTGGGTTATAATAATGACCCGTTCGGCTTCCCTGCTGAAGGCATGGTGATAAAGTCGGGCGAGCGCATACCTTTCGTGCGGGTGGAAACAAACTTGGGAGAATTGGTAAGCCTTAATCCTGATTATTCAATTCAGTTTGCAGAAACGGGTGTTTATTCCGTCAACTTTATCACAAACGCTTATGTTAAACTGGCTGGCGACACATATAATCCTCAAACAGATTTTGTTGTGGTTGGGTTTCGAGAAGAAAACACAGATAATATATTCGCCGCTGCCAACTGCTGGACGGCAAATGAATGTGCAACAACAATGAGTGGGCAAGGTGTTTTCGTTGTGGACGACATAAGCAAAAAATATGAACTTGTGAATTTGCAAAAGCGAGAAATATATGTTAATGCGGTGGATATAACCAAGACTATAACCAATTCATATTTTGCAAGCGTGCTCGCTAGTTTGGTTTTTCATAAATTAACAGAAAAAACGGATTAATTTAAAATTTTTGCAAAAATTATTCAAAAATTCAATAAAAACCCAAATATTTTTTGAAAAATTGAAAAATTTTAAATAAAAAATAAAAAGTTATTATAAATTGGCCACTAAATGATTTATTAAATATTTTTTAATTAATAAAAAAATAATTAAAGGCCGCCAGTTATTTAAATAATAATTAAAAATTAATAAAATAATCATAAAAATGATTAAAAATTATGAAAAAATAAAAAAAGAATTGCAGTTCCGTCCTTTCGACTATATCTTGACAAATTCAAGACCAAAGCAATTCTATTAATAGAATAGCACAAAAAATTAATTTGTCAATAGTTTTTTTGATTTTTTTGAAAAATTTAAAAAAGTTGGCACTAAAATTGCGTTGAGCAAAAGCAAGAATTATAAAATGTTTTGGCAATGCCTTTACAATTTTTTTCTTTTATTGTATAATAATGCTGTTGCCTCAAACAATCCTATTTGGAGAATTTTATGGAGAGTTGTCAGAGAGGTCGATTGTGCCGCTCTCGAAAAGCGGTAAGGTGAAAGCCTTCGGCGGTTCGAATCCGCCACTCTCCGCCAAAACTTAAGAACGGGCTTATCTAGTGGGCGTATTGCGTGCAAAGCACGCTCGCAATGAATTGCGCCGAACCGCGCGTACTCGGGACCCCGTCAACTGCGTTGCCACCCGAGAATTGACGCAAACTAATGTTTGCTTAATGCGAATCCGCCACTATCCGCCAATTAATTTAATAAAATAAGGAGTAGTTAATTCATCGAATTATACGCTCCTATTTGCTGTCGATATAGTTATTTTATCATTTTTTTTGATTAAAAGTCAAGTTTGAATTTTTAAGTTTTTTCACTTTTATTTGACATTTTGAACTGCCAAATATATTTGCTCCACAACTTTATCTATACCTATTGAACTATCAATAGCCAAGTTATAATTTGCCACATTTCCCCAAGCTTGACCTGTAACATTTTCATAAAATTTCGCCCTACGCTTATCGGCTTTTTCCATATTTGTCTTTGCCAAATCTTCATTATCTCCATAATTTGTCATTATTCTTTTTTGTTTAAATTCGGTTGGT
Organism: uncultured Clostridia bacterium; assembly: GCA_947593585.1. Lineage (GTDB taxonomy): Bacteria > Bacillota > Clostridia > Christensenellales > UBA1242 > Onthoplasma. The sequence goes on from CANQDP010000002.1 coordinate 49,043, forward strand.
GCATAAATAAAAACCTTAAATGGATTGTAATCTTTTAAAACATAATCTGCGGCACGCCCAACAATGACGCACGAACCCTTATCGGCAATTTCTTTTAATACATTTTCTTGTGCTTTTATAGCTGTTTGATTTGCTTCAGTGGACAAATATAAGTTATATAAAATTGAATTTTTTTCTTCAATCTTTTCAATATATTCTTGTGCAAGTCCACTTTCTTGTGCTGCCAAAGCGGTGAGTTCTTTATCATAAAATGGCACGCCAAGTTTTTGTGCAATTTTTTGACCAATTTCTCGTCCGCCCGCACCATGTTGCCTTGAAATTGTAACAATCACACCTTTATGTGAAGGCAAAATTGAAATGTTGTTTTTCGTTTTCGGCGTTTGTTCTTTTGTCATTTGTTTAAACAAAATAAATAATAATATAAATGCAATTATCGCGGTAAGGATATCACTAATTGGTGCAGACCAATAGAAAGGATAAATTGTTTTGGTTGTCATTGGCAGCAATATTGTTAGAGGGACAAGGAAAATAAGGTCGCGAAGCATTGCAATAAGTGTAGATTTCACCGGGCTGCCGATTGCTTGAAACAATATAGACACAACCTTTGTAAGGCAAGTAAGCAAAATAAAACCGAGATAAATTCTAAAAATAAGGATGCCAAATTCTGGCACATGTGAATAACCAAATATAGCCAAAATATATTGTGGACAAGCTTCAAAAAGAACTGTTGCAACAACACCAACAAGAAGAGTTGTAAGCATTATGTATTTAAACGCTTGTTTAACTCTATCGTATTTCTTTGCACCATAGTTGTATCCAAGAATTGGTTGACCACCAGAAGCAATCCCAACAGCAATGCTGACAACAATGCCAAAAACCTTAAATGCAATTGTTAAAAGGCCAATTGCTGCAGTATCTCCTGGAAGATAGACATTTAAAATATTGTTTGTAACTATTGAAATTATAACAATCGAAATTTGAGTGAGAAAACTAGATATGCCAAGTTTTAAACTAAGCCACAATAGTTTAAAATCAGGAATAAAACTCTTTATTGACAATTTAAAATTTTTAGATTTGAAAAAGTAAACGGCACTTAAAACAAAGGTTACAAGTTGCCCAATAAAAGTGGCAAGAGCAGCACCATTCATTCCCATTTTAAACGCATAGATAAATATTGGGTCTAGTATAATGTTTGTGATTGCACCAAGTGCCATTGAAAGCATGGCATATTTAGGACTTCCATCCGCGCGAATAATTGGATTTAACACGCAGGCGAGCAAAAACAGCGGGAAGCCAATTATTATCCATGTTGAATATTCTGTGGCGAATTGCAAAACAGATGCTTCTTTTGCACCAAAGCCAACCAAAATACCCTTTCTAAATATAAAACTTATTGCCACAAGGATAACGCTCACAATAAGACCAATTGTTATGCCTGTGCCAATTGTTTTGTGTGTGTCTTTTGTTTGATTTCGTCCTTGATTGATGCTTATGCACGCTGCACAGCCATCACCAATAAAAAGCCCGAGTGCAAGAGCAATCACTGTGAGAGGATAAACAATCCCTGTGGCAGTATTGCCAAGTTGCCCTAAATTTGAATTGCCAATAAAAATTTGGTCAACCAAATTGTATAACGCTTGAATAATAAGCGATAGCACACACGGAATAGAAAATGCCTTTAATAATTTTTTAATTTTCTCCGTTCCTAAAAATTTATTGTCGTTTGATTGATTTGTTTTTTCCATATTTTCTCCTTTTTGCCGTATAAAAAACAGCAGTCATAAAATCGCGCCTGCTGTTTCCAATGTTTACGCAAATCGGATTTATTAACTTATGGATTATATCACAAAAAATTTAATTTTGTGCCAAAATTTTTTAAATTCTTAAAAAATTACATTTCAAAATTATTTTCTGAGAGTTGATGTTAAAATAGCAAACTATTTTCAATGTTCTATTGATTATTTGTTCGCTTAACAAAAAATTTCTTTTAAAGGCAAAAAAGAAATGGATTAGAAAAAGTCCAAAGTATTAAAATCAAACCACATCAAAAATTCATAATTGCTACAATGATTGTCAATCATGAAATCAATAGAAGCAATCAGAAAAAGGTTAAGAGACCTAATTAAAGAACATAATACAAATCCAAGTGAATTGGCTATAAACAGCGGTTTGCCTAGGTCAACGTTAAAAACATTTTTTTATTACAAAAATGCTAGGTCAATAACTGTTTACACAATTTCGCTTCTTTGTGGTGGACTTGGAATAACTTTAACGGATTTCTTCAATGATGAAATTTTTAAAAATATAAACGATTTAGAGTAAGAAAATTTTCTTACTTTTTATTTTTTTTGGTCTTTTTTTAATACCAATTTAAAATATATGTGTTATAATGATAAAAATTGACATAATACTACAAAGGAGAAAACATGTTATCCGTTAAGGGGCTTTCTAAAAAATATGCAAATAGTGATAGATATTCCGCAAAGAATGTTAGTTTTACTGTGAATAATGGCGAAGTTGTGGGATTAGTTGGCAGCAATGGTGCTGGCAAATCCACTATAATAAAAAGCATTATAGGCGTTTTGCCATTTCAGGAAGGCAAAATTGAAATTGACGGGTTTGACATAGTTAAGCAAGGAGAGCAAGCAAAGAGGCATATTGGATATGTCCCAGATGACCACTCAGTTTATGAAAAGTTAACAGGGCGAGAATACATAAATTATATGGGCAGTTTGTATGGAGCAACAAAAGGTCAAAAGCAATATGCAACCGATGTCCTTGCCAAAAAATTCAACATAGATTATGCATTAGATATGCAAATTGCCAACTATTCGCATGGCATGAAACAAAAAATTTGTATTTTGGGTGCGATTGTCCACAATCCATCACTTTGGATATTAGATGAACCAATGGTTGGGTTAGACCCTCAAACAATGGCTTTGCTGGTAAAATTTATTAAAGATTATGCGCGTGGTAATAAATCTGTTGTGTTTTCTTCTCATAGCCTAGAAACTGTGCAAAAAGCGTGCGATGTGGTTATCTTTATAAAACATGGCGAAGTGGTAAAAATTATAGATTTACGCAAAAAAGCGGTTGATCTTGAAAAAATCTTCATGCAAGTAAATGAGGTGGACGATGTTTAACTTCATCCGTTTGCAACTTAAACTTAAATGGGGATTAAATCGCAACAACAGCAAAATAAACGCAATGGTAACGGCGTTTATAGCCTTAATTGCAGTTGCAGTAGTGTTGGCTCTGGTTGGCTGTTTATCTTTTGTGCTTAAAAACAGCATCCTTGTAAGCGCCAAAAACCTATCAGTTTTATTTATCACAATAATAATGATAATTCTAACCGTGGTTGCAATAGGCATGCAAATTAATAGACTGTATAATCCGGGTGATTTAAATATCACAGCAAGATTTCCACTAAGCCCCATCAAAATGTTTATCAGTTGCCTTATATTAAATTATATAGATTTATTAATTTATTCTGCAATATTGCTCATGCCAATCATGCTGGTTTTCGGACTTACTATGCACTGCATAACCGCAGCATACATATTTGGAACTATTCTTAGTGTTATATTGTTACCCGTTGCTCCTTTTGCTCTTTCAATTCTTATTGCAATACCAATTATGTATTTAAGTTCGCTTTTAAAAAGGCAAAATATAATCAAAATAATATTGTTCATTGTTGTCTTAGTGGCACTGTTTATTGCTTATTATCACATTTTAAATGCACTTGCCAAATTCTTTATTCATAGAAATTGGGAAGAAGGCACGCTTGAAATTTGGCAAAATTTAATTACTTCTTTAAATGGTTATTATAATCCAGCTTATTATTTGTCTAACATTATTTTCTTTGACAAATTTTGGCTAGGTCTGGGAGCAACTCTTGGTGTAGGACTTTTGTTTGTTGGAATCGGGGTGTTGATTGCTAAAATGGTATATACAAAAATTCGCACAAAAGTTTTAGATGGCGGAGATGATGTTTACAAAAGATATTCAAAATTAGATAATAATAATTGTTATACTGCCATTTTAAAACATACGATAAATGAAATTGTCCAAACAAAAACCTATTCGTTTTTCTATCTAGGTGTTGCGATCTCCACTCCTGTTATGGTGTTCTTTTGCAATAGATTAATAACCTTGATTGGCAATGCGCAAATAGGCTTGGGCATAAATTTTGGTGTGTCTATTATGGTTGTTTCTGTGTTTATGGCAATGATAAGTTCATTTGCTGCCACAATTTTAAGCATTGAAGGCAAAAACTTTTATATAACAAAAATGGTTCCTGTAAATTATCGCAAACAATTGCTAATAAAGGGTGTGGTAAATGTGGTGGTTAGCATCGGCGCATTGATTATTAGTGCAATCGTTCTGGCTTGCTTAAAATTTATTAATATAAATGAAGTTACCGTGCTTTTAATTTCACAAATCTTGTTCGTTATTGGGCTTGTGTTTAATGGCATAAATTTAAATTTAGTCAACCCAAATTTAAAGCCAAAAGCAAATGGCGAGGCGGAAGAAATAAATGTTACGATAATGTTTATCATTGGGCTTATCTTAGCAAGTATTTTTAGTGTTGTCGGTCTTGTTTTACCACGTGTTATAGAAGGTTATAAATGGCTCACATATTTAATAATCATTGCAATTGCCTTTATATATTCACTAATAAACTTGCTAATATTCTGGTTTGCTGCAAATAAAAGGTATATGAAAATAGAAGCATAGGAGAAAGTTATGAAAAAACTAATGACATCAACCATAATTATTTTGCCACTCATCTTGTTGGCAATATTGTTAGTTAGTGGAGCAATATTAAGTTTTTCTGTGCATATTTATGTGGAAACTGTGGAACTATCTAATAAAGATACAATCATTTTAGTCATGGATAACGAAAGCAATGTGCCAACTTACAATTTGGGCAATGAAGTAACGATTTTGCCAATAAAAGCAACCAACCAAAAATTAAATTATACAAGCGAAAATGAAAATGTTGTAACAATAGATAATAATGGCATAATTCACGCAAACTTTTATGGCGAAACCTATGTAACTGTTACTAGCAAAGAAAATTTAGCGGCATCGGCAACCAGAAAGGTTATTGTGACTGATGATAAAGTCCACGCGGTGAAAATAAATGAGCAAATTAGCGACCTATATCAAGACGAAAAAATTTCATTAACTGCAAATATATATCCAAAAGAAGCGGAAAACAAAGGTTTAAAATGGACTAGTTCAAACCCTGCAATTTTAAATGTAAGTGCGAACGGAACGATTACAGCAATTGGCTCTGGCATTGCAAAAGTTATTGCAGCATCGGTTGAAAATGAGAGTGTTTTTGCTGAATTAGAAATAAACTGCCATAAGAAATTAACAGATATAACTTTTAACACAACAGATGTCCAAACCACCCAAGAAATTATTGAATTCCCAGAGGTAACTCCACTGCCAAACGATATAAACACAGACGATATAACTTATAGTTATTCTTCCAACAATATGGAAGTTGCCGGCGTTGACAAATTTGGCAAAATTAAATTTTTAAAACCGGGAAGCGTGGTAATTTCGGTTACAGCAAGCGACTTTAAAGGTGAAACAGTAACAAAGCAAAAAACATTCACTTCAACTATGGGATATTTCACAAAGCCAATTTTTGCTCAGGAAGAAATTTCTTGGAGCGACTGTCATTCGGGTGAAGATTTAGCATCAACGTTGCTTAATAATCAACTGGAAGGAACTTGCAAAGGGATCGCTTCAATTGTATGTTTAAGAGATGGCATAACACCGGTAAATGATGTTATAAAATTTGAAAACAATAAATTCGTTTTTGGCAACAATCTGGATTGTGATGCCTTTATTGAAGTGACAATTAATGCAAAAATATTTAATTTTGATAGCAACACGCTGGAAGATTATGCTGAAACAATAAAAATAAATAAAACACCATATCAATCTGGGGTAAATGCTATTGTGAAATTAAATGGCGGCACACTCACAAAAGACGAAATTAATAATATCTCAATCAACAACCTTAACGAGCAAATTGTTTTGCAAATTTCAAATAGTGATGCCACACCAAAAATCAGCAGTAACACGTATGTCGATGTGGACATTGCGGGCAATAAAATAACCATAACAGGCAAAGCGAGCTGCGAGAATATTGATATGGATTTATCCATTGGTGTTTCAAAATACAAATTAAAAATAACAATTAAGGCTCAAGCGGATATTGTTGAAGTTAGCTGTGGCGGTGCAAAACTACATAATTTAGAAAGTTACAACACACTATTAGACACATTGACTTTTGATGTAAAATTAAATAGAACGGATGGCAAAACAGTAACTGATAACACAATTCAATATAGTTTAAACAATGGTGGCGAGTTTGTAACAACGCAAGTTTCTCAACTGGAAATAAACACTTCATCTAACCGTACAATTAAAATAAAATCTGGCACAGCCGAATTTTCATTTGAAATTAACAAAAAAACTTTAAACGATTTTGGAATTAAGGTGATTGCTTCTAACGCAACTCTTGCAACAATAAATAGCGTGAAAGACACAACCGAATATCAGTGCAGGATTCCAAGTGATGTGTTAGACCAAATAACATTGCAAATTATAATAGACGAAGAGCTTTTAGGCGGGCTTGGTGATAATGACGCTACCTTTGAAGAAATGTTTGATGTAAATTTGTTCGGCTTGGAAGGTTGGATAGCAAGTTTTAGTGCCATAAACCAACAAATCACGTTGGAATTTAGCGGCAAACAAGAATTTAATAATAAAATTGCTATATCATATAAAGAATTGTCCACAACTTTGCAATTTGTAAGGGTGAATCTAACTTTAATCGAATTTGATGGGTTTGATATATCAAACAAAAAAGATGATGTGTATTTGGGTTATCAACAAGTGCGCGTGTTTGCAAAACACAGTTATTATAATGGAGCGGTGGACTATTTTAAAATTCCATTTAAAGCAATATCAAGTTTAATCACTCAAAAACCGGCCAATCCGGAAATAATTTCGTGGACTTTAACACGAGTGGATGATAATAAGAATGAAAAGCAAATTATCACAACACAATCGGGTTACGAAGTGATCTTTAACGGAACGAACTATACAATAACAAAAGATGGTGATAATTATGTTTTAAAAGACGCTAATGGAAATGTTGTTGTGGGTGCAGATGGCAAAAATTCAAGCGGAATAATTTGGGTGGATGTGTTTAGCGAACCGGGCTATGCACGCATATATTTCGGCAACTTTGCGGGGCTAGCAGAAAGCGATGTTCAAAATAGTTATTTTGGCAATTTTGCAAACGAAGAACACTGGGTTAAACCAAGCATTGCGGAAAAGGACGATACCAACAGAATTGTTGCCCCAAGCCAAAATGCCTTTACCTTCTTGCAAGTTATGGCAGGAGATAGCGCAGTGGGCGGTATAAATCGTTATTATAACTTTAATGTGCTTGATGATGACGAACTTATTAATATTTTTGATGCTAAAGGTTATTACAATAACGATAAACTTGTCCTTCACACAGATTTATATGGTCCGGGCGAAATTGAAAAGCCGGACCAGAATAAAGTTTTAACCAGCCCAAAAAATGTAAGCAAGACAATCGTTTATGGAAACGGATATCACATAAATCTAGAGGCAAGAAATCAGGAGTTGATTGATGATGCTTATAGTAAAAAAGAAACTGATAATGGCGTGGCAGTAAGCAAACTTGGTTGGCACAATGGTGCATCGTTTGAACGCATATATAATTTGACACTTATGGGAGCTAATCCTGCAACAGAAATTATACGTACAAAACAGTGCATGGTGTTTAGAATTGGCTACGCTTATTATAGCAATATTCAATATTTATCAAAAATTAACACATTCTACGATGATGCCGTTCCGGACACGGGGAATGGTGGCAACAATCGAGATGAAAAAGGCAGTTATAGTTACATAAAAAATAGTGTGATTAGATATGCCGCTTGGGCTTGTTTTCAATGTTCGTTCCCTAATGATAAAGCATACTTTGAAAATGTTGTGTTTGCAGAATCTAATATTGCAATCACTTTTGAAAACAAAAGAAATATGACTTGCTATTTTAAAGGATTTAATGATATTTTATCATACAGGACTGCCCCAGAATTGTGTAAAGCCATAGGGCAACAAGAAGGTATAGGCACAGAAGTGATTCAAAATGCAGATAAATTTGCAGAGTGGTTTGGCAAAACGAATAGCGGACTTGGAGATATACTTGTTGCAGTAAAAGAAAGATATGTGAATGCCGCAGTGGCGAATTGTGTTGCTTTTGATTATACCAACCAAGTTTTGTTCTGGAACGGCAAAAATTATGGAAGTCAAAATGGAGCATTCGCTGATAAGATTACGATTTTGGAGTTATATCGAGTGTGGCTTTACGATAGAACAGTAGAATTCGATGGCGGACAAAAAGTTGGCAGATATTACTCTGACCGCGATATGAGCAAATTGTTCGATAATCCAAATGCTGTTCGCTTGCTTTGCCAATACAAAACGCCTACCGAGAAAAATACCGACCATATCTTGTGGCACATACAACAAGTTTATCGCAACCCTAATTTAATTGAAGGGCGAGAAACTAATCACATCGAACACTTAAAGAGCACACTAAAAGATGTTGTATGGCCAGACGGCTCAACTGCAAATGAAGCAATTTCGTTGAGTGAATCAAAAATTATTTCAAACAATTTGCTTGTAATATTGCCTAACAAAAAACGACAATTATTTTAATTTGTTTACACGAACTTGATAGTTGTGCGTCGAAATGTCAGGCAGCACAAAATTGCTTTAACGCAATAAAAAAATTGCAGATTGCTCTGCAATTTTTTTAACTACTTTGCTTTGGCGTTTGTTGTTTTTGTGGTTTTTGTTGTCGCCGTCTTTTTAGTGGTGGTTGAAGCCTTTTTTGTGGTTGGGCGAGCAGGGGCTTTTTCTGCCTCTTTAACGCTGGCAACCGAAACTTCTTTGGCTTCACTCTTAACTTCTGGCTCTGCTTCAACTTTGGCAGCGACTAACTTTTTCTCGCATTTGCATTCTAGTGCATATTGGAAAAGTGCAGCTAAGGCAGCGCCGACCAATGGACCCACAATGAACACCCAAACCTGAGTGATTGCAGCCTTGCCAGTGAACAAATAGAAGATTGCTGGCAAAAGGCTTCTTGCAGGGTTTACAGAAGTGCCGGTGATGAACAAGCCAAGCAAGTGAACAAGCGTGAGGGTTAAGCCGATAACAACGCCTGAAATTGTGGAATATTTTTCTTTTGATGTAACACCCAAAATTACAAGAACGAATGTGAAGGTCAACACAATTTCACCAACCAATGCCACTAAGTATTGCATTGTTTTAGAATTGCTATATTGACTAACGATTCCGCCTTGAATTAGGTTTGCACCAAATCCGCAATCTTTGCCGAAAATCATCATAAGAACCAAGCAGCCAACTGCAGCACCAACCAACTGGCTAACCACATAGACGCAGAATTCTTTGAAGGTGATTTTCTTCTTAATTAACATAGCGAGTGAAACGGCTGGGTTCACATGGCAACCGGACACATTTCCAATGCTATAAGCCATAGCAATGATTGTTAAACCGAACGCAAGTGAAACGGCAACAGAATCTGCTCCGCAAACGATTGCAACTCCGCACCCGAAAACGACCAAGAGCGCAGTGCCAACAACTTCGGCAAATGATTTTTTAACCAACTCCATACTTTCCTCCTTATCATGAGTATAAAAAACTTTTTTCTAAAAAACAACTAATTTAAAAGAATTTAGACAAAAAAATTCACATCTTGACAAATTTTATTTTGGTGGTATAATGCGCTTAGAGGCGAAGTTATGACATATGAAGAAGCAAAAAAATTAAGAGAGGAAGACCTTGCCAGAACCTTGCGTTACCCAAAGGATTTTAATGAGGACAAGATTCCGCTTTCATATTTGGTATATTATATCGAGCAACTTTTTGAAACAGAGCGAAAACTCGTGCCAAGTTTTATAAAAAAGGTGGCTTGCAAGGAAGTGATAAATGAGCATGAAGGTGTGGTGGATTTTCATTGCAAAAATGCAAAGCGCGGCATTTATTATATTGACATTGGAAATGCTAAGGGCGAATTTTTTGACGCACACAGACTATTTAAAAGCGGGAAATATCCAAAAGGGATTGAAAAAAACCAATGCTTTGGCAATAGTGTGTCGTTTGCTCTGACATTAAACAAGGTGGACGCTTATTGCAAGGTGCTAACGGGTGTGGCTTTTTATGGCAATCCATATTTGCATTCAGTGCTGGAAATTATCAACCCAGACGATAAAAGGCAAATCATAGATTTCAACTCAGACCTTGTGATGGATTATGATTTATATATGACCTTATTTTCTTTTGAACTCCTTTGCAAAGTGGACAGTTCCGCCATTGCCCGCGACCTAGACGTTTTGCGAGATAGAAGAATAACATTAGATGTGTCCCACCTGTTGCTTGCCTATGATGATGCAATTAGAGTTAAGACGGAGCAACTATCTTCATTAAAAAATGGCGAAAGCGTTTAATTAGCTTTCGCTTTTTTTGAAAAAAGGCCTAAAACATAAAGTTTTAAGCCTTTTGATTTTTGGTAGTCCCAAGGGGAATCGAACCCCTGATACCGCCGTGAAGGGGCGGTGTCTTAACCGCTTGACCATGGGACCACGTCGCAACTCTCGCTTTTGCTTGTTTGCTTCGTTTCACTGCGCAAAACGTGCGCTTATGCTCGGTTGCTCCTTTTCCCCTCAAAATTTGCATTTTGTGGGGGCCCCGAGTTTTCGCTCTAGCTAATTTGCTACATTGCATTACGCAAATGTAAGCCTTAGCTTGCTTGCTCCTTTTCCCCACTGTGAAACAAGTTCTTGTGGGGGCTCTAATTAGTGCGCTTTTGCTTGTTTGCTTCGTTTCACTGCGCAAACGTGCGCTTATGCTCGGTTGCTCCTTTTCCCCTCAAAATTAGCATTTTGTGGAGTGTAAAGGGTGGTGGCGGTGAGTAGAATTGAACTACTGACCTATCGGGTATGAACCGATTGCTCTAACCGCTGAGCCACACCGCCGTTTTTTAGAGTTACTTGTGTATATTAACAAAATTTTAGGTCATTGTCAAGATATTTTAACAAAAAATTTTTTATAATAGAGCAAATCACTTTAAAACCTTTGATTTTTTATTTTTTTATGATATAATAAATATGTGCGGGTGTAGTACATCGGTAGTACGCGGGCTTCCCAAGCCTGTGAGGTGGGTTCGACTCCCATCACCCGCTCCACACAGCCTTCTAAAGAAGGTTTTTTTAATTAAAAAAACTTTAAAAATTTATTTGACAAAGGCACACCCGTCTGGGTATAATCATAACAATGGAGGGGAAGAATGGAAAAAGATTTTGAGAAAAAAGCAAAACGCGCAGAGAGTGATAAGGTGGCTATAATTAAGAGGCTAAACATCTTAACCGGTCAAATTGAGGGCGTAAAAAAGATGGTGAATGCTGGTGCTTACTGCGATGATGTTTTGGTGCAATTATCTAGCATTTTCAAATCAGTGAAGAGCCTATCGAATTTTGTGATTGAGCGCCATATCGAAACTTGCGTTGCCGAGAATTTGAAGAAGGGCAAACTTGAAGTGCTAAAAGAATTAAATAATATGTATAAAAGATTTCAATAAAAAATCGCCGTTTGGCGATTTTTTAATCGATTGAAATCAGTTCATATTCGCGTGAGCCAAGCCCAATTTTCTCCGCATGCTCAACTATGTGAATTGCGTGCTTTTCCTTCATGCGTTTAACTAAAGATTTTTTGCCTTTGTCCGGCGAATTAATAATCGCATCATGACAGCATTGGTCAAGGGCAACGGGGTCGGTTGAAGCGAAAATGCCAATGTCTGCCATTTCTGGCTCGCTTGGGTTAGAATCGCAATCACAGTCCACCGAAAGCCTATTTGCCACATTTATATACACCACATTTTTTCTTCCAAAGAAATCTGCCACGGAAGAACTTGCTTCTGCCATACATTCCAAAAAGCCGTCTTGGTCATTAAGGAGTGACCACATAGCGTCTGGGTCTGCCGTCCTTCCCACTGAATGAATCCATGCCTTTCCGTTTCTCGAAGCGACGCCTATGCTCATGTTTTTCAGCGCACCGCCAAAGCCACCCATTGCGTGCCCTTTAAAGTGCGATAGCATAAGCATTGAATCGTAATTTTTTAAATGACTGCCCACAAGATTATAGCCATTCATGTGGCTGCCTTTTTTAATTTTAATTTTCATTTCGCCGTCCTCATCCATAATATCACAAGGGGCGATGTCTAAAAAGCCATGGTCTTTAATGGCTTTCCAATGGCTCTTTGCGTCAAATCTTTTGCCGCGATAGGCAGTGCAACATTCAACTATTGTGCCATTTAATTTTTTCACCAAATCTTTAATCAAATTTGGATTTAAAAAGTTGTGCCCTCCCGGCTCGCCCGTGGAAATCTTCACTGCCACCTTGCCAGGCAATTTCACTTGAAGAGCGTCATAAATCTTAATCAAACTTTTTGGCGAAATTTCTTTCGTGAAATAAACTTTTGATTTCATTTTTTCCTCCGTGAATATTTTAGCAAAAATTTTTAAAATTTCAAAATAATTGATATATTTTTCAAAAAAATTTAAAATTTGGCTATATTTTTAATTTTTTAATTGTTTACCATCCAATCTACATAAACTCCATAGCCAAGAGTTGGGTCATTTACAAACACATGCGTAACCGCTCCCACAATCTTGCCGTTTTGCACAATCGGGCTGCCACTCATGCCTTGAATTATTCCTCCCGTTTTGTTTAGCAATTCTTTGTCGGTTACTTTGATTATCATGCTTTTGTCGTCTGCGGACTTTTGCTTATTAGCCTTTATGATTTTCACATCATAGGCTTTCACGCCGCCGTTATCTAATGCACAATATATTTTTGCATCTCCCAGTTTCACAGAAAGCCTGCCACCCAAACTTGCTGTTCGCTCTGCGTCTATCACCGTTTTGTTTAAAATGTTGCCATACACACCAAACTCGCAATTAGTGTCTGCAAGACCAATGGCGTCATCGCTAAGGTTGATTGAAGAGCGGATTTCCCCCGGATTGTTTTTTTCGCCCTTTTTAATGCCTAGCAAACGGCACTTATAAATGTTGCCACTGCCAACAGAAAAATTCTCACCCAAACTATTATCCACGATTGGATGCCCAACCGCACCAAATCTAAAATCGCTCAGTTTCACATAGGTTAGCGTGCCCACTCCGCTTGCGTTGTTTCTAACCCACAATCCTAATTTATAATTCTGGCCGAGAATGTCAAATGCGGGCTTGATTTTTGTGGTGATTATTTGGTCGTCCCGCTTCAATGTAACTTCAAGTTCTTTGCCTGCAAGAGAGGGCAGATTGATGATGCGGTTTACATCTTGAATGTTTTCTATTGTGATGTTTTCAATTTTTAATATGGCATCACCTTCCAAAATTCCGCTATCCTTGATTGGCTCTTGCAAGCCATCACTCGTAACCACGGCATTGCTGCCCACGCAGATAACCCCTTCACTGAAAAGATTAAACCCAACCGTTTCGCCACCAACATAAACATCTGTGTCGGCAAGCAGGCGAACATTCACTTTTTTAATTGTGAACAAATTGAAAAGTTTCACTTTCATTACTGTGTCGGTGAGTTCGCCCGTGGAAGAAACATCGATATTTTCAGGCAGTTGAAGGTTAATTACGGGTGAAAATTCGTTTGAACTATTTGCTTCTTCAATGTCACTGAAAGTAACCACCATATCGTCTGGCAGACTATTGACCTTTTTTATGCTTGGCAAGATAAAGGCGGTGCCCACCATTGTTATTGCCAAAAATATTGAAATAAAAAACAATTTTCTCATAAAAGCCTCTTTTGCTAGTGTGTGAAATGTTGAAATTTTTATGTGCCGCCTTTTTTACAAAATTTGTAAAAACACACAACCAAGTTTGCTAAAAAATAAAAAACCGCTTGACAAATTTCAAATTTTATGTAAAATATGCGGTGTACCTAAACAAAGTTGAGCGACACTCCAACGCCAACTTGGTTTGAGGCGAATATAATTAAAAGGAGAAGTTTATGAAAATCAATAAGGCAGAAGTGGTTAAAACTTATGGCAAAAATGAAGCCGACACAGGCAGTGTTGAAGTTCAAATTGCTTTGCTCACAGAAAGAATTAAAAACTTAACTGAGCACCTTAAATCAAACAAGCAAGATTTGCACTCAACTCGTGGGCTAAACAAGATGGTTTCCACCCGCAAGAAATTGTTGGATTATTTGTCTAAGAAAGACATTAATCGTGCCCGTGCAATCAAGCAAAAACTTGGCATTCGCGGTTGATAAAAAATGGCTGATCTCAGTCATTTTTTTGTTTTATTTTTTAAATTATGCTAAAATATAAATATGAAGATTGAAAAATATGATAAAAATAAAGATATTTCATTTGCCTTTGGTGCTTTCCCAACATTTGAGCTAATTAAAGCAAAAGCGCAAAATGTGGTGGCGGTGATTTATCACTCTAAATTAAAAAAGACAGAGGAAGTGGCGAACCTCTTTAATCTTTGCAAAAAACACGACATTAAAGTTGAACAAGACGATAAAACGATTGAAAAGATTGCAAACAAAGAAAATGTATTTGTGATAGGCGTGTTTAAAAAATATGTCGGCACAAAGATGGGCGGACACAACCTAGTGCTCGTTAATCCAAGCGATATGGGAAATCTTGGCACGATTATGCGCACGGCGCTTGGTTTTGGCATAAAAAACATAATTATTGTTAAGCCTGCAGTGGATTATTTTAATCCAAAAGTGGTAAGATCCAGCATGGGCGCAATTTTTTCACTCAATATTGTTGAATATGAAAATCTAAATGATTATCTAAACACTAAAAATGAGAAATATTTCTTTATGCTAAATGGCAAACAAATATTAGGCAGTTTTAAAATAACTGATAGCGCTTTTGACTTAGTCTTTGGCAATGAAGCGCATGGGCTTCCTATTGAATGCGAAAATTTTGGCAAAACAGTTTTAATTAAACATAGCAGCAAAATCGATAGCCTAAATTTGCCAATTAGTGTGGGTATCGCGCTATATGAAACTTTTAAGGTTTTATAAGAGTGCAAATCTCCACTCGCATAACTTTTGCAATTTTAAAAAGCGCTTCGATGATAAAGTTTTTGCCATTAAAAATTTTATATAGTGTGGAAGAGCTAATTCGACACAATTCGCAAAATTTTGCTATTGATAAATTATTCTTTTTAATGTATTGCTTTATCAAGTCGGTTTCGACAACATCTAAATCCACAACTTCCTCCTTTGCAACAATTGGTATAATTACAATGTACCAATTGGTACAAGTCAAGTATTTTTGCAATATTTGTTGTAAAATTTTTTTATGATTAAATTTGCAGAAAGATTAAAAGAATTGAGATTGGAAAATAATTTAACGCAAGAGCAACTTGGAATTAAAGTTGCTTTAACACATACGGCAATTAGTTATTGGGAGGCCGGCAAAAGAATGCCCAGCATTGAAGCGGTTGTTATTTTGTCTAAATTTTTTAAAGTCAGTTTGGATTATATGGTTGGGCTTGAAGATTAGATTTTACACAAATAGCTTTTGCAAAAACGCAAGCATAACGCTTGTTTTTTTTATTTTTTTGTGATAAAATAGAAAAGTGTATTATTATGAGCATTTTTAAGGAGAAAAAATGAAAGAAGCAATTTACAAAACAGAAATCGGCGGGCGAGAAGTTAGTGTGCAACTTGGCAAATATTGTGGCCAAGCCAGCGGGCACTGCATCGTGCGCTGCGGCGACACGGTGGTTATGGTAAACGCCACTATGAGCAAAGCCCCTCGTCCGGGCATGGACTTCTTCCCACTTCAAGTGGATTATGAAGAGAAGATGTATAGCGTGGGCAAAATCCCCGGCGGGTGGAAAAGGCGTGAAGGCAGGCCTGCAGATAGCGCAATTTTGCGTTCTAGGCTTATTGACCGACCATTGCGCCCAATGTTCCCAAAAGGGTTTTATAATGATGTAACGGTCATTGCCACACCATTGTCTGTGGACCCAGACATAAGTCCAGAGCCACTTGCAATGCTTGGCAGCTCTATTGCATTGTCAATTAGCCCAATTCCTTTTGAAGAGCCAACGGGTGCAGTCAAAGTGGGCTGTGTGGACGGCAAATTTATCGTAAACCCAACCGAAGAAGAGCAAGATAAGAGCGTGATTGACCTAACAGTGAGTGGCACAAAAGAGGCTGTGCTGATGGTTGAAGCGGGCGCAAAAGAAGTGAGCGAAGAGCTCATGCTTAATGCAATCATGTTTGCTCATGAAGAGATTAAAAAGCAGGTTGCATTCATTGAAAATATGGTTAAAGACCTTAAAGTGGTGAAAACCGATAAGGTTGAATTTGACGAAATTCCAGAAGAAATAGACAAAGCCGTTAGAGAATATGCTAGCACAAAAATGGATAAGGCGCTTGAAGAGTATGACCGCCATGCGCGTGAGGCCCTAGAAGAAGAGTTAAACGCAGATGTGAACGAGCATTTCCAAGAAGTTTATCCTGAGCAAATGAAGGCGGTTGGCCAAGTTTTATACAACATCAAAAAAGAAAAAGTTCGCCACAAAATTTTATATAAAGGCATTCGTCCAGATGGCAGAAAGACAAACGAAATCCGCCCAATTTGGTGTGAAGTTGGGCTGTTGCCAAGAGTGCACGGCTCGGCAGTGTTCACCCGCGGTGAAACACAAGTTTTAACCACTTGCACACTAGGCATGGTGAGTGAAGCGCAAGAGCTTGAAGGTTTGGACGGCGAAGAATATAAGCGTTATATGCATCAATATAACATGCCTGGCTACACCACCGGTGAAGCCAAGGCTCTTAAATCTCCGGGAAGGCGAGAAATTGGTCATGGTGCGTTGGCAGAGCGTGCCCTTATGGCTGTTATTCCAAGCGAGGAGGAGTTCCCTTATGCAATCCGCACAGTGAGTGATGTGCTCTCTTCAAACGGCTCCACTTCACAAGCGTCTGTTTGCGGCAGCACCCTTGCATTGATGGATGCGGGCGTGCCAATCAAAGCACCTGTTGCAGGCATTGCAATGGGTTTGATGAAAGATAAAGATAGCGACAAAGTGGCAGTGCTCACAGACATTCAAGGCTTGGAAGATTTCTTGGGAGATATGGACTTTAAAGTGGCAGGCACGGCTAAAGGCATCACCGCCATTCAAATGGATATTAAAATTCACGGCATAGATAGAAACATTTTAACCACCGCACTTGAGCAGGCTAGAGTGGGCAGGCTTGAAATCTTAAAGAAGATGTTGGCAGTGATTAAAGAGCCAAGAAAAGAGCTTTCTAAATATGCTCCAAAGATTGTAACTTTCAAGATTGACCCAGACAAAATTCGTGATGTTATTGGCACGGGCGGGAAGGTCATCAATCAAATCATTGCCGAAACCGGCGTGAAGATAGACATTAAAGATGAGGGCGATGTGTTCGTTTCAAGTCAAGACCAAGCTATGATAGATAAAGCCAAGGCCATGATTATTGCCATTGCCACAGACTTTGAGTTGAACTGCGAATATGACGGCAAAGTTACGCGTACCACACAATTCGGTGCTTTCGTTGAGGTTGCTCCGGGCAAAGAAGGGATGATTCACATTTCAAAACTCAGCAAAGAGCATGTTGAGAAAGTGGAAGATGTGGTGAAAGTTGGCGATAGAGTGCGCGTTAAAACAATTAAGATAGACGAGCGTGGCAGAGTGGATATGAAACTAGTTGAAAAATTGAACTAAAAAAAGAAGGCTGTTGCCTTCTTTTTTAAATTGTGAGGTCGCTATTAGTTTCTTCAAAGCCATCTGTTTCTTGCTTTGGCTTTTTAGGGCGCAAAATGATTGAACTTAAATAGCTCTGCAACTCTGGGCTATCAACATCGGCAAACACCTTTTTAAGCTCGGATTTTGGGCAAGTTCTGAATAGTGTCTTAGGATTGTGTTTTAAAAAGAAGTTGCTTGGCAGAGCTTGAATTAAATCTGGATTTTGGAATAGCACTTGCCCAACTTTCAAGCCACAATAATTGGTGGCAGTGTCCAACTCCTCCGGCGATAGATATTGCAACACAGATGGGGCGGACACCAAGAGAGAGTTATATAATTCTGGGTTGTGAGCCAAGTTGGATTTCAATGGGCCGCCTCTAAGCTTTGAATAGCAAGAAGGGTCTAGAGAAATGGCGAAACGCACATCGTCAGAATTTGTGAGCATATTCACACAGTCTGGGAAGAATTTCATATAGTGATTAACAAAAATTTCATTTGAAGTGATGCCCGCAGATTTTAGGCGAGGCAAAACTTTTTGCCTAAGTTCTTCCACACTGATAATTCCCGCCTTGTTTGAGCCGTCCGTCTTAAATTGGGACCGTTTTAACACTTCGTAATCTCCAACTGTGAACCCCTCAATTGGAAATTTTTCGCTAAGCACAAATCTTGGATATTTGTCGGCAAGAGAGAACATAAGTTTGTTATAAAGCGACACAAAATTTGATTTCATTGTGGTGAATTCAACAATCTTTTGATAGTGCTCATCGCTAAAATCTTTAAAAGAATTTAAGTCACTTTCAAACCTTTCAAAAGCCTTATCCACGCCCTCCTCTTTAAAAGATGCCAAAATTTTATATTTCAGGCTGGTTTTGGTGAGCTCGCCATCGAAGGCTTCTTCAATCAGCCTTAGTGCTTCCTTTAGCTCGCCATCGTCCGAGCTTAATATGTCTTCTGCCTCTTGGCAGGCACGAGAAAGCCATTTGTTTGCTTCAATTTCTTTATGAAAAACGTCCATTGCCTTCCTTAATCCGCCCTTTTGCACTGCACTTAAAAATTTTGCTTTAAATTCTTCAAGTGGACTGTTGAGCTGGTCGGCAATTTTCTTTTCAATATCTGCAATTCGTGCTATTGCGGCGCTTTTGTTCTCATGATATTTCTTTTGCTTATCTTTAGTTTCGTCAGAAAGATTTTCATAAGTGGACATTGCGTTCTCTTGAGCCCTCAATAGCTGCTTATCTAATTCTTCCGTCCTCTGGCGTTTTGTGAGAAGTTGATTGGCTGCCTCTAGCCTTTTATAATCGTCAGCATGGCGCCTTCCATTTATTTGATAAAACGACATTTTTCACCTCGCTCGTTATCATAACATTAATGTGCGCCTTTGTCAACGACAAATTCAAAATTTTTTAGTGAATTTTTAGTTTTTGTTGCGTTGAAAAAAGCACGCCACAATTTGTTGTGTCAAGTGGGGAGGCGGGCTCAAATTTATCATAGAATTTAAAACCGATGAATATAAATGTTTTATGAAAAAAAGCAGAATTGTGGCAAATGTGGTGATTGTTTTTATGTTTGTGGCGCTGATTGGGCTTAGCCTCAGCAATGTGCGTGCGCAAAAAGTGCAGGCGGACAATCGGGTGGTGTATGCCGGCAACACGCAAAGCACGAATGTCTGCTTTATGATTAATGTCTATCAAGGCAATGAATATATTGAAGATATGCTCGACATTTTAGATGTGTATAAGGTGAAAACCACTTTCTTTGTGGGCGGATGTTGGGCGGCAAAGAACTTGGATATGGTGAGCAAAATTTATTCAAGAGGGCACGAAATTGCCAACCACGGCTTCAACCATCGCGACCAAGACAAACTCGATTATGACGGCAACATTCAAGAAATTAAGGCTTGCCACGAGTTGATAAGCAAAAATTTGGGCGTGGAAATGCATTTGTTTGCCCCACCAAGTGGAGCATATAACACAACCACAGTGGACGCTGCCATCAATCTAAACTACACCACAATTATGTGGACGCACGACACAATCGACTGGCGCGACCAGGACGAAAACTTAATTTTTAAGCGAGCCACAAAAAATCTATCTAATGGCGATTTAATTTTGATGCATCCCACCAAGAAAACAGTGGACGCCTTAACAGATATTTTGGCGTTTGCAATAAACAACGGATTTAACCCCACCACCGTTTCAAATTGCTTAAAATAATCTTTTTTGACGAATTGTGGGAAAATCTTCAAAATCTTTCAAACCCGATAAAAAGGTTTGAAATTTTTTTTAAAATTTGTATAATAAATATTATAAGTTAAGAGCCGCCGGCTCAACATTCGTTGTTTAGGGGGTTTTATGGCAATCTATAAATCTTCTTTTAATAAAAAGCCAGACAAACAATCGTCCGCGCCTAAAAAGGAAAAGCCAATTAAGCAAAAGCAAGCAAAAGTGAAGGCAAAAACAAAGGCAAATGTGCCACTAATATGCCTAATTGCGTTTGCTGTGCTGTTTTTGGTTTGCCTGCCACCTAATTTTATCAAGAATTTTGTGCTGGGGGTGTTTGGCTTGTCCGTCTATCCCGTTTGTTTGCTTGGAATGTTCTTTTCTGGGGCACTGCTATCAAAAAGGGAGTTTAAGTTAAAGAAGAGATATATCATCTATCTAACTGTCAGCGTGGTTATAGTTTGGTTTATTTTCCACCTTATTCTCACTTCGCGCTTAGACACAGCTAGTTATGGCACATTCTTGAAGGAGACATATTTGAGAAAGACCACCGCCGGCGGACTATTGTTTAGTTTGGTTTCATATCCTATCGTGAAATTGCTCACAGTTGTGGGGGCATATATATTCTCTGCGATTGCGCTTGCAATATTTGTTGGCTTGATTGTGGACTATGTGATTGTGGATAGGCATGTTGGGCACAAGGAAAAGAGCAGATTTGTGTTTGACGATATTGAGGACTTTGAAGAGGCAAAAACCGTGGAGAAAACTGCCGAACTTGACCCTCAAAAAGAGGTGGCGCGCAGGCGTTTGGGGTTAGAGAAGGGAGAAACCACAATTTTATCTAGCACCATGCCAAATTATAATATTAATAGCAGACCACAGGCAAAACCCATGTCCAAACGAGATTATATTCTCACGCCTGTTGAGCCGATTATTCCGCCGGAAAATCCAAACGATGTGTTTTTAGATAAAACCACCGGCTATTTCACCAGCAAAAAAGTGAACAACCAAAATCAAACAAAAAATGTTGAGCCTGTGGAAGAAAAAGAAGTTATTCCTCCACCTGTTCAGCCGATAATTGAGCCAGAATATGAAGAGCCGGCAGAGGAGCAAATTGAAGAGCCCGAAGAAGATAAATATGCGGATATTTTTGCCGAAGATGAGGGCTATGAAGAATTGCCAACCGAAGAGCCAGAAGAAGAGAATTTTGCAAGCGAAGAGGACGAGCAAAGTGAACTTGCCGACTTAAACGAAGATGCACAAGACGGGCAAACCGCCTATGACGAAATTGTGCCAAATGTGGAAGAGAGCGATTTCGTTGATGAATATGCTCAAACGGAAGATAATAGCGACCTTGGCTCAACTGTTGAAAGCGAAGTGGTGCTCCCAAGTGTGGACATTTCAAAATTCCACCTTCCGGGCACAAGCAAAAAGGTGGTGGCAGAAACCGAACAGGTGAAGATAGACGACATAAAGCCAAAAGAAGAAATCCCGCCTTATGTTGCGCCTCCTGTCAATTTGCTTAAATATATGGAAAACACTTCCAAAATTAGCGAGGAAGAGTTGCAAGAAAATGTTGTTCGCCTAGAGCAAGTGCTCGAGGACTTTAAAGTGCCAGCAAAGGTGAACAATGTGCAGGTTGGCCCAGCCGTTACGCGATATGAATTGACCATGCCAAGAGGCATATCTGTGAATAAAATTGTGCAGATGAGCGATGATATTGCCATGACGCTCGCTTCAAACGGCGCAATTCGTGTGGAAGCACCAATTCCGGGCAAAAATTCGGTGGGCATAGAAGTGCCAAACAACCAAATCACGCCTGTGAGCCTGCGCGAACTTATTGATAGCAACGAGTTTAAAGTTAGAGCAAACCCACTTTCATTCGTGCTAGGCAAGGATATTAATGGGGACATCATTTTCTGCAATCTAGACAAAATGCCGCACTTGTTGGTGGCGGGCTCTACGGGTAGCGGTAAATCTGTTTGCCTAAACACCATGCTTTTAAGTATGTGCTATAAGTCTGGTCCGCAAGACCTTCGCTTGATTTTGGTTGACCCTAAAATGGTGGAATTTTCCACTTATTCTGGCTTGCCACATCTGTTAATTCCAGAAGTTATCACAGGCAAAGAAATGACAATCAACGCACTCGATTGGGCAATTAAAGAAATGGAGAGGAGATATGCTCTCTTTGCAAAAAACCATGTGGTGAACATAAACGAATTTAATAAGGGCGATGCTGTTAGGAGCAAGCGAGAGCAAAAATTGCCGTTCATCGTGATTGTGGTGGACGAACTTGCCGACTTAATGCTCGAAGCGAAGAAAGAAATTGAAGATAGAATTGCCAAATTAGCGGCAAAAGCCAGAGCGGCAGGCATACACCTTGTGCTTGCCACACAGCGACCATCTGTTGATGTCATCACGGGCACGGTCAAAGCCAATCTTCCAAGCCGTGTTGCATTTGCTCTCACAAACTTTATGGATAGCAAAACGGTGCTTGACGGTGGCGGTGCAGAAAAACTTTTGGGCAAAGGCGATATGTTGTTTAAACCACAAGATAAGCCAGAGCCTAGGCGTGTGCAAGGAGCATTTGTGTCTAATGAAGAAATTTCAAAAGTGGTTGAATTTATCAAAGAGCACAACAAACCTGTTTATGATGAAGATACGGGCAAAGCAATCAAAAGTCCTTATAAGGATAATGGTGGCGGAGGCGCTTCGCAAACGGGCGGGGATAAGCAAGAGTTTGACCCTGTGCTTAAGGACGCTTTATATATGTTCATTGAAGCAAAGCAAGCGAGCGGCAGCATGATTTCTAGGCGTTATTCAGTGGGCTTCAACAGAGCGGGCAGAATTATGGACCAAATGTTCCAAGCCGGCTTTATAGGTCCGCCAGACGGCTCAAAACCTCGACAGGTGCTTATCACAATGGATGAGTATAACGCAATCTTTGGAGATAAAGAATAGGAGCAAGATTTCTTGCCCCTTTTTTGTGGTTGAAAACTATCACAAACAACAATAGAGATTTATCGATTGAAACAATAAAAATTATCCTTGCAAAATGTTTTGCGTTGTTGTATAATATAAACATGAAAATTTTGGCTATTGAATCAAGTTGTGATGAAACGAGCTGTGCCGTGGTGGAAGACGGCAGAGTGTGTTTTTCAAACATTGTTTCAAGCCAGATAGACATTCACACCCGCTTTGGCGGAGTTGTGCCCGAAGTGGCAAGCCGCAATCACATAACTGCCATAAGCAATGTGGTGGCGCTCGCACTTAAAGAGGCAAACTGCACATTTGCAGATATTGACGCCATTGCGGTTACTTATGGTGCTGGGCTTATCGGTTCGCTTTTGGTGGGGGTGAGTTATGCAAAGGGGCTTGCTTATGCTCTAAAATTGCCACTCATTGCGGTCAACCATATTTATGGGCACATAGCAAGCAATTATTTGACATATAAAAATTTAGAGCCGCCTTTTATCTGCCTGCTTGTGAGCGGTGGGCACACTGCAATAATTAAGGTGAAAGATTATAATCATCACGAAATTATTGGCAACACGCTTGATGATGCGGTGGGTGAATGCTATGATAAAGTGGCGCGCGTGCTTGGTCTTGGCTATCCGGGTGGGCCAAAAGTGGATAAATGCGCACTAGAGGGCAAGGCTAACATTGTGTTCACAAAGCCGGATAATCTTGGATATAATTTTAGTTTTAGTGGCAAGAAAACTGCAGTCATAAACTATATTCACAAACTGCAGCAGCGCGGGGAAACACTGCCGATAAATGACATTTGCGCGAGCTTTGAAAAGTGCGCAGTCGATGAATTGGCTGAGAAGGCAATAAAGGCTTGCAAAAACTTTAAAATTAAAAAAGTGGTTATCGCGGGAGGTGTGAGTGCCAATAGGGAATTGCGGGCAAAACTAACAAAGTTGGCAATAGAAAATGGTGTGGAGTGCTTTGTGCCAGACATGCAATATTGCACGGACAACGCAGCGATGGTTGGCAGCGCGGCCTATTATCAATATAAGGCGGGCATTGGCATTGCCGACTTCACTCTCGCACCAAACCCAAGCCTGAGTTTATAGGAGAAAAAATGGTTGAGTTTAAGGGAAAATTTGATGAAAAAGTGCAAAACAGCGTGGAGAAACGCTCGTTTAAAACTGCGTCTATAATCATTGCAGTGTTTAGCGCCGTTTTGCTATTATTGGGCGTGATTGGCTTGGTTTGGGGCGAGGACCATGAGGACTTAGTGTATTCAATTTATTGCCTCATGTTGGGCGTGCTGTTTTATCCTCTTTATTTGATTATCTACGCCATAATGCGCAAATTTATTAAGCCAAATACGGCGCTTATCAGCAATGAAACAGAGCAACAATTTCAATTCTTTGAAGATAGATTTATCTGCTCGCAAATTAAGGGCGATGAGTTTAATGATTTTATGCAAGCGAAATATAGCGTTTTGTTTAAAGTGATTGAAACTAAGGAGCAATATTTCTTATATATTTCACGAGCGCAATGCTTTGTGGTGAACAAGGCCGATTTGACAGCCGGCTCAATAGAAGAATTAAACAACACTTTATCTCTAAATTTGGGCGAGCGATTTAAGCGGCTAAAAATAAAACAGCAAGAAAAATTTTAAAAATTTCAAAAAATTAGCAAAAAATCCGCAAAAAACAATAAAAAATAAGGAAATTTTAAAAATTAATAAAAAATTAATTTAAAATTGATTTAAGTGCAATAAAAAATAATTAAAAATATTAAAAATTGATAAAATAATAAAAAATTTAGAAAATTCCACAAAAAAACAATAAAAAAATAATTAAAATTATAAAAACTAGCAAAAAAATAATTAAAATTATAAAAACTAGCAAAAAAATAATAAAAATGATAAAAAATTAATGAAAAATATGGGAAAATAAGAAAATGGAAAGCACAATAGAAAAATGTAAAAATTATGTTTACAAACATAAAAAATATGTTAAAATGTCTTTCGACCTGCTCATGCCAGAAATTATCAAAGAATTTAATTTGACAGATATCCAGCAAAAAGAGATAGAGCGCCAAATTGAGGTTCACGATAATTCAAAATTTGATGATGATGAACTTGAACCTTATGCAAACTATTTTTTTGGGGATAGAACGGACGAGGCGATAAAAGAGTTTAAAAAGGCGTCAACATTGCACAAATTAAAAAATCCGCATCACCCAGAATATTGGCTCAATCGCGAGCAAGAAATGCCGCTCAATTTTGTGATAGAAATGGTTTGCGATTGGTGGGCGTTTAGCCTTGCGCAAAATTCGCCAACAGAAACGCTAAAATGGTATGAGGCTAACAAACAGAAGTTAAATTTGCCAGCGAAAACCACCGAACAGGTTGAGAAAATGCTAGAGATTATTAGGCAATACGCAGCAAAGCACGCGTTGCCAAGATAAGCAAATACGAAAAAAAGAAAACATAAAAAAGCGGGCAAGCCTAGGCTTATATTTGCGAAATGAAATGGGGCAATTATATGGCATCCTGCGATATGCTCTCATGGTGTAGTGGATAACACAATGGTCTTCGGAACCATTGAGGAGGGTTCGAGTCCTTCTGGGAGCACCAAATTAATATGCTTGAAATTGATGAAAAAATAAGGATGAGCGCATCCTTATTTTTTTGATTAATCGTTAAGTTCTTGGATTTTGTTGGTGGCATCTTCCGCAATCTCAGTTGCAAGGCCGATGTAGGAAGATGGAGTTAGATCATTTATTTTTGGTTTGTCTTCTTCCAAAATTCCGTCTGTTTTTCTCACAAAGTCTGTGATAACTTCTTTTGAAACTCGTCTGCCACGGGTTAATTCTTTAAGCAAGTTGTAGGCGTCTGGTCTGCCACTTTTTCTAAGAAGAGTTTGAATAGGCTCTGCCAAAACTTCCCAATTATTGTTTAAATCTTCTGCAAGTTTTTCTTTGTTTACAGACACTTTGTTTAAACCGCCAATGGTTTGCTCTATGGCTTGCAGAGAATATCCAAAAGCAATGCCGATGTTTCTTTGAGATGAAGAGTCTGACAAATCTCTTTGCATGCGAGAGCGTGGCAACTTGTTAGACAGGGCGGTGAAGATTGCGTTTGAGATGTCTATGTTTGCTTCACTATTTTCAAATCTAATAGGGTTAACTTTATGTGGCATTGTGCTGCTGCCAACCTCTGTTTTCACAGGGATTTGCTTGAAATATTCCATGCTGATGTATGTCCACATGTCAATATCTAGGTCTAGCAATATGTTGTTGAAGTTGCGCACGGCATCAAATATGTGGCACATATAATCATGATTTTCAATTTGTGTTGTGGTTGGGTTGAAATTTAAGCCCAAATATTCTTCAATGAATTTTTTTGAAAGTGCTTGCCAATCTTCTTCAGGGAAAGCAACAGTGATTGCCGAGTAATTGCCTGTTGCTCCATTAAACTTGCCATTAGGCTTAATCCTTCTTATCTCTTTCAAAGATTCCACAAAGCGCGACACAAAGACAGCCATTTCTTTGCCCAATGTGGTTGGCGTGGCAGGCTGACCATGTGTGTGAGCGAGCATCGCAACGCTCTTGTTTTCTTTGGCAATTTTTGCAAGGGCTTCAACCAATTTAATTGCTGCAGGCATCCAAACATCTGCTATGCCGCTTTTAATCATTGTGGCGTATGAAGTGTTGTTTATATCTTCAGAGGTGCAGCCAAAATGAACAAAACTTATCAAATTGTCAAAGCCAAGCTCTTTTAGTTGTTCGCCCACAAAAAGCTCCACAGCCTTAACATCGTGATTGGTAACCGCTTCAATTTCTTTAATTCTAGCAAATGATTTGCCCGAGAAATTGTTGCTAATTGATTCAATTTCTGCCATGTGCGATTTGTCAAAACTTGCAAGTATTTGTGAAGATTTTATGTTTTCAAGCAAAAATTTCAACCATTGCACTTCAACGCGAACTCTGTTTTTGACAAGCGCATATTCTGAAAAGTAAGGAGAAAGAGCCTTGCCAATCTTGGAATATCGTCCATCCAAAGGGCAAAGGGCCAAATGCTCAGGAGCAATTTCCGGATTGGACATCTCCTCATTTTTTATAGTTTTGTCTGTCATTCAAACCTCCTATTTGTTATGACGATATTTTAGCGCGCTTAATTCCGCATGTCAATATGATGCTGTGAAAATTCGCCTTGGCAGGCAGTTTTTTAAAACAAAAAACGCTTGACAAATTTTAGATTAGACTATAAAATGTTTGTAATAAGTTTTTTTATGAGGAGATTATATGTTGGTTGATTCTTATTATGACAATAAGCATGTGGAGAGAAAAGTTGAGTTCAATTGCAGAATAACAACTGTGCCCAAAACGGATTTTATCATAATTGAGCACCCTGCAAGTAAGGACAAAAAAGCACTTCCAAGCAAAGCGCTGCTTAGAAAGGGCAAGTATGGCTATGAATTTTATCAATACATCACAAATTATAAGTTTCATGATGATGTGCTGGCTGTTCAAAACCTTGACGGAGTTTATCAATTTGCAGAGAAGAAATATAAAAAAGCCAAAAACATTCACGGTGAGGATATTTCTGAAATGCAGTGGGAGTTATCTCGCCCAACTTCAAATCACAAATTTGATAGGTTAAGTTTTGCAAGCAAATTAGATTTTTCAAGCAAAGATGCGCAAGAGTGCACAGAGTGGTTTGTTGCAGAAGCTCATGGCAAAAACATGGTGCTAGACCGCCACGGGCGAGCAATGATTAAAACTAAAGATATAATCCAGGGCTTTGACCCAGAATCTAGGATGATTTTAACCAAAACAAAGCTTACAAACAAGCAAAAATTAGTTTCTAGGACGGGTGAAGTGCTGGCAAAAGGTGATAGAGTTTATGCTTGTCTTGGTGGATTTGTCACTTTCAATAAATCACAAAATAAAATCACTTTCACAGATAAGTTTAACCGAACTCATGAAGTGCTGGCGGCAGATAAAACTTATAAAATTAACAACATAGACATAAGCGAAGTTTCGCAAGGCTGCGTGCGAATTTCAACAGGCATTGCAAATGTTTACTTGGATTGTGCGGGCAGAGTTAGCGAAAATGCCACAAATTCAAGCAAAGATTTATATAGATTTTTAATTTTAAAAGGGGACATTGGCTCAATCAGCACCTCTGCTTATGCCGACCCACGCTTTGCCGAGGCTATTGTGCGCGAATTGCAAAATAGGTCGTCTGTGGATTTGTCGAATTGCATAAATAGTGTTAGGACAATGGCACAAAGTGCCGAAATTTACGGTTCGGGGCAACTTAGAATTTTGTCTAACATTTTGCAGGCTGTGAACGCCACTATCAATTTGGGCGAGTTGCAGGCGAACTTAAACACAGTGAAAGAGCAACGCGAACGCTCGGGCAAAAAGTTAGAGCCTGATGAAAATTCGCGTTCGGCAGAGAAAAACTTAAAGATTATAGAAAGAATTATTCATGACCCTGAATTTGCCAGAGAGCAAATTAAAAAGTGGGCAGAAGAATTGCACTTCAACAGAATGATTGAAGCCGGCGCTAAAAGAGGCGGACAATTAGTGGGGGATGATTAATTAATATGGAAAATGAAATAGATGAAACAGAGGAAAAGAAATTAAACACGGCTGATGAGTTTGTAACCATAAATTACGATGACGGGGAGGACACGGACGAAATTGAAGTGTTGGAACCATATTTGGTGGAAGCACTAATTGATGCTCGGCTAAATAAGGCAATTTCAAAATTTGTGGAGCACATCAATAAAGATGGGGACACGCGCACAGAAGAGCAAAAGAAAGAGGATATTATCCCTGAAGAAAAATTATATAATAAGCCGATTAAAGAAGTGAATGAAAAAACTAGCAAAGGCTAGTTTTTTTGATGGGGTGCTGCTAATCTTTTATTTTTTCTTTTTTGTTTGGGTTGAAATGGAGTGCGCGCACACTGTTTAAAATTGCAAGTAGTGTTACGCCCACATCGGCGAACACCGCTGCCAACATGCCCGTAATGCCTATTGTGCCCAATGTTAGGAATGTGATTTTTATGATGGCAGATAAAATTATGTTTTGCCAAACTATTTTTCTTGTGTTTTTAGAAATCTTAACCGCTGAAGAGATTTTTTGAGGATTATCGTCCACAATCACCACATCGCTTGCTTCAATGCTTGCTGGCGCACCATTAATGCCCATTGAAAAGCCAACATTTGCCACAGCAAGCGAAGGTGCATCGTTTATTCCATCGCCAACATATCCCACGCTCATTGTATTTTTGATTTCTTTTAAAAACTCATATTTTTGCTCTGGTAGAAGTGAAGAATGCACTTCGTCTATGCCCACTTGCTTTGCCACTAAATTTGCGCTCTCAACATTGTCGCCAGAAAGCAGAGCGGTTTTAATGCCCAATTTTTTTAATTCCTCACACGCCAAAATTGAAGTTGGTTTCACAGTGTCGCGCAGTTCAATGCTCCCAATTTTTTGCTCGTTTTTATAAACTTCAACTGTGGTGGCTTTTAATTCTTTATCCTTTCTGCCAACAAAATAGATGTCCTTTCTGAAAGTGTATTCCACGCCCTTGCCCGCCACTTCGTGCACATTTGTTGGCTTTCCTAATTTAATTTTGTTCGCCTCCACAATGGCTTTTGCCAAAGGGTGCAGTGAGTATTGCTCACCAAGGGCGGCATAAAACAAAATGTCCTTCTTCGTAAACCCTTTTTCTGCAGTCGTGGATTTAATTTTAAATTCGCCCGTGGTGAGCGTGCCGGTTTTATCAAACGCCACCATTTTTATGCCCGAGCAGGCGTCTAAGAAATTTGAGCCTTTGATTAATATCCCGTTTTTGCTGGCATTGCCAAGCCCGGAGAAATAGGCGAGTGGAACGCTGATTGCAAACGCACATGGGCAGGACACAACCAAGAAAATTAATCCCTTATAAAATGATGGCTTAAACGCTCCCGTGATTATCCACGAAATGCTGGTTACGAGAAGTGCGCACGCCACAACTCCAAGTGTGTACCACCTAGTTAATTTCGAAATGAAGGTTTCAGTTTTCGATTTGTTTTCACTAGCGTTTTCCACCAAGTCCATAATCTTGCTGATTGCACTGTCTTTATACATTGCCGTGGTTTTGATTTCAATCGTGCCGTCAAGCACAATCCCGCCAGATAAAACTTCATCGCCTTCGCCCTTTGAAACTGGCACACTTTCACCCGTTAGGCTTTGATTGTTGATTAGCGTTTGCCCCTTAATAATTTTGCCATCTATTGGGATTTTTTCACCCGCTTTCACCACAATCACTTTGCCAACTGCCACTTCGCTTGGGCTCACTTGTTTTTCTTTTCCTCTAAAAAGAAGGTTGGCATATTCTGGCTGCATTCGTGCCAATTTTTCTATGCTTCTCCTAGTTTTATTAACTGCCAAACTTTCAAATATTTTCCCTATCGTGTAAAGCGCAATAACCATTAAACCTTCCATGTGTTCACTGATAAAAGACGCTCCCACAACTGAGATTGTGATTAGCAAATTTTCGTTTATAATGCCTTTAAATAATAGTCTTATTGCTTTGATGTAGGTCTTATAGCCAAGCAGCAGTGCACTCACCACATATAGCGGCCAATACACCCATTTTGTTGGCTTAAAGATAAATAGTGCCACGCCTATCAATATGCCCAAAGAAAGGGTGATAAGGTCGATGATTAAACCCTTTCGATTTTTGTTTGGGGCGGAAGATGTGATTGTGGCATTAGGCTCTAACTGACGCGAAAGAGCCTTTATCCTTTCAAGCGAATTTTCCGCCTCTTCGCTCTCATAGGTGAGCGAATTTTTCACAAAATCTATTGAAGCGTTTTTAATGCCTTCCAACTTGTTGATTTCATTTTGCAGATTTCTGGCGCAGTTTGGGCAATCTAACCCAAAAATCTTAACCTTTACTTTCACGCTTTGCCTCCTTAATGTGTTGCATGCTTATTTCAAACACTTGGCGAACATGGTCGTCTGCCAGAGAATATATCACCTCTTTGCCCGACTTGCGCCCTTTAATTAGCCTCATCTCTTTTAAATTTTGCAACTGATGAGAGATGGCAGACTTCGTCATGTTTAAAAGGGCAGATATATCACACACACAAAGTTCGCTCTTGTCGAGCGCATTGATTATTTTAATCCTTGTGCTATCCGCCAAAGCTTTATAAAAATCTGCGATGCAAATCAAACTTTCATCGTCTAGCATTTTCTTTTTAACAAGCTTAACCTGCTCATCGTGAATTGTGTTGCAATCACAAATTGCACATTTACATTTCGTCATACTCCCTCCATAATAGTTGACAACTTATTCAACCATTATAATTGAATTTATATTCAACTGTCAAGAGTTTTGTGGCAAATTTTTGCAAAATTTTGAATTTTTATTAAAATTTTTATAAAAAACATAAAAACTGAATGAATTTTATGAAATTTTTGTTATAATCATATTGGAGGGGGATATGGAAGAATTGAATTTGACCACAAGGTGGGATAAAGTGTTTGAAAAAAGCACTAAGGTTAATCATAAAAAAGTTTCGTTCACTAATCGCTATGGCATCACGCTTGTTGCGGATTTGTATGAGCCTAAAAACTCATCTGGGAGATTGCCCGCCATTGCGGTTTGCGGTCCGTTTGGAGCGGTGAAGGAACAATCGTCTGGGCTGTATGCTCAAGAGTTGGCTGAAAGAGGATTTTTAGCCATTGCATTTGACCCATCTTTCACAGGAGAAAGCGGAGGAGAGCCAAGGTATGTGGCTTCGCCGGACATAAACACTGAGGATTTTTGTGCGGCTGTGGACTTCTTGTCTAATTATGGCAAAGCAGACCCGGATAAAATTGGCATTCTTGGAATATGCGGCTGGGGAGGAATGGCAATTAATGCGGCGGCAATCGACACGCGCATTAAAGCCACTGTTACTGCCACCATGTACGACATGAGCAGAGTAAACGCCAATGGCTATTTTGATGCCAACAACACTCCAAAAGATAGGTTGGCTTTGAAAGAGAAGTTGAATGCTCAGCGCACAATAGATTTCAAAAATGGCACATATTTAAGAGCGGGTGGAGTGGCAGACCCACTGCCAAAAGATGCCCCACAATTTGTGAAAGACTATTTTGATTATTATAAAACAAAGAGGGGATATCACAAGCGTTCGCTCAACTCAAATGACGGCTGGAATTTCACTTCTGCTTTGTCGTTTATAAATATGCCAATCTTATCTTATGCAAGTGAAATAAAGAGTGCAGTGCTCGTTATTCATGGGGATAAAGCTCATTCTAAATATTTCTCACTAGACGCCTTCAAAAAATTAAAGGGCAAAAACAAACAACTTTTGATTATTCCTAAGGCTGTGCACACAGATTTATATGATAAGAAGGATATAATTCCTTTTGATAAGATTGAAGAGTTTTATAAAGAAAATTTATAAAACTTCAAAAAATAATGAAAATTTTGCCT
Organism: uncultured Clostridia bacterium; assembly: GCA_947593585.1. Taxonomy (GTDB): domain Bacteria; phylum Bacillota; class Clostridia; order Christensenellales; family UBA1242; genus Onthoplasma. The sequence goes on from CANQDP010000002.1 coordinate 81,634, forward strand.
TTTTAATTAATTTTTCCGCACAATTTTGTGATTGAATAAAAAAACCGCCGTGCTGGCGGTTTTTCGTTACATCCAATTTTAAGATAGCTTTTGAATCGTCAAATAACTGCCATTGTAGGTTATAGCAGTATTTTGTGTTACTGCAAGGCCAAGTGTGCCATCTGCAGGCAAGTTGACAATATAAACACCGTTTAAACTTGTTGTGCCATTTGCAATTCCTGTTTTTGTGGAAGCCTGCACATTTGCGCCATTCACAACCAAAGTGATTGAAGGAGTGTTTGTGTCTGTGGTTGTGCCAATTGTGCCATAGCTAACAAGATAACTGCCAGCGGTTAGGTCGATGTTGTTGTCGGCGCCGTCCAACACAATGTCTGTTTGATCGGCAGGGTATTCACCGCCAACAGCCAAGGTTAACGGAGCGTTTGCTGCCCCCGTTGCACTAAAAGTGGCGGCAGAGATTGTTGGAGTTGTGCCGGCAGGACCGGTAGGGCCGGTTGGACCGGTGGCACCAGTTGGACCTGTTGGTCCAGTAAGTCCGGTTAAGCCAGTTGGACCAATAGGACCTTGTGGACCTGCTGGACCTTGCGGACCGGTTGGGCCGGTGATGCCTGTGAATATGATTCTATCCACATTTGATCCGCCTTGATTTATTGGGAAAGGCATTATAGGACGATTGCAACAGCTATTAAAATTGTTAAAACAACAACTCATAATTCTCCTTAATGGTGGAATTTCCACCTAACACATACTATGCGCAAAAGAGAAATTTGTTTATGTTTTGTCCAAATAGTTTTTATAATTTTTTATGGTTATTTCATTTGGCGAGATTTCAAACAATTTATCCCAAGGAATTGGGAAAGATATAGGTGCACCCGCTCGCGCACGCACAGAGTAAGGGGCAACACAAGTTGAGCCTTTTTTGTTTCTAAGATAGTCGATGAAAATTTTGTTTTTTCTGCTTGACTTTTTTATGCTTGTTGTGAAAATTTTTGGATGTTCGCTTTCAATCAACAATGCTATTTCTTTTGCCAAATTTGAGAAGGCTTGCCAATCCATCTTTTTTGAAATGTTTAGATACACATGATAACCTTTCCCACCGCTAGTTTTTAGTTGTGGGTTTAGGTTTAATTTCTTGAGAGTTTGTTTAACCAACAGAGTGGCTTCTCGCAGTTTTTTTATTGGAAGGGCTTCGTCCGGGTCGAGGTCAAACACCATCAAATTAGGGGAATCAATGCGCGGATATTTGCTGCCCCAGATATGAAACTCCACCGTGCCTAATTGCACTTGATAAACTAATTGCGATTTTGTGCGGACATAAAAATATTCTTCCTCTCCATCGAAAAATGTTTCAACATATTCTTTTTCTTGGCTAGGATGTTTTTTGAAAAAACAACTCTCATTAGCCTCAATGTGGCAACGGATAACGCTGAGTGGGCGATTGCGAATTTGTTTCAACATAAGCGGGGCAATTTCGTTATAATAAATTGCCAAATCGAGTTTTGAAAGTTTGTCCTTTTTAAAAAGTTGCTTATCCGGATGCGAAATTTTAATCATTTCACCTCCAAACGCACATCTTTTGCTTTTTTATCCTCTCTAAGTCCAATAAAACTTGGCTGGCGCAAAATTTTATCGCGAGTGAGTTCTGCAAATTGAATTTCTGCAACCAATTTAGGCTTAACCCAAATGATGTTTTCTTTAAACTTGCGGCTGAAATTTTCGTTTGCTTGCTTAATTTTTGAAAGGGTGGAGGCGAGAAGTTGTTTTTCTTTTTCGTCAAAGCCAGTGCCCACCTTGCCAGCATAAACAAGTTTTGTGCCATTGAAATAGCCCAAAATGAGAGCACTTAAAACTGGATTTTTTGCGTTGGTTGAAAACCCGCAAATCACGAATTCTTGGCGGAGATAACATTTGATTTTTAGCCAATCGTCAGTGCGCTTGCCAATATAAGGCGAATTTATTTTTTTAGCCATTATGCCTTCTAGATTGTGCTCTTTTGCGAAATTAAAACACTCTTTTCCTTTTGCAAGAATGTGGTTGCTAAACAATATTTCCTTGCTCAATTTATTTATTAAAGAGCGCAATTTTTCCTTTCTTGATTTTAGAGGAAGGGCGCGCAAATCTTCGCCGTTGAGTGCCAGCAAATCAAACACAACATAATTCACCTCTTTGCCATTTTTCATCCGTTCATTTAGAAGTGAAAAATCACTTCTGCCTTCTGCATCAAACGCCACGACTTCGCCATCTATCACGAATGAGTCCGCCTTAATTTTTGAAATTGCAGAGTGGATTAATGGCATTTTTTTTGAATAGTCCACATTGTTTCTTGAAAGCAAACAAACTTTGTTTTTATCTTTGTGTGCAAGTATGCGATAGCCGTCATATTTAATTTCAAATGCCCAATCTTTTCCAGACGGAATTTCGTTGGATAAAGTGGCGAGCTGAACGGAGAATTTCTTTGGTGCGCTCTTTGGAATTTGCCCTGCAAACTCATCATCACTTTTCACAATCAGCCAGTTTTTTTCATCCATTTTAATTAAGGAAAATTCTCCTTTAAAGATCTTGCCAAAGAGCGTGAATTTTAAATGCCCCTTTTTTAAGCCGTAATTGATGTCAAACGAAGGGGAATAAAAGCCTTCGTCAAATATTTGCACGCTGCCTGCACCATAATTTCCTTTTGGGATAACGCCTTCAAAATTAACATAATCTAACGGGTGGTCTTCAACCCTCACAGCCAATCGCTTATCTTTTGGGTTTGTGGATAAACCTTTTGGCACTGCCCAGCTTAGCAACACACCTTCATGCTCTAGCCGAAAGTCGTAGTGGTCCGCTCTAGCCATATGATGCTGAATAACAAATCGCAGTTTTTGCGAACTCTTTTTGATTTTCCCTTTTGGCTCGCTTGTGTTTTTAAAATCTCTTTTTGCATTATAGGCTTTCAATTTCATTTTGCCCTCACACGCTTTTTCTCTGGCTTAAGGCTCTTTTGCAATGCTTCCATAATATTGATAATCCTAGCGCCTTGCTTTTTCTCTTTCGGCTCAACAATGTCATTGCCGGCAATCTTACGCTTAATTGCCTTCTTCAATTTTTCGTTATACTCATCTTTAAATTTATCTATTTCAAATTTGGCGGTCATTTGTGAAATAAGGCTAGAAGCAAGGTCTAATTCTTTCTTTGATAATTTGCTTTGCTTGATGGTGGGTGCTGCTTGAATTTCTTCTTCAAAAAACATGGTGTTTAAAAGCATTGTATCGCCCGCTGCCCGAATTAAGATTAAGGTTTCTTTTGTGCCAAGCACACTTTTGGCAATGCCCGCCTTGTTTTGTTTTTTCATGGCTTCGAGCAATAAATTAAAAGCTTTATCCGCACCCACAGGCTGCACATAATAAGATCTGTCGAAATAAATTGGGTCCACTTCATTTAAGTCAACAAACTGCTCAATGGTTATGGACTTATCCTTTTCAGTTTTTATTTTTTCAAAGTCTTTATCTGTGAAAATCACATACTTGCCTTTTTCATATTGATAACCTTTCACGATGTCCTCATTTTTCACTTCTTTTTCATTGCAATCCACGCATGTCTTTTTGTATTTAATGCGGGACATTGTGTTCTTGTCTATCATATTAAAACCTATATCATTATTTTTTACGCAACTTGATAGTGTTATTGGAATATACACCAAGCCAAACTCGATTGCTCCTTTATAAGAATAAGCCATAAAAAACTCCTTTAAATAAGTTTGTGCGGAAATTAAAATTTAATTAAAAAATTTTTTAAAAAATTAAAAAATGCATAAAAATCGCAAAAAAATTATGAAAATTCGTGCAAAATTCATGAAAAAATAAAAATTTTAATTATTTTTTTAAATATTAAATTTTAAGAACGGCAAAAAAATATTTAATAATTAATTTTTAATTCTTTTTTAATGTAGAATTTTTATTAATTTTTATAAAAATATAATTTGATTTTTTAGAATTTTTCATAATTTTTGATGTTTTTAATCATTTTTTGGTGAATTTTTATAAAATTTTTGCAATTTTTCATAATTTTTTAGAATTATTTAATAATTGACAAATTTTCTTATAAATGATAAATTAATTGAGGAGAAATTATGAATATTGAAGTTTGTGTGGATAAAAGAACAGAATTGTTGGGCGTTTTTCTCTTGATAAGTGATTATGGGAAAAAGAACCCTGAACTTGTGGAGGTTTGCCACAATGAAGGTTATAGGGCAAAAGTGTTTAAGCATTTTGACGCGTTCAAAGGCGAAAAAGCGGTGAAACTTTTTAATGAAATTTGCAATAAATTAAATTTTAATAATGATGCACCTATTGCACTTGTTTTGCAGTTAGACGAAAATTTTAAGTTTGACACATTGCCGCCATATCCCTTTGAAGAAAGGCTAGAAAGCTCTAATCTGGTGGTTGAGTTTTTAAAAGAACTTCCGCATTTTGCATTAGTTAGCAAATTTGAAGAGTTTTATAAGTCTAATCAGCCATATTATAATAAAATCATTAAAGAAACGGAGGGGTTCGTTCGCCCAGATGCGATAGAAAAATTTTTTAACGACTTTTACAAAATGGACATTCCCACAGACTTTGTGATAAATCTGCTTCCGCACAGCACAAATGGAAATTATGGTGTTAGCCCTATTGGAAAAATTGGGTGCAATTTAGGGGCAAAAGAAGTTGACGGCAAATTGGCTTTTGTGTGGGACGATGTGGGCGATTTGTTCGTGCATGAATTTGGGCATTCAATAGTTAATCCGCTTGTGGATAAATATGCAAAGCTTCCAAAGCGCTATTTCAAAAGAATTTATCCGCAAATGGCTGAATTGGATTATAACGACCACGACCCAACAATCTTAGATGAATTTATTATCCGTGCGATTGGATATGTCTACACAAAGTATTATTATAAAGGAATATTTGAGGGTAAGACACCTGCCGAATTGGCAACTTATGTTATCGAGGGAGAGAAAAAAGACGGCTTTATTTATATGGATATTCTCACAAAACTTGTGGAAGATTATTATTCGAATAGGGATAAATTTTCAAATTTTGAAGCCTTTATGCCAACACTAATTAAAGAGTTTAAGAAAGGAAAGGCACAGATGGATAAGCAACTTAATGAAACAAACTTTCACGGGAGGCAGGTGTGATAATAAGAGAATATGAAGAGGCAGATAAAAGTGCGGTGCAAGATTTGCTTGTGGAGCTGCAAAAATTCATTGTGAAGATTGATAAGTTTCATCTAAACATCCTAACCAAAGATTATAAAGAAAAATATTTTGAAAATTTTTATAAAGAAACAAATGAAAATTCTGGCAAGATTTTTCTTGCGGTTGAAGGTGGCAAGGTGGTGGGCTTGGCAAATGCTTTTGTCTGCCAATATGACGACCTAGATAGGGTTATCTATAAATGCCCTAAAAAGGGGCTGATTGCCGAACTAATTGTGAGCAACAAACATAGAAAACGCGGCACGGGCAAGGCACTGATTTCTGCTTGCGAAAACTATTTAAAATCAATCGGGTGCGAATATATCCAGCTCGATGTGTTTGCTTATAATGAAAACGCAGAAAAGTTTTACGACCATTTGGGCTATGAGCCACGAGTTAAAACCTTATTTAAAAAAATTTGACGCAAATCAGTTGAAAATTTTATAAAATTTTAATATAATTGAAATTGTCTTGTGAGGAATAAATGGCAGAAACGAAAAAAATTAAATGTATTATAGACACCGACCCAGGTGTGGACGATAGTGCGGCAATCGCACTGTCTTTGTATGACGATTTGATGGACATTCAACTTATCACCACAGTGAGTGGCAATCTGGATGTGGACACAACCACCCGAAATTTGTGCCACTTGCTTGAAAAGTTTAATAGGACAGACATCCCTGTGGCAAAGGGTGCGTCAAAGGCTTTAAAGCGCATTAGCCCAGATGCAAGAGAAATCCACCAAAACGAAGGCATGGGCAACTATATCCCGCCCAAAACAGTGAAAAAATCTGTGATTGAAAAGGATGCTTGCGAGGCAATGTATGAGTTGATTAAAAAGCATCCGCATGAGGTTTGCATAATCGCTTTGGGCCCACAAACAAATGTTGCCACCTTGTTTTTGCGCCACCCAGATGCCGTGCCTCTTGTTAAGCATATTTATAGTGAGGGTTGTGCTCCTTATGGCATGAAGAGTGAAGGGAAATGGACATATTATATTTCGTTCAACGCTTCTAGCGACCCGGAGGCTTTAAAAACGGTGATGGAAAGCGGAGTGCCTGTTACGATGGTGCCATCGCGCATGGGCAGAGAGCTTGCAAATTTCACAGAAGAAGAAGTATATAAAATCCGCGATATTAACGACACGGGCAGGTTCATTTACGAGATGTATAGCGGATATTGGGAGCACGATTATCCTGATAGGCGCGTTGCCACTAACGACACTTGCGCTGTGCTATCCATGCGCTTTCCAAAGTTTTTCAAAACGAAAAAAGCACAGTTTTTCGTAAACACCACCGATATGCCCGGGCGCACTGATGTTAAATTTACGAAAAAAGGCAATGTGAATTTCGTTGTGAAAGTGAATAGGAAAAAACTCCACGAATTTTATTTCACCGCGGTTAGGAAGTTGGAAAGGTTTAAGTTTTATAAATAAAGAAATTGACAAAAAGTATAATCTCGATTATACTTTTTTATTGGAGGATAGATGGATAAAAACGGGAAATTTGTTTTTGATGAAGAGCTTGTGAAAAATTTTTCAAAAAACTGCGCAATGTGCCATGAAAGTAATTATATGAGGTTTTTAAATCAGCCGTTGAGAAGGAAGGATGAAACAGCCATTAAATTTTTAAGAGCATTGCATAGAGCCATTGAAATTAAAAGCGCTGGAAAGGAAAGAAAAATTGACCTTTCACTTGAGCAGCAAAAAGCCGTGGTGGTGGAATTTTATAAGTCGCTCAATCAAGAGGTCGGCGATGAGGTAAAGTCTATTTTAGACGGCACTAATCCAATGTTTGACACAAACATTTCATCTAACGATGGGTTAGGGCAGGCAGAAGGAGATGTCGGCTCGGATGATAACTCTAAAAAGATAAATTTCAACTTGACCTTAGACGGCACAATAGACGGCTTGCGCACAATGGCTCACGAGGCCGCACACGCAATTTCTGCAAGAAACAAAACCTCATTTGAGCTGAAATCTCAACCAAAGGCAAAGAGAGATGAGTTTTATGGCTTTCTTGGACGTTTTGATGTGGATTGTGTGGGCGAGATTGAAAGCAAAATAATTGAAGGCTTGTTTATGAGATTTCTTGTAAACAAGGAAATTATTTCAGAGGCAGATGCAAAGATTTTTGCAGACATATCACTGATTTCGTTTAAAAACGATTTGGCACAAATTTTGCAGGAAGATGACATTATTGCGTGCTTTGACCACGCCATAACAGAAGAGCACCCTGTTTCTATGAGCGAATTTAAAAGCATGATTAAAAGGATTAAGAAAACTCCAAACTTTGAACCGCTCACACTGAGGGTGGAAGATATGGCTGCCCCAACACATCCAAGAGAAATTAAGTTTGCTGAATATAAGGTGAGGTATATCATCGGGCAAATTATTGCAGATGTGTGGATGCGCGAATATGAAAAGCAGCCTCGCACACAGCGCAAAGAAATGAAAGCAAAACTCGTGGAATTCATCACGCAAAAAACGGATAAGTGCAGAGTGCAGGACGCAAGCAAATTTTTGCTTGATAGGAGTTTGATTGATGTTGCCTCAGAATTTTATGCACGATTTGACAAAAAGTTAAAAGTTTAGTTTCGGCACGGGCGGTGTTTTTATTTGACATTTTGTTGAAATCTAACTAATATATTATTAGAGCAATAAAGGAGAAAGTTATGTATATGCTATGGATTTGGCTCGCGGTGATAGCGGTTGGCTTAGTGGTTGAGCTAGTCGATGCGGGCACGCTGGTTAGCGCATGGTTTTCGGTGGGTGCGGTTATCCCGTTCTTCATGAGCCTGTGGCGCACAAACAATCCTGCTTATATCGTGGCGCAAGTGGTTGTGTTTGGTGTGGTTACCGCACTTTGCCTAATATTTTTGCGAAAACTCGCACTTAAATATCTATATAAAGGCAAGCAAGAGCGCACAAATCTTGATAGCGTGGTGAATAAAAAGTTGAAGGTGTTGCGAGTGGATGAGGACGGCACTCACGCAGTGGTGAAAATTAATGGCATAGAATACACTGCCACCACAGAAAGCGAAGAAATCACCTTCGAGCCAGGCGAAGAGGTGCAGGTGATAAAGTTTGAAGGCAACAAAGTTATAGTGAAAAAGGTTGAGAAAAAGTAAAAGGAGAAAATTATGGTTGGAATAATTATTGCTGTTGTGTTGGTTGTGGTTGCAATCGCAGTGCTTGCAGCCAGCATTAGAGTGGTGCGTCAAGCCACCGCTGTTGTTGTGGAAAGGCTTGGCAAATATAGCAAAACGCTAGACACGGGCGTGCATTTCATCTTGCCGCTAGTGGATAGGACATTGCCCGCAATTTCAATGAAAGAGCGTGTGGCAGATTTTAAGCCACAGCCCGTCATCACAAAAGATAATGTTACAATGCAGATAGACACGGTTGTTTATTTCCAAGTTACCGATGCAAAACTCTTCACCTATGGTGTGGAGCGCCCAATAAACGCGATTGAAAATCTCACAGCCACCACCTTGCGTAACATCGTGGGCGAGTTGGAGTTGGATGAAACCTTAACATCGCGCGACACAGTGAATGCCAAAATGCGCACGATTTTGGACGAGGCCACCGACCCATGGGGCATAAAAATTAATCGAGTTGAGCTTAAAAACATTTTGCCTCCGCACGACATCCAAGAGGCGATGGAAAAGCAAATGCGTGCCGAGCGTGAAAGGCGTGAGCAAATTTTGCGTGCTGAGGGTGAAAAGAAAGCCAAAGTGCTCATTGCAGAGGGCGAAAAAGAGAGCATTGTGCTTCAAGCAGAGGCGGATAAGCAGCGCACAATTTTGGCGGCTGAGGCAGAAAAAGCAAAGTTGGTTGCCGAGGCAGAGGGCACGGCAAAGGCGATTGAGTTGGTTAATAAGGCCGCTCCAAATGCTGCCTATGTAACCTTGCAAGGCTATGAGGCATTAAAAGTTTTGGCAAATGGTCAATCCACAAAAATTATCGTGCCAAGCGAAATTCAAAATGTGGCAGGACTATTTGCTAGCCTTAAAGAAACTTTAACCGAAGTGCCTCAAACTAGTCAAGGCAAATCAAAAGATAAAAGCAAAGAATAATTATTGAAAAAACATTGATATTAAAACACCAATTTTATTTGGTGTTTTTTTTCTGGTGTGGTATAATTATTTGGATTTAAAAGGAAGGAAATATGAATTTACCAAACAAATTGACCGTTGCTCGCATGGTGCTCATTCCGTTTATGATATTCTTTTATCTTGCCAACTTTATCCCTTATGGAATTGGCAAAATTGTGGCGCTTGTCATTTTTATTGTGGGTGCGCTAACCGACTTGCTAGACGGCAAAATTGCACGCAAAAGGAATTTAATAACCGATTTTGGCAAGTTTTTAGACCCGATTGCAGATAAAATGCTGACCACCTCACTTTTGCTTTTGCTTATTGTGGATGGCACAATCAAGAACCCTTATGGTGTGATTATTGCAATTATTATCATCTCGCGCGAATTTATGGTGAGTGCGCTGAGATTGATTGCCGTAACTAAGGGGCAGGTGCTTGCTGCGGACATTTGGGGCAAGGCAAAAACGATGGTGCAGATGATTGCTCTGCCTGTTTGCACAATTTATGCCTATATGCTTTGCTGTGGCTTCAACATTTGGGGCTGGCTTGTTTCAACATTTATGTGGGTTAGTTATCTATCGCTCGGCTTGGCAACCGTTTTGACCGTCATCTCAGGCGTGAACTACATAGTGAAGAACAGGCAGTGCTTGGCAGATAAATAATTTATAAAAATTTGCAAAAATTAGAACATTTGTTTGACAAATTGCACTTGAAAATGTTAAAATTAGCGCGTAATAGTTGATGTTTAAAGGAGAGAGTTATGACAGACGACAAGAAAAAAGCATTAGAGGCCACCATTGCCCAAATTGAAAAGCAGTATGGCAAGGGGTCGATTATTAAAATGGATTCCACTAGTTATGGCGAGGGGATAGATGTTATCCCAACCGGCTGCCTCACACTAGATATGGCGTTGGGCGTTGGCGGATTGCCTAGGGGTAGGATAATTGAGATTTATGGTCCGGAGAGCAGTGGTAAAACCACTGTGGCTTTGCATGTGGTGGCTGAGGCTCAAAAATTGGGCGGAACGGCGGCCTTTATCGATGCCGAGCACGCGCTTGACCCTGTTTATGCATCCAAACTTGGCGTGGACATTGGTGCGATGTATGTTTCACAGCCAGACACGGGCGAGCAGGCGCTTGAAATCACCGAACAGTTGGTGCGCTCTGGCGGAATAGACATTGTGGTTATCGACTCGGTGGCGGCCCTCACTCCAAAAGCGGAAATTGATGGCGAGATGGGTGATAGTTTCATCGGTTTGCAAGCGCGTTTGATGAGCCAGGCGCTTAGGAAACTCACCGGCGTGATTTCAAAGAGCAACACACTTGTGATTTTCATCAATCAGTTGCGCGAAAAAGTTGGTGTTATGTTCGGCAATCCAGAAACCACACCGGGCGGAAAAGCGCTTAAATTCTATGCATCTGTGCGCCTCGATGTGAGGAAGGTGGACACAATCAAGCAAGGGCAAGATGTGGTGGGCAGCCGCACGCGAGTTAAAGTGGTTAAAAACAAGGTGGCTCCTCCATTTAAGCAGGCTGAGTTTGACATTATGTATGGCGAAGGCATTTCAAAATTGGGTTGCTTGATTGATGTGGCTATTGAAAAGAACATTGTGGAAAAATCTGGTTCGTGGTTTAGTTATAATGGCGATAAAATCGGTCAGGGCAAAGAGAATGTGAAGGCTTATCTAACCTCTCATCCAGAGCTCGCAGATGAAATTGAAGCCAAGATTAGAGAGAGTTTAAAATAATGAAAACGATAACTAGCGAAGAATTTTTTAGAGGCAGATATGAAGAAGCAATGAAAATTTGCAATGAATATCTGGGCGAAAAGTGTGAATATAGTGCGAAAGAATTGAAAGAAATTGTGAAAAGTTGCGATAGTCTTTTAAAACTCTTTTTGAAAAATGACAGAGTGAAAGATGACGCAATAACGGCTGGTGGCAGTCCTTTGAAAGTTAGTGCCACATCAAACACAAAATTTTATAAAGAACTTTCAAAAATGGCTCGCACGATTGAAGCAGTGCTTGAAATAATTGAAGGCAACAAAATTAAACTCGTTAAAGGCTTTAATTTCACAGAAGAGCAAATTGCAAATGGAAATAAATATAGGCAAGAGCAGTTTAGAAAAAAGAATTAGAAAACGATGTTACAAACACTTAACCTAACAAATGTTGCAGTTATTGAAAAGGCAACGCTGGAATTTGACGAAAAACTCAATGTGATTAGTGGTGAAACAGGTGCGGGCAAAAGCATTATGTTGGACGCATTGAGTTTTGTTTTTGGCGGGCGTGCAGATAGGTCGCTTATCCGCTCGGGCGAAAGCAAAATGAAGGTTGAGGCGGTGTTTTCCTCTCTAACCGAAAACCAAAAAGCGTTTGTTAAAACCGAGTTGGAGATAGACGCAGAGGACGAATTATTTTTATCTCGAGAGTTAGATTTATCAGGCAAAAACACTTGCAAAATTAATGGCGAACTTGTGCCTGTGAATATGGTCAAAAAAGCGTGCCAAATGTTGGTGGACATTCACGGGCAGAGCGAACATTTGGCAATTTTGAATAATGACTATCAACTGCAAATTATAGATTTGTTTTCTAAAAAGGCAGATAAAGTTTTGGCAGATTTGCACGCAAAGATTGACACACTCAAACAGATTGATAGCGAAATAAAATCTCTTGGTGGAAGTGAGAGCGAAAAGCAAAATTTAATTGACCTTTATACATATCAAATTAATGAAATTGAGAACGCAAAAATAGGCGAAAATGAGGCGGAAAGTTTGAGCCAAGAGAAGCGCGAAATGCAACAGTTTGAGCGGGTTAATGAAGCGCTAAAAACAGCCTATGAAAGCAACGCAAAATCTAGTTTTGGCGATGGTGCTCTCGAAAAATTATACACCGCACAAAAAGCGCTGCAAAACATTGGCGAGTTAAACGAAAATTATCATAATCTTGCCGAGCGAATCAATAGCCTTTGCTTAGAGTTGGAGGATATAAACGACACAATTCACACTGCGTTAAATAGCAATGTTTTTGACGAGGAGAGATTTAACTTTTTAGACCAACGCTTAGACTATATCAAGGCGCTATTTCGCAAATATGGTGGTGACTATGCCGGGCTAAAAAATTATTATGATGACATTTCAAAAAAATTAGATAATCTCATCAATGGTGCGGAAAAATATAAAGAATTGAGCGCAAAAAAAGAAGCGCTATTAAATCAAATTTTTACACTGCAAGATAAGTTGACCGAAATAAGGCAAAAGAGTGCGGAAGAACTCACCAAACGCATAGGCGCAGAGTTGAAATTTTTGGGCATGCCGAATGCAAAAATGAGCGTTCAGTTTGGCAAAATTCCTGAGCAATATTCTTATTCGGGTGCGGATAGAGTGGAGTTTATGTTTAGCGCAAACTTGGGCTTCGAGCCTCGCCCACTTAATAAGGTGGTGTCGGGCGGTGAAATGAGCCGAGTGATGCTGGCATATAAAATTGTGGTGGGTGAAGTGGATAACATCTCCACAATCTTGTTTGACGAAGTGGATAGCGGGCTAAGTGGGGCAATAGCCACCACTGTGGCTCAATATTTGGCACGGCTTAGCGGAAATAAGCAGATAATTGCAATTTCTCACCTTCCGCAAATTTGCGCCATGGCGGATAGAAACATTAAGGTGGAAAAGTTCACGCAAAACGGCACAACGCACACGCGCACCACACTTTTGGAAGGCGAAGATTTATATAAAGAAATTGCTAGGCTTATGGGTGCGGGTGCAAATGAAAAGGGCCTGCAAGTGAGCGCCGACCTTAAAAATGCTAGCAACGAATATAAAAGAATTTAAAATAATTGGCTTGCGCCAATTTTTTTATTTAAAATCTTGCAAACCGACTAAATAATCAACACTTACACCAAAAAATTGGGCAACTGTGATTGCAATGTCGATGTTTGGCACTTGTAAATTTGCTTCCCATCTGGCAATTGCCGCTTGGCTAACTTTGATTTTTAACCCCAATTCCCTTTGACTAAGATGTTTCTCTAACCTTAATTCTTTTAATCTTTCAGCGAACTTATTCATTAAAGACCCTATTTAAAATCCTGCAAACCGGCAAGATAATCTATGCTAACTCCAAAAAATTGAGAAATCAATATCACAGCATCTAAATTGGGCACTCTCTTATTTAGTTCCCATAAACCTATGGCTGACGAACTAATATTATTGCCCAATTTTTGCGCTAATTGTGCTTGACTTAAATGCCTATCAATTCTTAGTTCTTTTAATCTTTCAGCAAACTTATTCATTAAAAACCTTATTTAAAATCTTGCAGACCGGCAAGATAATCTATGCTAACTCCAAAATATTGTGCGAGCAAAATTAGGCAATCTAATGTTGGCATGCGCTTGCCTTGCTCCCACATTGCAATGCACGCCTGAGTGATTTTGCAATTCAAATTTATAGATAGTTGCTGCTGCGTTAAATGTTTTTCCAGCCTTAACTCTTTTAATCTCTCTGCAAACTGCATATTATATCTCACTCAAACCTAGCAAATAATCTGCCGACACATCAAAATATTTACATAACTTTATCAAAATTTGATTGCTTGGCTCTCTTAAACCTTGTTCATAATTTGAGTATGCGCTAAGTGTTATCCCAATCGCAAAAGCAACCTCTTTTTGAGTTACACCCTTTGCTTTTCGCAACAATTTTAATCTTTCTTTCATAATAAAAAAATAACACTAAATGTGTAATTTTACTTGGCAATACACAAACCGTGTATTAAAATACTTTGTTACACATATTGTGTAGCAAAGGGGGCTTATATGGAAAATCAAAACATTATTAATTCACAAAAGATAAAAGATTTTATGCTTGAAAATAATTTAACAAAGGCAAAGTTTTGCAAAGCGTGTAAAATTGGCAGGGAAATGCTTGAAAAGATTTTGCGAGATTGCAAAGATGCTAGAATTTTGCCACTATATCGCATTGCTAAAGCTACGAATTGCGCAATTAAAGATTTGCTTTGCCAATAAAAAATAAGCCAAACGGCTTATTTTTTTGATTTCTTTTTTGGTTCGGGCTCTTGTTTGTTGATGTCGATTGCGCCCATTGGGCAAAACCCCATGCAACTGCCACATTTAACGCATTTTTTTGGGTCTATGTGCGCTTTGCCGTCCACAAAACTGATTGCTTGCACTGGGCAGATTGCTATGCATCCGCCACAAGATATACATTTTGATCTATCCACCATAAATAATTTCTCCTTTGTATAGTCTTATTCTAGCAAACAAAATAAGTTTAGTCAATTATTTAAGCGGACTTGATTGTTTTTCGTTTGCCACCTTTTAGGATGAAATCGTTGATGTCTATTTTTGTGCGGGTGTAGCTATAATTGTCCGGATTGTCGCCAATCAAATAATAACCATCATCCTCTTCGGCTAGTTGAAAAGAGCAATACCCACTGTGTTGCGCCTGATAAACGCTGCCTTCATCCGTTGGAATTGCCATAATGGAGAAAAAGCCTTCCGCTGTGTCGGTCCCGTCAAATTCGCCCGAAAACCACAAATCGGGATCCTGCTTTGCGGGTTTTAGCATGGCATCACTAGATAGCGGGTGAAGTGAAATCCTAAATTCGCCATAAGTTTGGTTTCTTATTGTTATTGCCACATTGCCCTCAAAGAAAGAGCCAAAAGCGAAGAAAATGCCATCGTCATAATTAAAACTTTTGCCTTTTCTTATCACGTGCAACAACTCGTCTGGCAGTTTAGAAACATAATACACAAAAATTTCTCTTGCGTCCGCACTGTTTTTAAACATCTCGTTAAGAATGGCGTTATACTGCTTGTTGAATATCATAGTTTTGTCCCTTTGAACTTTATTATATCATCAAACCGAAATTTGTCAAGATGCAATTTTTATTATATTAATATAATAAATTAATAATTTTTGATTAAAAATGTTTGGAAAAAAGCGAAATGTGGGGTATAATAAGAGCATGAAAGCAGATGTGGTGATTATTGGGGGAGGTCCTGCTGGCTTATCGGCTGGTATTTTTGCGTGCAGAGCAGGGCTTAATGTTGTGTTGATTGAAAAGTTGGTTGCCGGCGGTCAGGCAAGTGTTCCTTTCAAAATTGCCAATTATCCTGGTTTTAAAGAAATTTCTGGCCCAGACCTTGCAGAAAATCTGCGCTCACACGCAGAGAGTGCCGGCTTAAAAATAGTTTATGACGAAGTTGTTTCGCTTGACAAAACCAAGTCTGGTTTTTCAGTGTCTGCAAAGAAAGAAAGTTTTCAAGCAAAAAAAGTCATTATCGCTTGTGGCTGTGAAACGAAAACTTTAAATCTTGACGGCGAAAAAGAGCTCACGGGAAAGGGCGTGAGTTATTGCGCAAGTTGTGATGGTGGGTTTTTCAAAGGAATGCCCGTTGCCGTCATTGGCGGAGGGGACACAGCCATTGGAGATGTGGACTATTTGGTAAAACTCGCTAGTAAGGTTTATTTGATTAATCGTTCTGAAAAATTTCGTGCAGGTGAGCGTGAATTGGCTAGGATTAAGAAATATAAAAATCTAGAAATTATAACAGATGCCACAGTGAAAAAACTGCACGGGAAAGATTGCCTTGAAAAGATAGACATAAGCGTTGCGGGCAAAAAAAGGCAGCTTAATGTGAAAGCAATATTTGTGGCAATCGGGGCAGAGCCTAAGTTGGACTTTATAAATTTTGGCATAGACACAGACAGGCAAGGATATATCGAAGTGGATAGCGATATGCAAACCAGTGAGAAAAACTTGTTTGCCTGTGGGGACATTATCAGCAAAGATTTTAGGCAAATTGTCATTGCTTGTGCCGAAGGGGCAATCGCAGGGAATGCGTGTGTAGGGGTAAGATGAAAAAGAAAAAGATTGAGTTGTTGTCCGTTATTTGTATGCTCGTGCTGGCGCTCGGGGTTATTTTCTCGCTCGGCACAGTTTTTGCAAAGGACGATTTAAAAAACGAAAACCAATTAAAAAATGAAAATCAAATCGAGGTTATAAGTGAAGGTGGCAAGGCCGGCATCAAGATTATAAGTGATGGGAGCGAAGTTAGCAGTGTGGGTAGCCTCGTTGTTTATCAAAATGGGGATGACTACGGCTTTTTGAAAGAGGACGCAGGCCAAACTTCGGGCTATGGCAAATATCTCACTAAAGATAGCGTTAGGCTTGAAACCATGGCAAAAACCGGCTATGAATTGGTGGGCTGGAACATTACATACACATCCAATGTGGGTGGAGTGCGTCAAGAAAAGACTGAGCACCTTCTAAATCTGGAAGGCGTGGCTCAAACCACTCATTCTATTGAAGGCGAAGAGGTTGACGGGCAACCCGTGCAAATCGTTATGGACTATGAGGACCAGGACGGGGACGGATGCTTTGATAAAGGTGCGTTTTCAGTTTCAAACATTTTTAGCGATATGACGGTTGACGCCGTTTATGATTATATCTACTATAATGTGGATGTAACTTCTGTGTTTGACTATTTGCTGTTTGAAAACGAGCCGATTGAGATTGGCGAAGGGCGCACGCTTTATTATTCTGTGAATGACGGGTCGTATAAAAACGCATATGTTAAGGCGGGCGATTTGTGCTATTATTATGGCGAAGTGTTTGTTGATGGCGGGCAGTATTACACCTCGCACCTCACAAACGGCGTTCCTCAAAAAATCGACATTTCAAGGGGAGCGTTTAGGCTGAGCGAGCCTCTCAATGTGAATTTCGACATTGCGGATAAAGACATTAAAGACAGCACAAGTGTGAATATTGATGTGCTTAGCGTTAGTGTCATGGAGGACGGCTCAACCACCACCTATTTAGATGGCGCAGTTGAAATCGTGAAGGAAGAGGAGAACTATAATCGCACGAGCGAAGTTAGATTAAACATTCCTATTAAAAACACTTTGGCGCACACCACATTTATCTCTTTTGAAGTGCAAAATCTTTATTTGGCAACAATCAACCTAGAAGTTGACGGAAAAAATAGTGAAAACGGCAACGAATATGAAAAGTCTTCGATTGACTATATTTTAAATAGACTAGTGGCAAACTATTATTATTTCAAAGTGTCTGCAAATCAATTCCTTGTGAAAAACTATTTGCAAAATGAAAACAATCAAATTTTTGAGCTCTATTGCAACTCAAAAATAACGGGTGAGAGCGATAGTTATGTTTATTACACATTCACGAGTTTGGCTCTCTCTGGCAATGTGGATAAAGGGCAAGATTATGTGATTGGCAATGTGGTGAGATATTCAAATGTCATTGACGATTTCACCATTGATGTGGGTTATTCATCCACAAGATATTCAATTTCGTTTGTGCCATATTTGTTAGACGGCAATAGTTTGCTCTTAATAAACGATGCCGGCTTCAAACTTGATAAGCAGATCGATAACCTCTTAAGAGGGCAGACGGTAAACTTGCAAAAGACGGAAATCACGGATAGCAATGTGGGTTATTCGTTCTATGGATATTCCCTCAGTTTAAACGCGGAAGTCATTAAGCAAAACACATCACTTGAAGTGCAAATAGACGAGGTTAGGCCAAGTGACATAGAGGTCTATTTAATCTATAAGATTGTGGATTTATCACTAAAACTTTCAAACTATGACGCAATAACTCTAACGGATGGGGATAGCAAAACGCTCCCTTTAAACACAATTGTAATCAGTTTAAATGGAAGCGAACTGTTGAGGCTGACCGATGCAGAACTTAGAACAGATGATAATAGGTTCACGCCAAACAAATCACTAGAAATCACATCAATCTATGGCTATGATTTTGCGCTTGGTGATGAAATTAAGATTGAGGCAATCTTCAACCCGGGCTTTGAGGGTGGCGGATTTTATATTGATAGCGTTGGTGGTGCACTTTCTTCAACCGGCGCAATTTATTCATTCAAAATCACACAAGATTTCATAAATATTTTAAGTTCAAACACCATTGATGTGAAAATTATTGAAAAATTTGTGGAGTACACTTTCACTTACTATATCAACCCAACGCGAGATTTCACCACAGAAGAAGATGTGATAATGGCAGACATTTGGGTGGACGATGTGGAAGGTGCGGAAATTTTCTATTATTATCAAGGTGAAGAAGAAGCCCAACCTGCACCAAAGCAGGAAGAAAAAGTTGTGGTTAAAATCGTGATTGAAAAAGCGAAATTAAACACAAAAGTGAACTTATATGCAAAGAGCAGGCAGGGTGGCACAGAAGAGCATTACACTTATGATTTCGTGCGTTTCTCAGCAGATAACAAATCAAACCTTTTGCCATATAATCAAGTGGGCGACCAATATAGTTACACTGCGAATATCTACACAGACGGCATTGCTGTGAGCGTGCTTTATTCATCGTCTTCTTCCATTTTGGTTATCACCACAAACAAAGGCTCGGCTTTTGACGGGGATAAATTGAGCGATTATGTGCAAATCACGCAAGGCGGTTTCCCTGTTGAGATAGACGATAACAATCAAGCAAAAATTATCACCGGACTATTCAATGTGCAATTCAAAAAGAATTATAATTTTGGCTATATTATCAATTCTTATGTGTTGAAAGTGAATGGCACAACTCACACTCAGCGAAGCGAAACAAACAACTCTTTCCCATACGCAGAAGACTTTACGCTTTATTCGGACGGGGATAATAACGAGTTGGTTATCAATTTTGATGAAATTGTTTTCCAAGTTACAATTCGTCAAAGCGGTTTGTATTATGATAGCGCCACAAACGAGTATAAGGAATTAGATAACGAAATTTATTATTTTGGCAATGCTGGTTTTGTGGAACTGACAGTGGAAAATTTTGCCCTGCAATTTGATATGCCGGAAGGAAGTTTTGTCGAGCACTTCTATTTCGTTAGAAACGGCTCTAGCATAGAAGCACCAAGTTATAATCAAACGAATGAAGAAAATTCATCGCAATATAATCACGCGCTGACCATGCAGGATGTTACGCAATATGGCACAAACTTAGGGCTAAGATATTTGCTTGAAGTTAGGGTGAATTATGCCCTTCACACCTATCAACTTAAGGTTAATTATCAATTCTTAATTCCAAAAGGGGACGCTAAGGATGGCAGAGTGCAATATCCGCTTTTAAGATTAGAATATAATTTTAGGGGCAGAGATGTTTTGACTGTTAGCGACAAAAATCAAAAAATCACCACATTTGAAAATATATATTATGGTGTTAAGCCAACAATCACGCTTGCGAGCGACTTGCCAAATGGCTACATTTCAAACGCAAATTGGCTATTCTCAAATCAAATATCTTATTTGGACGAGTGCACAAGCGATTCTATCACAATAAATAAATTGACCTCTAATCGAGAGTTGATTTATATGCTTGAATATAAAAAATTCAACATTGAAATTATAAACCTAAATGGCGAAGGCAGAGGAAACGCAGTTGTTGAAGTTAACGGCACGCGTGATTTATATAGCATTGAGATGTTTGATAAATTAAAAATTTCCTTCAACGCACTAAAAAACCAAGGCTATAAATTTATTGATGTTGTCTATTATTCAAACTACACATTAGGCGAATGGGGTTGGCAGGAATATGAAGGGAAATTGTTTGAATATGTTGACGGGCAGTTTGTGCAGGCATCTTCATCATATAGGGAAGATGCCACATATTACATCCAGCAAGTGTATAACACCTCAAACATTTTCCAAGACGATGAAATAGACATAAACAACTACGCAGTTATTAATAGTTTGGTTAACTATGGCGATTTCAGCGTTGAAACCAGCACGATTAAATTTTATGTTGAATATGATTATATCCAAGTTAAAATTGAAAACATAAGCCAAGACTATAGTTCGGTTAGCTTGGGCATTGCAGGCGTTTCGCCAAACGAATATGCTAGCTACACAGTGTTTAAAAAGCAAAACTCTGAGTTGATTGAGTTGGATGAAAACAGCACGGTTACGGCTTTGGATAGCGTGCAAATCCGCATCAAAATAAATAGTGCAACGCTAAGGCGATTGGCTGGCCTTGAAGAGGAAGAAATTGATTTATCTAAAGGCTTAAAACTATTTAATGTGTCCTATGCATTGAAAGTGAATGAAGCTAAAGAAGATGGCTATCATTATTATATTGATTTCAACATCCGCGATGTGGTTGGCAATGTGGATAATGAAGATGTGCTTAGCCTGATTTATTCATATGCAATTCAAACCAAGCAAGTGGAAATCACCACCAACATTTCAAGTACATCATTCTATTATGAAGACGATTTCACAAAGTTCCAGATGAACTATAGAGCGATTGAGCCATTCAGCGGTCAAAATAGCTCCACTCTAACCACAAAACTTTCAAATGAAATGCAGTTCTTAGGAGCGGCAGTGTTCACTTATCAGTGGAACGAGCGAAATGGCAAGAGCGATGGCAGGTTCTTTGGAGTGGAAAGCATTGTTGTGTATGACAATCGTGGCAATGTTATCAATCCTGAAGATTACATCAAGTATGGCGTTGAGCCACAAAACGCCTTCACACAAATCAATGTTAGGTTTGTGGAAGACATTAAAATTGTGCTCTATGTTGAGCCAAAGATTGACTATAATGCCGAGTTGCGGGGCGATGAGTATTGGTATAGCAAAATCTTCTTGTGCAATGAACTTGGCGAAGGGTTAGAAAATAGGCTCACTGCAGGTAATGGGGATAATTATGATTTCAACACTGCCGATGAAATTGCAAGAAGCTTAATCATCAGTTATTGCCCAAGAGATGAGTATGACCAAGCCATAACCGATAGAGAGAAGAACGATGTCCTTAGCAAATATCAAAACTTTGTGCCTATCAATAAGGGTGAATATAGAGTTGTGATTTCGTTTGACGACACGAGTGAAGGATATGAGTGGCTAAGCGAAATTAAGATAAATAAGAAAATCTATCTTGAAATAACTCCAAAAAATATTTGGTTGGTTTGCGCAGATTCATTCAAATATGCCGTCAATTATTTTGGCGGAAGCTATTTGTCTTATGGTATAGTGGCAGATTACATCTCAATTGTTAGTGACAACATCAACCTAGAGATGGCTTCACAGGGCAATTTTGCCTTTGCAAACGACCCAACTTGCCAGATAACAATTGCGGACGAAAACGGCATTCAGCAGGCAGACCCAAATGCGGGCAGAAACAAAAACTTAACTTTAACTAACATTCATTTGGCAAACAATGAGTTTAATAATAACTTTGTGTTAAATGACGACCTGTTGGTGATTTTATATGCCATAGAGGTGAAGAAAATCACATTAGGTGTGGCTGGCATTGAAGTGTTTAGCAAGGTGTATGACGGCACAAAGGCTGTTGACTTTGACGATTCCAACATGGAATTTGGTGCAGGCATTGTGGAAGCGGATAAAGACTTAGTTTGGATTGATTCGCACAGCCTTGTGATTGAATATCTTGATGCGGAAATTGGGCTCAACAAACCAATCGTTGCCTCTGCTGGCAATGCCTTGAAAGATGTGGACCCATTAAACCCTAAGGCTCAAAACTACACATTGTCTTTAAACAACTATCAAGCAAGCATCTATCCATATATGCTTAGCACATATGTGGCAGGTTTGGGCGAAATTAATGTCAAGAACGATAGGGGCAAAATGAACCCAAGCGATGAGGCAAAATCGTATCGCCAATATGTGGATGCGATAGACTTCAATAGTGAATTGGTTGTGGATGTCATCTATCCTGATAGCGTTGAGTATAGGGACATTTATCCAAACATTTCCAAATATCTATCCACACTAAATGTGTTTGCAATCGGTTATAGAATTTATATGGATGTGAATGGAGAAAGGCAAGCTTTAAATAATAGTTTGTATTTATCGCTTCCAAACATCAATAGGCTTTCATCTTCACTATGGCTAACAGGCAGTGAATCTGGCAAGTTAGATTTTGTGGAAGAGGCAGATAGGGTGCAGGTTGATTTGAGTCAAGTTTCTGCCGATTTTGAAGGCATAGTGTTCATTCAATCCAAGCAGTTCCTCACATGGTGGCAAATCACTTTGATTATCTTGCTGTTGCTAATCATCATCTTGTTGCTTGTGATTTGGTATATTCACGAACGAAGAAAGAAAAAGAAAAAAGACGAATTGAATGAGAAAATTTAGGAGTTTTAATGTTTAGTTGTAAATACAAACTTGAGCTAGAAGATTGCTTGATTAGTGCAAAATATGTGTATAAATCTCAAAAGCGCAAGCAAGATAAATTTGTGGCTGCGCTGCTCCCAATCCTAATGGTGTGCATGGTGGCAATGCTTATAATAGACCTTGTGAACCACCGCTCATTTGTTTGGGATATTGTGCTGCTTGCCGCACTTGTTGTGCTCGAAGTGATATATTTAATCATTCCGCTTACTCTCACAAGGTCGCAAAAAAAATCGTTTAAGCAGCAAAACTTGGCGAGCATGGATTATTTGCTTATCACGATTGATGACACGCTTTGCACAGAAACGATGTTTAAAGACGGGGAAGAAAAAGCGAAAAGCCCACACAGCCTGAAGCAACTCACGAGCTATATTGAGGATAACACAAGGCTGATTTTGGTGTTTAATAAAATTGAATTTGTTTGCTTAAGAAAGGCAAATTTAGAGGGCGATTTAAACAAATTAAAAGCACATCTTGAAAAATGTATGTCTAAGAGCATTAAAAGAAAATAAGGAGGCGTTGCCTCCTTATTTATTTTTTGTTTTTCGTTTGAGTGGTGCTTTTGTTTGAAGCCAAAAGTTTGCCGGCTGCTTTCATGCTTAGCCCAATATCTCTTCTGCACTCCACCTTATATTTGGTAAGGGAAGCTTTGTTTAACTGACCTTGGTTTAGAGATAATGCCCTAAATTGCTCGGCTAGGCTAATATTGTTTAACACGCAAAGCAATTCGTTATAAGCTTCTTTTGCTCGCCTAATAAACTCTGGGTTGCCCGCAATGTTTGGGCTTTGCTCCAAATCGTCTAATAGTTTAAAAGACTTTTCGATTGCTTGCTTTTTGATGCTAAAGTTTTGGTCAAACAAAATTGCATCGCGGTTAAGCAAATCGTTTATGTCCTTTTTAATAAAAAATATTATAAGCAGAGTGATGAGTGAAACAACCATGCCCACAACGCCACCCCAAATGGCAACTTCTTGCATATTTCCCCCTTCAATATAATTATTATATCAAACAATAAAAAAATTACCAAATCTTTTTTAAATATTTTTTTAATTTGGTAATTTAGTTTTGCCTACAAAAAACCAATAAGGTGAGCCCTTATAAAAATTAAATAAAAAACGACCGCAAGGGTCGATTTTTACTTTTTGGTTTTCTTCAACAAAGACTTGAAAGAAGCGCTTAATTTTACTTGTGGAACTTTGCAAGCAGCAATTTTCATCTTTTTGCCGGTGAATGGGTTCACACCATCTTTAGCCTTTCTATCTTTGATGCAAACATTGAAATAGCCAGTGAAGTGAGTTTCATAGCCCTTTTGAGTGTTCTCTTTCAATTGCTCGCCAGCAGCGGTTAAAACCAACTTAACTTGAGCAAGAGAAAGACCTGTTCTCTCAGCAACTTGTTTGTGGAAATCCCCAGTACCAATAATGTTCATATTGTCTCCTTTTATCCGTTGAATGTTTCAACTTACTAAAATGCTAACAAAATTTTTTTTATAAATCAACTATTTTTAAGTGGTTTTTTAAAAATTTTTTCAAAATTAATTGAAGATTTTCTATTCCCTTTCAAAAACTTTTAAAATTGGGCAAATTTTGCAAAAACACTAGCATTTTTCTTTTAAATGTGTTAAAATAATAAGTCAAAACTTTAAATTGATTATTAAATATTGCTGTTCACGAGATTTTATCGTGAAAATAGCGCAAGAATAGGCAAATTGAGGAGAACTTATGGATATTAGAAATATTGCAATAATCGCCCATGTTGACCATGGCAAAACTAGCCTTGTCAATGCTCTTTTAAAGCAGGGCGGTGTGTTTAGAGAAAATCAGGATGTGGAAGATAGGGTTATGGACTCAAACGCACTCGAGCGCGAGAGGGGAATTACGATTTTAAGCAAAAACTGCTCAGCATTCTATAAAAACACAAAAATTAATATTGTGGACACGCCCGGACACGCCGATTTTGGCGGTGAAGTGGAGCGCGTTTTAAAAATGGTGGATGGCGTGCTTTTGGTGGTTGACGCCTTTGAAGGCCCTATGCCACAAACGCGTTTTGTGCTTGAAAAAGCGTTGGCTCTTAATTTAAAAGTGGTGATTGTTATCAATAAAATAGACCGCCCAGATGCGCGCCTTGATGTGGTGGCAGACGAAGTGTTGGAACTTATGCTCGACTTAAACGCCACGGATGAGCAGTTGGATAGCCCTATTGTGTATTGCTCTGCGCGTGATGGAGTTGCCACAAAAGATTATAAGCAACCCGGCAAAGATATGAGCCCGCTTTTTGAAACCATTATTAGCCACATAGACCCTCCAAATATGGACGAGAGCCTTCCTTTTCAAATGCTAATTTCTTCCACCGAGCAAAACGATTATCTTGGCAAATTGGCAGTTGGCAAAGTGGAAACTGGCAGGGTGAAACTCAACCAAACCGTTTATGTGAAAAACTATTTTGACCCAACAAAAAAATATTCGGGCAAGGTGGTGAACATTTTCAATTTTGACGGCTTGAAGAGGGATAATATTGAATTTGGCACAGCGGGAGATATTGTCTGCCTGGCAGGTCTTAGCGATGTTACGATTGGGGACACAATCAGCGAAACGCCAGATATGGAGCCAATTCCTTTTGTGAAGATTAGTGAGCCAAGCGTGGAAATGACATTTATGGTGAACGATAGCCCATTCGCTGGCAAAGAAGGCAAGTTTGTAACGAGCAGGCACATAAAAGAAAGATTATATAAAGAAGCCGTGAAAGATTTGTCCTTACAAGTGGAGGACGGCGCTTCTGCCGACCAATTTAAAGTGCGCGGAAGGGGAGAAATGCACCTTTCAATCCTAATTGAAAATATGCGCAGAGATGGCTATGAATTCCAAGTTAGCCGACCACGCGTTTTATATAAGCAGATAGACGGCGTGAGGTGTGAGCCTATAGATAAGGTGGTGCTTGATGTGCCAGAAGATTGTGTGGGCACTGTGATGCAGTCCATGGGTGTTAAGCGTGGCGAACTTATTAGCATGAATGCCATAGGCAGCAGAATGCGTTTGCAATTTTTAGTGCCTAGCCGTGGGTTATTTGGCTATAAATCTCAACTTTTAACCGACACGCGCGGTGAAGGAATTATGTCTAGCATTTTTGATAGTTATCAACCATATAAGGGCGATATTGAAGGCAGAAACTCAGGCTCGTTAATTAGTTATGAAACGGGTGAAGCAATCACTTACGGCTTGTTTAACGCTCAGGGCAGGGGCAGATTGCTTGTCCGCCCGGGCGAAAAAGTGTACTTAGGTCAGGTGGTTGGCATTAACCCTAAAGGTGATGACATTGTGGTGAATGTCTGCAAGAAAAAGCAGTTGACCAACACCCGTAGCAGCGCAAGCGATGACGCACTAAAACTCACTCCTATTCAAACCATGTCGCTCGAAGAGGCGCTTGAATTTATTGCCGATGACGAACTTGTGGAAATCACTCCACAAAATATCCGCATTAGAAAGGCAATTCTCGACCATCAACTGCGCGCAAAATCTCATAAGCCTGTTGTGATGGACAACTAATTTGGTTGCTCATCTTGAGCATAAAAGGAAGAAAAATGCGAAACACTCAAAATGAACAATTTGAACGAGCGTTTAAGGTGGCAAAAAGGATAGGCATCACCATGCTTTGCTGTTTGCCCGTGCTGATTGCGTTTGCTTATTTGACGCGCCGAGTGATTAAATCTAGCGCACTTCAAATTTTATGTTTCGTTTTAATTATGGGAGTGGTGGTTTTGATTGAAGAAATTATTGCTCGCAAAAAAGAAAAACGCAAGATTGAAAGAGATATAACAAATAAAGATGTGTTTAAATAAATATTAAACACTTGGCAAAAAACACGCACGACGTGTTTTTTTGCTGAAATTTTAGGCAAAATGGAAATAATTGGTGATTATAAATTTATAAAATTTAAAATAGTAAAAAGTGTTTACAAATCTAAAAAAATGTTGTAAAATGTTTGATAACTTATAGCGCACGATAGAAAGTGCCAAAAGTTAAGCGTACAAACTATATGCTGTGTTTTGTTAACTTGAAAGCCCAACATATTGAAGATGAAAATTGAAAATACAAAAGGAGAGAGGTTTATGGCAAATGTTTCAAAGATGCCAAGAATTATGCCCTATAGCCTAGAGGCTGAGCAGAGTTTGCTTGGGTGCATGTTCTTATCTAGTGCGGTTAGTGTGGATATTATTCCAATAGTGTCTGTTAGAGATTTCTATTCCACCGCCCATCAAAAGATTTATCAGGCTATGTTGGATAACTACTATAAAGATGTTGCCATAGACTATGTAACCGTTACCAAAGTGCTTGAAGATAAGGGCGAACTTGAAGAGGTTGGTGGGCTCAGCTATGTGGCAGAACTCACAAACTATGTGCCAAGTGCGGCGAACTATATGTCTTATTATGAAATTGTGCATAGTGATAGTATGCTCAGGCAGATTATTGAAGCGTGCCAAGAAGTGATAAATTCTGCTTTTGAGAGAAAAGATTCCGCCGAAGTGTTAGCCGCAGCTGAAAAAGCCATTTTCGACATTGGTCAATCTAGAAGGCGTGGTGATTTGGAACACATCAAAAAGGGCGTAAACGAAGCACTTGATTTAATGGAAAAAATCTCAATCGACCCTAATTCAAACACAGGCGTTAAAGTTGGCTTCCCAACTTTGGATAAATACACAAACGGCTTCAAGCCGGGCGAACTCATCATTATAGCTGCCCGCCCCGGCATAGGCAAAACCACACTTGCTGTTAATTTTGCAGTTAATTCTGCGCTTAAATATGGCAAAACAATAGCGATGTTTGACCTAGAAATGTCCATGCTACAGGTGGCTCAACGCTTCATTTGCTCCACGGGCAGAGTGGCGATGGACTATGTGAAAGGTGGCACAAA
This sequence comes from uncultured Clostridia bacterium, assembly GCA_947593585.1. Taxonomy (GTDB): domain Bacteria; phylum Bacillota; class Clostridia; order Christensenellales; family UBA1242; genus Onthoplasma. The sequence continues at coordinate 109,038 of CANQDP010000002.1, forward strand.
AGACCAAACCGTTTGGGACACTTTAATTGAAACCAAGAAAATTCTTGAAAATTCAAATATTTATGTGGATGACACCACAAATATTTCCCCTGCCGACATATTGGGTAAGTGCAGAAAGTTGAAGGCAAAATATGGGCTAGACATGGTGATTATCGACTATTTGCAACTCATGAAGAGCGAACGCCCAACCAAAGACGGCAATCGTCAGCAAGAAGTTGCCAACCTCACAAGAGATTTAAAGTTGGCGGCGCGTGAGTTGGGCGTGCCAATAATCTTGCTTTCACAACTTAATCGTGAAAGTGAAAAGCGCACAAACAAAACTCCTCAGTTGAGCGACCTTAGGGAGAGCGGTAGCATAGAGCAAGATGCCGATATCGTTATGTTTATTGCAGACATTCAGGCTGAGGGTGTTCAGCCAGATGGTGGCGATGACGCACTTGATTATTCACTTGTGATAGCTAAGCATAGAAATGGTGCGCGTGGCACAATTCCAATCAAATGGAAGAGCGAGTTTACTCAATTCTATGAAAATGGCAAGGACACACGCTTCACAAAAAACACAAGCAAAGTGCAAAAGGGCACAGTGCTCACTCCAACAACCGATAGCGATATTGATGACATTTTTAAAGAAGATTAAAGTTAAAAATGGCATATATTGATGACATTTTTAAAGAAGATTAAAGTTAAGAATGGCACACATCGACGCTTTTTAAGGACTAATCAAAAGGAGAACGGATGAAATATTATCACGGCTCACGAAATGGAAATTTGCATGAACTTAGCCTAGCAAAATCTAATGACGGATATGTTTATCTAACGCCGGATTATGGTGCTGCCGTGCTTTATGGTGCTTGTCCGCTAAGATTTTGGAATTACAATTTGAAAGAAAACAAATTGATTATTCGCGAAATTGCCAAAGATGGCTTTAAAACAATGTATAAAGGCGTGCCGTTTTATATTTATTCCACTGGCGATATAGGCGAATTTGAAGAGTGCAATTCTCGCGGGCGAAAGGCGGTGAGGATGAAGCACGATGTGAAACTAAAAGAAAAAGAGTTTGTGCCCGATGCCTACGAAAAGATTATGGAACTCTATAAAAAAGGTGAAATTATATTGTGGTTTTGGGATAAATACACAGACGAAGAAAAGCAAATTTGCGTTGATAGTTTGCACAAGACATTTAATGAAGATGTGATGCGAGATGAAAAGGCAAGATTTCCAGAAGAATATCAATTATTTATAAAGATGCGCCCAGAAATGGAAGTGAAATAGAAGGAGAAAGTATGATTATTGAAGAGATAAAAAAGGGAAATGTTCAGGCAATGAAAGAACACGATAGCGTGGCTCGCGCAATTTATGGCGTGGTGATGAATAAAGTGCTTTTAAACGGCATTGAACTTAAGAAGGACGGCAAAGAGCAGACGGATAATGACGTGGTTCAAATATTGCAAAAAACACTTAAAGAGCTAACGGAAGAAAAAGAAAACTATTTGAAAGTGCACAATGATTTAGAGGCGGAAAACATCGAAAGGCAAAAGCAGATAATTTCAAAATATCTTCCTCAAATGCTTAGTGAGGCAGAAATAAGGGCTGTGATTGCCACTTTGGAGGATAAATCAATCCCGTCCGTGATGAAACATTTTAAAGAGCATTATGCGGGCAAGGTGGATATGGGTCTTGTGAATAAAATCGCAAGAAGTTAAAGGCAATTTAAAAAAATCTATTGCCTTTTTTCTTTTTTTTGCTATAATATATTTATAGGGGTTAAAAGGAATAAATATGGAAAGAGAATTGTATGGCGAATTAGAAGGTTTCGACGAGGAAGAAGTTCGGGAAGAAGCACCCGTTGCAGAAGCAGATAAAGCGCAGATTGCTTATGAACGAAAGTTGGTTAGAGTGCTAATAATTAGGATTGACGAAAGCAGAAAATTATTGGCTAGGAGCAAAAAATCCACTTTGCCTGTTGCAACAACCGCAAAGTGCAATGCAAATGTTAAAGAGGCCGAATTTGTTAAACTTGTCGCTCTTAAAAAAGTGCTCACAGAGTTGACGGAAAAAGACAGAATGATTACCGAAGAAGGCTTCAAAAGAGTTGTGGCTAGAAAGCCTATTGCATTCAGTTTTTATGCTAAAATGGTTAGGTTATATCCAGATTTCTTGCAAGAGCTTGCAAAAGAAAATGGTGTTAAACTCGTTGCAGATAGATATGGTGCAGATTTGAAGGCCAAAAAGGTTGAAAAAATCACATTATAAGCCTTAAAGTGGGCAGATTTAGGTGGACGGTTATGGAAAACATCGTTGACACTTCACATTTAGTGCACGATAAAGCGTTTAAATGCTTAATCAAAAAACTAAAAGATGAAGAAATCAAAAAAGTTTTAGATGCGGGCAGTGGCAAAACTAGTGCCTCTATTTTGCTGAAATATTTCAAAGAGGCGCATGTTGATGCAGTGATTTATCCGGGCGATAACCGTAAAAAAAATCCACTTGAAAATGCCATAGGGAGCGATAGGCTCGAAGTGGTGGAAGTGGATTTAACTAAGTCTTGCGTTAGGAAACACTACGATTTGTGTCTTGCTATGCTAACGCTTGGCGAGGCGCAGAATTTTGGCAATTCATTTGAAAGTCTGTTTCATGGAATTATGGATATTAAAGCGCATTGGTTTGTGCTTTATGATATTCTTGAAGACCCTTGCGTGCATTTTAGATATATCGACCAATATTTAAAGGAAAAGGGCTTTAAAATCGTCACTAAAAAGAAATTTAGAAACCCGCACCCAGAGCACTATCCAAAAGTGAATTTTGACAAATATAAACTTGAATTTGATAGCAAACACTTTGTTGGCTATTTAATAAAGAACTTAAATATAAATTAAACTGCTTTAAGCAGTTTTTTTATTTTAAATGCCTTTACAATTTTTGAAATTTTTTTTATAATAATTTCATGAAGTGCTTGAAAAATGAGGATTATTTAATTAATTATCCTGAAGAACTCGAACATTTAGTGAAAAACGCAGTGGATTATTCCGTTAAGAAGAAAGGAGAAAACTGCAAAATTTTTCATTGCAAAACCGCCGACATTCCTCAACTCAAGGCTTCGATTTTTATTGATAGAAAAAAATTTGTGGACTATATCAAAAAAGTGTCCGGCGGGCAAGAGCCACCAGAGTGGGCAACAGGTTGTTTTTATAATGGCGAAATTCAAATTTTTGCCAACCCTCACAATAAAGTTGAAACGAGTTTTTTAATGGGCACTATTGCACATGAAACGGTGCACCTAATGTTTAACAAATTAATCTATGAAAAATATAAGATTGACCGCCTTGTTTGGTTAGATGAAAGTTTTGCAAATTATTTAGATGGCATTGTTCTCTCTTGGCGGGGAGATAGTTGGGATAAATTGGTTGCGCGATTGTTGCCTTATAAAGACTTTAATGTGAACAATTTAAACAACAGAAACAAGGTTGTAACGAAAAATTATGACGGCTACGATATGTTTCGCATCATTGGCAAGTATATTTGTGAAAATAATTTGGCTCAGGAATATTTGCAAATGTTAAAAACTGATAGAAATAAAGTGATGCGTCTTGGCAAAACGATTTTAAAGACGGCAATTAATTGGTTCGTTGAACGGGGCAATTCATAGCGATGTGGAGAAAATAGATGAGAGAAATTGAGATTAGAAAGGCAGAAAGTGAGGACGCTGAAAAGATTGTTGATGTGAATTTTAACTCTTGGGAAACAACTTATGGCGGAATTTTCAAGCAAGATGTTTTTGAAAAAAGGAAATTGAATAAAGACAAAAACATTGCTTGGTGGAAGCAACATTTGGCAGGCGAACACGATGTTTATGTGGCACTTGTGGGCAAAAAGATTGTTGGCTATATGGATTTTTATAGAGAAAGTAGAACTCACGAGGGATATGCCGAAATTGCAAGCATTTACATTTTAAAAGATTATCAAAAAAGGGGTGTGGGAAGAAGATTTTTTGAAATAGCAATCGAGTTAACAAAACAAGCAAACAAAACAAAATTTATGCTTAATGTCCTTGATAAAAATTCATCACTTGAATTTTATAAAAAGATGGGCGGAAAGGTTGTCGAAACTTTTGAAATTGAAAAGTCTGGGGACAAATTTGTTGAAGATGTTATGTCTTTTGATGTTTAGATTATGAAACTTATAATGATTTTTGGAGACCAAGCAGTTGGCAAAATGACAGTTGGGCAAAAATTGGAGGCAATCACCAATTTAAAACTTTTTCACGGGCATGTTGTGATTGAGCCGATTTTAGAGTTGTTTGGTGAATTTAAAGGTCAGTTAATTAAGAATGTTAGGGAGTTGATTTTTAAAGAATTTGCAAAGTCTAATAACTATGGCATGATTTTCACTTACACTTGGGCTTTCGATAGGCAAGAAGATTGGGATTATGTGAAAAGCATTCAAACAATCTTCAAAAATGCAGAGATTTATTATGTGGAACTTGTGGCATCTCAGCAAGTTCGCTTGCAAAGGAACGCAACCCCAAATAGATTGAAGCACAAGCAGTCTAAAAGAAATTTGGAATTATCCAACAATTTAATCTATGAGTTTAATTCTAAATATCGAATGCAAAGCCGAGAGGGAGAGATTAAATTCAAAAATTATATTAAGATAGACAACACAAACTTGTCTGCCACAAAAGTGGCAAAAATGATAAAAGAAAAATTTAATTTATAAAGGAGAAATTATGCAAAACAAATTTTATATCACCACACCAATTTATTACCCAAGCAACAAATTGACGCTTGGCAACTGTTACACAACTGTTGTGTGCGATGGGCTTGCGAGATTTAATAGAATGCTAAATAAAGATGTGTTTTATCTAACGGGCACAGACGAGCACGGGCAAAAAATTCAAAAGAAGGCACAAGCGGAAGGCAAGAGCGAAATGGCATATTTAAACGAGATTGTTGCCGACACAAAAGAATTGTGGAAGATGCTAGACATCTCTTATGATAAATTCATTCGCACCACAGACGATTATCATGTTGCGGCTGTGCAAAAAATGTTTAAACTGCTTTATGATAAAGGGCAAATCTATAAGTCCACCTATAAAGGATTATATTGCACCCCGTGCGAAAGTTTTTGGACGGAAGAGCAATTGGTTGACGGCAAATGCCCAGACTGTGGGCGCGCGGTTGAGCCAATGGAAGAGGAGGCATATTTCTTCCGCCTAAGCGAATATCAAGAAAAAATCAAAAACCTGCTTCAAAACACCGATTTTTTGCGCCCAAAAACGCGCGTTAACGAGATGATTAATAATTTCATCAACCCCGGCCTTAAAGATTTGTGCGTGAGCAGAACGAGTGTGAAGTGGGGTGTGCCGGTAGATTTCGACCCTAAGCACACCATCTATGTTTGGATAGACGCATTGCCAAACTATTTAACCGCACTAGGCTATTTGCAAGAAGATAATGCCAAATTTAAAAAGTTTTGGCCTGCAGATGTGCATGTGGTTGGCAAAGAAATTGTTCGCTTCCACTCAATCATCTGGCCGGCAATTTTAATGGCACTTGACCTGCCTTTGCCAAAGCAAATTTATGGGCATGGATGGCTATTATTTGGCAACGATAAACTAAGCAAATCTAAGGAAACGGGCAAAAAAGAGGTGATTGACCCACGCATTTTGGTTGGTCGCTACGGGCTAGACGCAGTGAGATTGTTTTTAACAAAAGAGATTGTGTTTGGTCAGGACGGACCTTATAATCAAGAACTTTTCTTAAACGCTTACAACACCAATTTGGCAAACGAATATGGCAACCTTGTTTCGCGCACCTGCGGTATGGCGCAAAAATATTTGAGCGGAGTGTTAAACCCTGCGAACGATTTGCAAGCGGCAGATAAAACGCTTATGAGTGAAATTTTAAATAGGCGCAAATTTGTTTTGGCTCAAGTGGAGGACATTAACCCAAGTGGCGCATTAAACACAATTTTTGAAATGTTTAGCCTATGCAATAAATATATTGACGAAACTGCGCCTTGGGTAGAGTTTAAAGCGGGCAATCTTGCGCGCATAAACACAATTCTAACCACTTTAAGCGAAGCAATTTTAATAACAAACACTTTGCTTTTGCCTTTCTTAACGGATAAGCCAAAAACAATATACGCAAATTGGGGGCTAAAAACACCAACCCTGCTTAATGAATATGCGGCATTCGGCTTTATTAAGCCAAACACACAAGTTACGAAAGGCGAAAATCTATATAACCGCCTAGACATTGCAAAAGAAACAGAAGAATTAAACAAAATCGCAAATGAATAACAAAAACTGCCATTCGGCAGTTTTTTCCATATTTAAAATTAATTTTTAGGGCAATTTTGATTGCCTTATTTTTTGTTTTTTGCTAAAATTATATTATATATTTTATATATAATATAAAAATTTAAGCCCCATTAAGGAACAGGTTCTTAACGAGGCCCTGAATTTACTAAATTTTAAGGAGAGGTATGGATAACGAACTAAAAGTTACGCACGCGTATGATGCGGAAGCAATTCAAGTGCTAGAAGGGTTGGAGCCGGTTAGAAAACGCCCGGGCATGTATATTGGCTCAACCGATGAAAACGGCTTGCACCATTTGGTCACCGAAATTGTGGATAACTCCATCGATGAGGCGCTCGCCGGCTATTGCAACGAAATTAAGGTGGAGATCAATGCCGATGGCTCGGTTAGTGTGTTGGATAACGGGCGTGGCATCCCAACTGGCATTCACGAAAAAGAGGGCATTAGCGCTGCCGAATTGGTTTTAACAAAATTGCATGCTGGTGGCAAATTTGGTGGTGGCGGATATAAAATCTCGGGCGGTTTGCACGGGGTTGGTCTTTCTGTGGTGAACGCACTTAGTGAAACGCTTATTTTGGATATTTATCAAAACGCAAATCACTATAAGCAGATTTATCATCGTGGCATTCCGGTCAATCGCTTGACCGTGGTTGAGCCTGTGCCACCAGAGAAAACCGGCACGATGGTTACATTTAAGCCAGATGATGAAATTTTCCCTGTAACCGAGTTTGAATACGAGCGTTTGCGCACGCGCCTAAGAGAAATTGCATTCTTAAATAAAGGTTTGCGCATCGAGCTTAAAGATAACCGTCCAGGCAAAGAGCAAGAAGACAAATTTCAATTTATGGGCGGAATTCAAGAGTTTGTGGCAGACTTAACGCAAAACAAAGTGTGCATTTTTAAGGACGCGAACAATAAATATTTCCCTATTTATGTGGATAAAACTTATAATTACAAACGAAAGGACGAAAACGGCATTTTGCGTGATGCCACTTGCGAAATAGAGTTTAGTTTCCAATATACGGACACCTACACCGAAAATATTCACAGTTATTGCAACAATGTTTGCACCAAAGATGGTGGCAAGCACGAAGACGGCTTTAAATTGGCGCTAGCAAAAGTTATTAACGACTATATTGAAAACGATAAGCCGCTCAAAGACAAAATTAAATCAAAACTTTCGGGTGAGGACACGCGCGAAGGCATTGTGGCAGTGATTTCTGTTAAGGTGGAAGAGCCTCAATTTGAAGGGCAAACCAAAACCAAACTTGGCACTGACGAAATAAAGGGCTTCACCGCAAAAGCGTTGGAAGAAACCTTTAAAGATTATTTGGAAGAGCACCCAAAAGAAGCCAAAGAGTTGATAGAAAAATGCGTGCTTAGCCAACGAGCAAGAGAGGCTGCGCGCAATGCTAGGGAGGACACAAGGCGCAAGAACGCACTAGAGAGTTCCACCCTGCCGGGCAAATTGGCAGATTGCTCAAGCAAAAATGCCAGCGAGTGTGAAATATTTATTGTTGAGGGTGATTCGGCAGGCGGCACGGCAAAATCGGGTAGAGATAGGCGCTATCAGGCAATATTGCCTCTTCGTGGCAAAATCTTAAATGTTGAAAAAACGCGCTTAGCCAAGGCTCTTGAAAATGCCGAAATCAATGCAATGATCACCGCCTTTGGCTGTGGCATTTATGAGAATTGCGACCCAAGCAAACTTAGATATGATAAAATTGTGATAATGACAGATGCCGATGTGGACGGCAGCCATATTCAAATTTTGATGCTCACTTTCTTCTTTAGATATATGCGCCCATTAATTGAGCAAGGGCATGTTTATGTGGCTCAACCGCCACTATATAAAGTGCAGCGCGGCAAGCAAACAATATATTATTATAGTGAGGCTGAGAAAGAGGCTGCAGGCATAAATGAAAACGACAAAGGCGTGCAGCGATATAAAGGTCTTGGTGAAATGAGCGCTGAGCAACTTTGGACCACCACAATGAACCCAGAAACTCGCACACTTAAAAAAGTTGTGATGAGCGATGAGGTGGTGTGCAACGAAGTGTTTGACATTCTCATGGGCGAACGCCCTGAGGCAAGGCGTGAATTTATTGAGCAGAATGCCGACCGCATCAAAGATTTGGACATTTAGGAGTGAGCCATGAAAGACGAAATTTTTAGCAAAATTGACAACACAAGATATATCAACACCGACCTAGAAAACGAGATGAAAGATTCGTTCATCGCTTATGCTATGGCGGTGAATGTTTCGCGCGCCATTCCAGATGTTCGCGATGGCTTAAAGCCTGTGCATAGGCGTATTTTATATTCCATGAACGAGCAAGGCCTAACTTCTGATAAGCCAACAAGAAAATGTGCAAAAATTGTGGGTGATGTGTTGGGTAAATATCACCCTCACGGCGATAGTTCGGTTTATGATGCACTTGTGCGTTTGGCACAAGACTTCACCATTAATGAGCCATTGGTTTTCGGTCAGGGAAACTTCGGCTCGGTGGATGGCGACCCTGCTGCTGCCATGCGTTACACTGAAGCGCGTTTGAGCAAGGTGGCAGACGAACTTTTGCGCGATATTGATAAGGACACTATTGACTATAACCCAAACTATGATAACACCACTGTTGAGCCACAAGTGTTGCCAAGCCGTTTCCCAAATCTACTCGTTAATGGCAGTGATGGCATAGCTGTGGGCATGGCCACAAACATTCCGCCACACAACTTAAACGAAGTGATTGACGCAGTTGTGGCAATGATAGATAATCCAAACATCACGATTGACGAATTGATGGAAATTATTCCTGCACCAGATTTCCCAACAGGTGGTGAAATTCTTTCCAACTCAGCCATTCGTGAGGCTTACGCCACCGGGCGCGGCGGGGTGGTGATGCGTGCCAAAACGGAAATTGAAACTTTCGATAACGGCAAGCGTCATAGAATAATTGCCACCGCTATTCCTTATCAGGTGAACAAGGCAAGATTAATCAAGCAAATTGCCGATTTGGTGAAAGACAAAAAGATAGACGGCATTTCAAATGTTAACGATGAGTCGGGCAGAGATGGCATGCGCATTGTGGTGGAAGTGAAAAAGGATTTCAACCCAAATGTTGTGCTTAATCAGTTGTTTAAGCAAACCCAGTTGCAACTATCTAGCGGCATAATTATGCTTGCGCTTGTGAATAACCGCCCAAAAGTTTTGAATTTGCAAGAAATTATCTATTATTATTTGGAATTCCAGCGCGAAGTTATCACCAGGCGCACGAAGTATGACTTAAATAAGGCAGAAGAGCGCGAACATATTATTCAAGGCTTAGTGATTGCAGTGAATAATATTGACGAAGTGATTGCAATAATCAAAAAGAGTGCAGATAAAGTGGAAGCACAGGCAAAACTTCAAGAGAGATTTGGTTTGACTGAGCGCCAAGCCAACGCCATTTTGGAGATGAAACTTTCTAGGCTCACCGGCTTGGAAGTGGAAAAACTAAATGCCGAACTTGCTGAGCTTAAAATCACAATCGAAAGATTGCGTGGCATTTTGGCAGATAAGTCTAAGATTGATGACATTATACGCACCGAATTATTAGAAATTAAGGCAAAATATCCAACCCCACGCAAAACCGAAATAATTTTGAATTATGACGACATTGATATTGGCGACCTTATTGAGCGTCATGATGTGGTGATTTCACTCACCGAGCAAGGTTATGTGAAGCGCTTGCCTGTTAGTGAATATAAAACTCAAAATCGCGGCGGTCGTGGTGTGAATGCGCATAAAACCAAAGAAGAAGATAGCGTAACAGACATGTTTGTAACTTCTAGCCATGACGATTTGATGTTCTTTAGCAATAAGGGCAAAGTTTATGTTATCCGCGCTTATAATATTCCAGAAGCGGGCAAACAAACAAAGGGGCGAGCCCTAATTAATTTGTTGCCTCTTGAGGCAGACGAAAGAATAAACACGGTGCAAGTGTTTAGGCGAGAAGAGGGCGCTTGCTTGATTATTGCCACAGAAAACGGGCTTATCAAGAAAACTAAGATGAGCGAGTTTGAAAATATCCGCAAAAATGGAAAAATTGCAATAAAATTAGAAGATGGCGATTGCTTGGTTAGTGCAAAGATTGTTAAGCCTAACGATGAACTGTTGGTGGCGTCTGATAATGGCAAGTGCTTGCGATTTAGCGAGGGCAGTGTGCGCACCATGGGCAGAGCGTCCCGCGGTGTGAAGGGCATGAAGATTGCAGAAGGCGAGAAGATTATTGATATGGCAGTGCTCGACCAAGCTAAGGACATTCTAACTGTAACCGAAAGGGGATTTGCAAAGCGCAGTAAACCTGAAGACTATCGTTTGCAGGGCAGAAGAGGCAAAGGCATCAAAGCAGGAGTCTTTAATGAAAAGACGGGCAAAGTGGTGGCAATGCGTTTGGTTACGGCTGAAAATGACATCTTGGCAATCTCTGCAGACGGCGTTATGATTCGCACACACGCAGATAGCATAAATTTGGTTAGCCGCACAAGTTTAGGTGTGAAACTCATGAAAGTTGGTGCTAACGATAAGGTGGTGAGCGTGGCAATTGTGGCACGAGATGAAGACGCAGAAGAGGAAATCACCGCTCCATTAGCAGAAGAAACTGCAACGGCTGAAGAGATGGAAAAAATCAGGCAAGAGGAAGAAAAAGAAGCCAAAGAAGAATTGCAAGAAGAGCCAGACGAGGAAGACGAACAGACTGAAGAAGAAAAGGAATAAAGTTGCCTAGTGCAACTTTTTTCTTGTGGCATAATGTTAGTGGGAGATTGTGTAAAATCTGCACAATTTTTGTTGAACTCCAAAATTTTATTGCCAAAAATCTAAATTTCCATTAAACTAATAATATAATATGAATATGGCAAAACGCTTTGGATTAAAATTTGTGTTGGTTGCACTGTTAGTGTTTGGGGCAATCTATCTTTCCGCTTGCGCAAAAATAAGGGTGATGACGGATAGAAAAGAGGATGGCTCAATAGAGGAACTTGTGTTTATCGACCTAAAAGAAGAGGAATTTTATTCACAAGAGGAATTGGCGGCAGTGAAGGAGGATATTTTAATAATTGCCGATGAAGAATTGAATAACGCAGTGATGGCGTTCAATTTGCAAGTGATAGGCAGTATGCCAATCCTATTTGAAACAATCACTCCAATTTTGAGCGAGTGGGAAGGCAATAGTTTAACTGTTGGCTTAAAATTCAAGAACGAGGATAGTTATAATTATTATTATGGAATAACGGAAGAAAATCAGGTTGAGCCCAAAATTGAAAAACACTTTTTGTATGACAAGATGATTTATGAAGGCTACACATCTTTTGCCGTGCAAGAATCAGTTTACAATAGAGTGAAAACGCGCATTAATGAGGACTTCCCATTTTTAACCACCTCATCCACCGAACTCTTTTACACTCACATAAGCGAATTGAGGAGGCTGCATAGCGATGCGGATTTTGTGGATAAAATTAATGGAAGATATTATCACACTTGGAAACTCGCAGAAGGGGACACTAGCAAAAAAATCACCCTATATTATAATCTTGCAAATAGGGGGAATTGCACAATAGTTTGCTTGCTTTTGGGGTTGTTGATTTGTGGGTTGCTTTTGGTCGTTGGATTGCTGATTCCAAAAAATAATAAAAAATTAAAAATAAATCTTATAAGCAAAATGATAAAAAACATAGAAAATATCGAAAAAAATAACAATCAAAGCGAAAAATAAAGAAAAATTTAAAACAAATCTTTCAACAAAACAATAAAAATATAAAAATTAAAAAAATAATAATCAAAACGAAAATTAATTATAAAAAATTATTCAAAAATCTATATGTTGTGGCAATAAAACAAGACGCTACCAGTCGTAGCGTCTTGTTGGAATTTTAATATCGTCATAAAATTCTAGATATTTCTCCACAAACAAGTTGGATTGATTAGGCTGAGCCTTGCTTTCGGGGGTTGGCTTTTTTTCTGGCAAGGGCTTAGCCTTAGGCTTGATTTGACTATCTTTTGGATTTTTTGGCGGATTTTTTGTTATTTTTTTCATGGCTATATTTTAGCACAAATTGATTAAATTTTCAATTAATTTTATGTTATTTATCTCTAAAAGATTTATTTCGCTTTTCGTTGAATGGGCTTAGCACCACTTTGTTTTCTTTCAAACTTTTCTGCACATCAATTATTCGCTGATTGCTGCTGCCTTTAAATCTCAGCGTGATGTCCTTCAAATCTTCCTTAAACTCGCCGTCCACCAAAATGTCGATATATCCTAAAAGTTCTCTTGTGTGCGGTCCGTGTGCACGGCTTTCGCCAAGCAACTCATTATCGAACAAATATCCAGAATAGCACCAAATTGTTTTGTTTGGATAGGTGGCTTTCACTCTTTTAACAAATGGAAGCAACGCCTGCTGATTTGCAATCTCCATAGGTTCGCCCCCCAACAGGGTTAACCCATTTATATGGTCGGGCGCAAGCGACTTAATTATTTCGTCCTCCACTTCTTTAGTGAAAGGTTTGCCATAATTAAAATCCCAAGTTTCGGGGTTGAAGCAGTTTTTGCAATGGTGCGTGCACCCGCTCACAAATAGCGATGTCCTAACACCTTCCCCGTTTGCTATGTCGTTATATTTGATATTGCCATAATTCATAATTTGTCCTTTATTTCACAATAGAGAAACAGATTTTATAAGTGTAAAACCCTATCGCGAATTTCTTGCGTCCTGCCTTGGTTCCAGAACTGACTGCCAATATATCCACAAGTGCGGCGTGCCACATTCATCTTAGTTTGGTCTTTATTTCCGCAATTTGGGCACACCCAAATCAGCTTGCCGTCCGGGTCATCTTCAATCACAATTTCACCGTCATAGCCACACACTTGGCAGTAGTCGGACTTCGTGTTTAACTCGGCATACATGATGTTGTCGTAAATATATTTAATCACTTGCATAACGGCTTCAAGATTATCTTGCATGTTAGGCACTTCCACATAACTGATTGCTCCGCCTGTGGATAGGTGCTGGAATTGACTTTCAAATTTGAGTTTGTCAAATGCGTTGATTGGCTCGGTTACATGCACATGATAACTATTTGTGATGTAGTTTTTATCCGTAATTCCCGGAATGATGCCAAATCGTTTTTGCAAGCATTTTGCGAACTTATAAGTGGTGCTCTCTAATGGTGTGCCGTATATGCCAAAGCCGATAGTGGTTTCTTTCTTCCACTGATTGCACTTATCATTCATATATTTCATTATTTCAAGTGCGAATGGAGTGGCTTCTGGGTCGGTGTGAGATTTGCCCGTCATATATTTCACGCACTCATATAGGCCAGCATAGCCAAGAGAGATTGTGGAATATCCGCCATAGAGCAGTTTATCGATTTTTTCGCCCGGTTTTAATCTTGCAATAGCGCCATGTTGCCACAAAATTGGAGCCACATCGCTAGGAGTGCCTTTCAGCCTGTTGTGCCTGCACATCAATGCTTCATAGCACAAATCAAGCCTATCGTCAAAGATTTTCCAGAATTTTTTCATGTCTTTGCCGCTAGATAGTGCCACATCAACAAGGTTGATTGTAACCACACCCTGATTAAATCTGCCATAAAATTTATATTTGCCGTTTTCGTCCTTCCAAGGGCTTAGGTTGCTTCTGCAACCCATAACAGGGAAGCAGTTGCCCTCCTTAAGCTCTTTCATCTTTTTCTCGCTAATATAATCTGGCACTAAGCGTTTTGCTGTGCATTTAGCTGCAAGTTGAGTTAAGTAATAATACTTGCTATCTGGGTGAATGTTGCTCTCTTCCAAAACATAGATGATTTTTGGGAAAGCTGGGGTGATAAACACGCCTTTTTCGTTTTTCACACCTTGATAGCGTTGCTCAAGCGTTTCTTCAATAATCATAGCTAAATCATCGCGCTCACGCTCGTTTTTGGCCTCGCCAAGATATAAAAACTCGGTTAGGAAAGGTGCTTGACCGTTTGTGGTCATAAGTGTGATAACCTGATATTGAATGGTTTGCACGCCGCGATTAATTTCCTCTCTAACGCGCTTTTCTGTGATTTTATCCACCAATTTAGGGTCAACATTTTGGGTTGCCTCTTTTAGCTCGGCTTCCACATCACGCCTAATTTTTTGCCTGCTCACATCAACAAATGGGGCAAGGTGTGCAAGGCTTATGCTTTGACCACCATATTGGCTTGATGCCACTTGCGCCACGATTTGGGTGGCAATGTTGCAAGCGGTGGAGAAAGAGTGTGGCTTTTCGATCATTGTGCCAGAGATAACTGTGCCATTTTGAAGCATATCTTCCAAATTCACCAAATCACAGTTGTGCATGCGTTGGGCAAAATAGTCTGCATCGTGGAAATGGATTAAACCTTCTTCATGAGCCTTCCAAATATGCTCAGGGAGCAAAAACCTTTTGGTTAAGTCTTTGCTAACTTCACCAGCCATGTAATCACGCTGAACGCTATTAACAGTTGGGTTTTTGTTGCTATTTTCCTGCTTAACCTCTTCGTTATCGCAGTCAATAAGAGATAAAATTTGTTTATCTGTGGTGTTGGCTTGGCGGTTTAATTTGTGCTGATATCTATACTCAATGTATGAAGTGGCAACATCATAAGCGCCTTCTGCCATGATGGCGTGCTGAACTTTATCTTGAATTTCTTCCACGCCAACTGCTCTTCCCATCACTTCGCATTCGCGCACAACATTTTTAACAATGCGGTCAATTTGCTCTGTGGTGAGCCTTTTGCTTAGTTCGCGGATAGATTCGTTGCCTTTGGTAACGGCTCTTCTAATTTTTTCGCTATCGAAAACAACTTCTTTTCCGTCTCTCTTAATAACTTTCATTTTTTCCTCCCCTCATAGTTTTTTTAGGCAAAATTTTTGCTGCTAAAAGGCTAAAATTTTAAAGATTTTGCCCCTTAAAATGCCCGTTTTTATGGCATTTTTTTAAAAAATTTTGCACATTAATAAGCCAAAAATATTGACTTATTAACTCCATTATACTATAATAATTTTTCAAAATGTGTTGTTTTTACAACAAAATGAGGTAAAAATTGGATTATTATAAAGATTTATCTGCCACAAAAACCTTTGGACAAATTAATGAATTTGACTGCCAAGCAATGATGTTTTGCTTTAAAACCAGATTTAAGGTTTTTAAGAAGGGAGAAAGCATTCTAAAACAGGGTGAAAGCATTGAAGATGTGGTGATGATTGTGCGCGGCTCGGCCATTGTGGAGAATGTGGACCAGATGGGCAATATATCGGTGGTGATGCGTCTTGGAGTGGGCGAGGTTTATGGCTTAGAGGCCACCTATGTGGGCGATGAAGTGAATAAAGATAGCGTTATTGCCACAGAAAAAACCACCGTCATGTTTATGAATAAATACCGCTTAATTTATCCTTGCCAAAACAAATGCAAGAGGCATGACATTGTGATTAGAAACCTCATGCAAATGGTGGCAGAGCGCAATGTGGAGCTCATGAACAAACTAACACATATGTCTAAAAAGAGCACGAGGGACAAATTGCTTTCTTATTTCACTCTAATGGCAAAGCGGGCAAATTCAAACTATTTTGAAATTCCGTTCAACAAAACCGAACTTGCAAATTATTTGTCTGTGGATAGGAGTGCTATGTCCACCGAACTTGCCAAAATGAGAGATGAGGGACTGATTGATTTTGATAAAAATGAATATCGCTTAAATTTAGACTTCTTAAATAAGAATAAATAAAAAAGAGCGAAGCCGCTCTTATTTTTTATCTTTGTTTGGGTCGTCCGGGTCAAAGTCCGGCTTATAGGTGAGCACTTTTTCTTGCTCCTCCACTTTTTCCTGAGCCAACTCTTGCATTGAAATTTCGGATATTAATGTGTTTAAATCCTCATTCATCATCTTGGCTTCGTTTAGTTTGGTGAGCAAGTCGTCCACTGCATTTTTTCCCAAGGTTTCTTGAATGTTGTTGATTTCATTTTTGATATAGCTTTGATGATTAACAAGTATAGGTGTTGGAGTTTTGCCTTTTGCTAGGCGTTTAACTTCCACAATTTGTTTTTTCACCTTTTCAATCCTAGTGGCACTTTCGTTCACCAGCACTGCCTTTGCCGCTTCTTGTGAATGTTTTGTGGCAGTTTCTATTTGGGTGAGTGTTGAAGATAATTCAAATTCAAAATCGTCAATTTCAGTTTGCAACTTTTCATATTCTTGTGTGCGTGAATATAGATTGTCGAGGAAATTGTTTGCCGATTTTTCATCCCACTCAGGAGTGCCAATTGTTGCAAATATTTTTTGAGCGTCTGCAAGCGAATTATTTAGGTCTTTAATGTGCAATCTGCGTTTTATGTTTATTATTCTGCTGGTTGCCACATTCATAAGAGTGTCAATTTCACTTGAAGCCGCGTTTTCAGCTCGGCAAATTTGTGCAGTTTGAGGTTGGAGCACGCTATCTGGAGTGTAAATTCCGCCGTCTTGCAGAGCGGTGGCTTTCTTGCTATAGTCTGCCATATACGCTGCAAACATATTCTTTAAAACATCGTTTGAAACGGATAGTGGATTTGCGTTTAAGCCATTGCTGAGTTTGGACATGTGAGTGTAGGCATTATTTGCAGTGATTGCTCCGCGCTGAAATTTGTTTTCAACCAAAATTGCTTTGGCGTGCAAATCGCTCACAAAATTGCTGCAAGCAAAACTATATGTTTGCGATTTTAAAGTGGCTTTGGCGTCAAACATCTGCACGAGATTGTGAGCACACGCGTCTAATAGTCGCCTAACTTTATTTTGCGAAAATCTTTTTTCAAACTCTTGGATTTTGGCAAACCTTTTTTCAAAAGTTCTTAAAAATGCAGAGTATTGGTCATAATTTTCATCTTTTTTATTTTCTTTTAGCCAGCGTTGGCAATTTGACAAATTCAATTTTGTGCTATCAATGTTTGTGCGAAACTTTTTTAATAAGCGCATTTGCCCGTCCAAAATCTTTGGGCTAGCAAAAGCCGATATTGATTTTTTTAAATTGTCAAGCGAGGCTTGATTTTCATCTAAAATTTCAGTGTTCATAACCTAATCCTTTGTTTATTTTTTCATGAAGAAAAC
>CANQDP010000003.1 GCA_947593585.1 uncultured Clostridia bacterium
GCGTTTGATGCGTTTGCCAAGATAAGGTCGCTTTCATTCACTGCGCCCACTCCACTATGAAGAATGTTGATTTTCACTTCATCGTTCACAAACTTCATAACAGAAGATTTGATTGCTTCAAGCGAGCCATTAACATCGGTTTTAAGCACAAGATTTAAAATCTTCACATCTTTTTCGCTAGTTTTTTGAATTAAGTCTTCAAGCGTGTTGCCCCCACTATTTTTGATTAAATCTTCCTTTTTCTTTGCTTTGCGCTCTTCAACGATTTGTTTTGAAAGTTTTTCATCAACAGCGGTGAACACCTCGCCTGCATCTGGAACTTCGTTAAATCCTAGCACTGTTACAGGCATGCTTGGCTCAGCAATCTTAACCTGATGATTATTTTCGTCTATCATCGCTTTAACTTTGCATAGGCTGGTGCCGGAAACTATTGTGTCGCCAATCTTTAGTGAGCCGTCCTTAACAATGAGTGAAGCAACTGCGCCCTTGCCCTTATCTAGGCGGGCTTCCATAATTGTGCCGATTGCTGGCATATTAGGATTTGCTTTGAGATTTTGCATTTCAGCCACGAGCAAGATTGTTTCTAGCAATTTGTCTATCCCCTCACCTGTGTGTGCTGAAATTTTGCATATAATTGCATCTCCGCCCCACGCTTCTGGAATGACATTATGCTCTGCTAATTGTTGCATAATTCTATCTGGGTCGGCATGCGGCTTATCCATCTTGTTGATTGCAACAATCATAGGAATTTTTGCAAATTTAATTTGATTGATTGCTTCAACCGTTTGTGGCATAACGCCATCGTCTGCTGCAACGATTAATATTGCAATGTCTGTGACAGACGCACCGCGTGCTCGCATTGCGGTGAAGGCTTCATGACCCGGAGTGTCGATAAATGTGATGAATTTATCGTTTACTTTCACTCTATAAGCACCGATTGCCTGAGTGATGCCGCCCGCTTCACCAAGAGCAACTTTAGATTTGCGGATATAATCAAGCAGACTTGTTTTGCCGTGGTCAACATGACCCATAACTGTTACGATTGGTGGACGAGATATTGCGTCTTCATCGTTATATGACTTGATGTTTTGCTGAACTTCTTTTAATTTATCTTCACTAGTTTTGTCTAGTTTTTGCACTAATTCAATGCCCATATCGGACATGATTAACTCAGCAGTTGAAAATTCAATAGTTGAATTGATGGTTACCATCATGCCAAGCACCATGAATTTCTTGATTATTTCGCTAACAGGCTTGCCACTCAACTCGCTTAGGAGTTTCACTGTGATGTTGTCTGTGTTCACAACCACAGGGCCTTGTGGCTTATCTGCTAATCTAACTGCTTCAGGATTATCCTTTTTCTTTGTGCGGTTTTTGCGGACAATTAATAGCCTATCTTCATCAACACCTTCAATCATGCCGCGCTTTAATAAATCACGCTTTGTGTATTGGCGCTTTTCTTCAAAATGAGAATTATCCTTCTTTTTGTTTGCGAAATTGCGCGTTGGGCTTGAAGTGATGACAGGTTGAGCATAATTAATGCTAGGGCGTTTTTGCTCCTTATTAAATGGAGGCCTCTGCCCTTGTGGCTTTTGACCTGGCTTTAAATTTTGCCTATTCTGGTTAGGCTTATTTTGCTGGTTTCTATTGAAATTTTGGTTGTTAGCATTAAAAGGACGCTTAAAATCCTTTTGTGGCTGCCTTTGAAAACTTTGGTTAGGCTGATTTTGCTTTTTAGGCTCTTTAACCTCTTGAACAGGCTGCTCCTTCACAGGCTCTTTAACAATTTCAACAGGTTTTTCTTCCACTTGTGGAGCCTTAGTTTCAGTTAAAAGCGCAGTTTCCTTTTCTTTCATGGAGCGAGTGAGCGAACTAATTTCTTGCTTTAAATTAAAAAACTTTTCGGCAAGAGAGATAAACATCTTGTCCTTCACCATGGATTGAAGCGCTTTAATTGATTTGTTGAACTCTTGATTTTTTGTTTCGTTAGCCAATATTATTTTCTCCTTCTTTTAAAATTGCGTTTGCCAAGTTTTCATCGGTTATTCCCATAATTTTCACACCATTCATGTGGGATAACTCATCTAAATTAGATGCGGGGCAAAATGTTTTGCAGCCATGCTTTATTGCAAGATTGTTTGCCAAATTTTTTAAGTTTTCGCTTGCTGTTGGGCAAACTAAGATAAGATGGATTTTCTTTTTCTCTGTTTTTAGGCTTGATTGCCCCACCACTATCTTTCTTGCTTTGATTGCAAAGCCGATGTAACTAACAATTTTGCTCATATTCTCCTAATTTTTCATATATTTCATTTGGAACATTTGTTTTGAATGCTCGATTTAATTGCTTCTTTTTGATTGTGAGTGATAAGCATGACTTTGTTTTGCAAACATACGCTCCTCTGCCAGCCAATTTTTGAGCCTCATCTAGCACAAATCCACCATTGATTTTCGCTATTCTTAGCATTTCTGTTTGTGGCTTTTTTTGGCGACAGGCAACGCACGAACGCTCTTGCTTATTATGCATTATGCCTCCTATTCATCAATATCACTGAAGAAATCGTCATCTATAATTATGTTTGCATTGCCAGCGGTTACAACATCGTTTGCTTTTGTTTGAGTTGCTGCGT
The DNA here is from genome assembly GCA_947593585.1 of uncultured Clostridia bacterium. Lineage (GTDB taxonomy): Bacteria > Bacillota > Clostridia > Christensenellales > UBA1242 > Onthoplasma. Next base: position 2,628 of record CANQDP010000003.1, read on the forward strand.
TGGCTTTGATTGGCTTAACATCGATTTTGTAGCCCGTTAATTTAGCTGCTAATCTAACATTGTGCCCGCCCTTGCCTATGGCTAGGGATAATTTGTTTTCTGGCACAAGCACATTTGCCACACCTGCGGCTGTGTCCACCGTGATTTCGCTCACTTCTGCTGGCGACAATGCGGCAACAATATAGTCTGCTGGGTTTTCGCTATAATTGATAATATCAATCTTTTCGCCGTTTAATTCGTTGATAACTGCATTAATACGAGAGCCTTTATTGCCTACGCAAGCACCAACTGCGTCAAGATTTGGAACATTTGAAGTTACGGCAATTTTGGTGCGCAAACCTGCCTCACGAACCACGCCAACAATGCTTATTTCACCATTATTCAACTCTGGCACTTCCATTTCCAAAAGCATTTTAACGAAATTTGGGTGTGTGCGAGAAACTTGCACAACTGTGCCACGGAAATCATCTTTGATGTGGCGGACATAAACTTTGATGCGGTCGCCCGGCTTTAGATTGTCGGTTGGCATCAAATCGCGCTTTGTGAGCAAGCCTTCAAGTGTTGTGCCGCCAATTTCAAGATAGACATTGTCTAAATCCTTTCTCTTGACATTTGCCACAATCAGTTTGCCTTCTTTTTCGGCAAGGTCTTTTGAAATTGACTGCTTTTCAAATTCTTTAATCTTTTGAGTGATAACTTGCTTTGCCGTCTGCACTGCTATGCGGTTGAAATCCTTAGTGGATTCTTCTTGCATAACTTGGTCTCCAACCTTATAAGAATGCTTTAATTGATGGGCTTCTTCTAGGCTGATTTCCTTTTCTTCATCTTCTACCTCATCAACAACTGTGCGATAAGAATAAATCTTAATCTGGTTCTTTTCAGGCAACAAGCGAACTTGTGCATTCTTTGCCATGCCGCTATTTTTCTTATATGCGGCTGTGAGCGCTTGCTCTAAGGCTTGGATAAACACCTCTTCGTTTATGCCCTTCTCTGCCTCTAAATCTTTTAATGCTTCAAAAAAATCTTTGTTAATCATGAATATTCTCCTTAAAACTCTATATATGGGATAATATATGCTATATCCACATTGGAAATTGAAAAGTTTTCTTCTGCCTCGTTGAAATATGTTTTTTCTTCATCTCGATTAAGCAAGGTGGCAACAAACTCTTTTCTGCCGTTCACTTTCTTATAAAGCTTAACCTCAACTTTTTGATTTTCATATTTCTTAAACTGCCAATCAAATTTGAGTGGCCTATCTAGCCCATAAGATGACACATCAAGAGCATAAGATGCATCGCCCGTTGGGTTTAGGTCATCAATCGTGGGCGTGATAAGGTCATTAACCGCAACACAATCATCGATTGAAACGCCGCCTTCTTTATCAATTAAGACAACGAGATGCATGCCATCATTTTGCTTAACATACTCCACTTCAACCAGCCTAATGTCGCCTTTAAAAAGTGGTGAAATGGCTTTAAAAACTAAATCTGCAACCTTCATAAAACTCCCTTAAAAACCAAGTTAGGAGTGGTTTCCCACTCCTACATTGCTTTTATTATACTACAAAGATTTTTAAAAATCAATAGATTTGAAAAACTTTTTTAAATTTATTAAATTTATTTATAAATAAAAAAGGCGCAAAGCGCCCTAATTATTCAAAATAATCCTCATCGGCATCGTCGTCATCATCATCGTCAACTATTTGATTGGCTGTGCTGGCTTTTGTGGTTTCCTTTTCATATTGATAAATGCTATCTAGCAAAGAATCATTAATATCTCTAAGCCTTGATGCTGCCTCTGAATTATATGTGGAGATAGAATTGAGCGTCTTATTTAATTTATCTTTAGCGTCAGCATCAAATTCGCCCGAACTTAAAATATCCATTGTCTGCTCATAGCCTTCAAGGACAGTGCGCTTTTCGTCTAAAAGCTTTTGCTTTTCATAGCTATCCATTTCCGTGTTTCTTTCCAATTCATAAATCTCATTTTTTAAGTCAGAAGCACGATTGCGGGCTATAGTTTCAGTTTCACTATTCACCATCTCAATGTTAGACATTGCCACAGCCTGCTTTTCTAAAGCGGAATTATAACTAATGAGCGCGTCATAATCGCAATTTTGAGGGAGGCATAGCCTTGGCATGCCCAGCATATTTGCGTGAGAAACTCTATTAAGGCATGAAAGCAATAAATTGACAAACAAGCCGACAAACCTTAGCGGCAACACATAAAATGCAATTAAGGCTTCTATAAATGGATTAATGCCTAAGCGCTTATAGCCTTTTATAGTGTCAAACCCGTCTAGCAAGGCTGACGATTTAGGCGATAAAATTAATGCGACTATCGCTAAAATTATAAGACATGTTAACGCTGATTTGCTATCTTCTGCATCGTGTGTTAGCGTGAAAATTAGATAGCAGCCAAGCATTGCAGCATAAAAAATCGCTGTTATAATTAAAATTTTGACAACTGTTGGCCATGTTGCCATTGCGGCGATGTCTTTATCATCATCGTCTAAACTCTTAATGTCGCTTTTGCTCATTGGGATTTGCTTTAGCGGCATATTATGCTCATTCCACCATTTTTTGCTAGGGACTTTAAGTTTTGCCATAAAATTTTCTCCTTTATATATGCTTATATTAGCATAGGGGGGGGGGTAACTGTCAAACAATTTTAGAAGAAAAATAAAAATTTTTTAAAGCAAAGCTTGCCCTACTTCAATTTTATAAACACTTTGGCGGTGGCGATGGCATCATTTAATGCGCGGTGAGCATTTTCAAGAGTGATATTTAGCCTTTCCACGATCGTGCCAAGTTTATAATTTTTTAAGCCTGGCAGTTTTTCGTGAGCCATCTGCAAAGTGTCCTCAAGCGGATTATCGAAATTATAGGATAATTTTTTTGAAACATTATAGATGAAGCCTATATCAAACGAAACATTCTGCCCCACCATTGTGGAACCATAGCAAAACTTATAGAAATCTGGCAACACATAGTTGATTGTTGGAGCGTCTGCCACCATATCGTCATAAATGTTGTTGACTTTTGATGCGTCTGCTGGAATGTGACGCTCAGGATTGACGAAAGTGGAAAATGTTTCCGTGATTTTGCCGTTTTCAATTTTGCAAGCACCAATCTCTATGATTGCGTCTTTGTTTGCCTCTGTGCCCGTGGTTTCTAAGTCGAACACAACATAGGTGCCCGGGATAACTTTATCTTCATCATCGAACAGTCCGCTCTGCTCATAGTCCACATATTTTTGCGGGAACACAACATGATAATTTTCGTTTACGCCCTTAATTTTTGATTTAATATCCTCTTTTTTATATTCACAGCGAGCAACGGAGATTGCCGTGAAATTGAGCCTGCCATTAAATTCGCGGAACGAGCCAAAGCAACACACTTTCATGCCCGGCTCTATTAAATCACCTTTTGCCTCATCGGTTTGGCGAGGAAAAATGTTGCAATTTAAAAACTTGCCTTCGTTTTTTAGGCTAAACATATAAAATGTGCGCTCGACGTCTTTGCTCACGCCATTTTTAGTGAATTTGCGGGTGTAAGTTCGGCGCTGAGATGTGGTTACTTCTCCACATATCACAACATTTTCAATGACATTTTTAACTTTGCTGAAATCTATTGCTAGCGTGTAGTCATTATTGCCGATGATATTTTGCACATCGGTCAATTCAAACACAGTTTTCTCTTCTGCCACTTTGATGCTAGACATAAACTCGATGTTCTTTTCAATAGCGCTAGATTGGGGAGTGTTTTCGTCTTTTTTTACAAATTCCACATGAAAATCTGCCAAGAAACTTTCTTTCAACTTTTCAGCGATAAGTTGCTCGCGCTTTAAATTGGTGGCATAATCAAAGATTGATGGGGATAATTTTAGCTTTACATTAACATTTATATTGTCTATTTCAACTGACACATCATCATAAGAAAAGTTTTTGCTGATGGCGGGAAATGTGTTTGTGATTGTTGTGTATGTGTGATTGGCGATTGCCCTCTTATCTAGCGGGCATGAAATGAAGTTGGCTTGCAATGGCACAAAATTGCCGATAATTTCCTGCATTTTGGCATCAATGACCTTTTTCTTTTCATCATTAGGGGTGAAGCATTCTGGATTGTATAAAAAATTTATGACGCAAGTGTTAGTTTTTTCCGTGTAAACTGCGTCCTTAAATTTTAAACCGGGATATAATTTATCTAAATCCTCTATCCTATCGCTCATAATCGAATTATATCAAATTATGGCGAAAATGTCAAATGTCATAGAATAAATTGCAAAATATCCACTATTATCACAAAGCCAAGCAACACAATAAGCCCGATGTTGTTTATCATGTTGACAACCTTTCGTTTGACCGGCTTTTTGCGGACTGCTTCAATGCCAACGAAAAGCATTTGAAAGCCGTCTAGTGCTGGAATTGGCAGTAAATTAAACACCGCCAAATTCACCGCCAGCGCAGGCAATAGCATCAAAATATAAGTAAACCCTGCCTGCGAAGTGGATGAGGCTATCACTCGAATTGTGGTTACCGGGCCACCCACCGCTTTTAATGATAGCTGCCCGGTGATAAGGTGAAACAAAATCACAAGCACTTTCCATGCCCATTTGCAAGCGTATGGAACGGCTTGAACAAGGCTCTCTAAGAAAGTGTATTTATAAGTTTGGATAGAAAATTCTTCTTCATCCGCCTTTTCATTCTTCATGAGCGTCCAGCCCATGCACTCTTTCGTTTCCCCGTCATAGACCACATTCACATAGCCTTGCACATCAATCTTTTTGCCGTCCCTTTGGATATTATAGAGAATTGGAGATTTCACGAGATAATAGACCTTGCCGTCTTCTGTGAAATTTGGAAGGGTTTCTAAAAATTCGCCGTCATATTTTGCATAATTTTTATCCACGCTTTCTGTTATTAAATTGCTTAGATATTTATCGTTTACAAAATCAATTTTGTTGCCCTCAACGCCCAAAAACACATCGCCAACTTGCAAAATTTGCTCTTGATTTTGCCCATAATTTATTGAAGTTTCGTTGATTGTTTTAACCTGCACTAAATCATAGCCATGTGAAATTAAAAGAATAAAGGAAAATAAAATTCCGCTAATGAAATTGAAAAATGCGCCAAAAAACAGCACGATTAGGCGTTTCCATGGCTTTTGATTGTTGAAAGATTCGGGGTTTTCATTCCCGTCTGCATCTTCGCCTTCAAACGCACAATAACCACCAAGAGGAAAGGCCCTAAGCGAAATTAATTCGCCATTTTTCTTCTTTTTTTGCAAGAGTTTTGGCCCAAAACCCACGCTAAACTCATTGATTTTGAATTTCAACATTTTGCCGGCAACATAATGCCCCAACTCATGGATTAGCACCATGCACAGCAAAACAACGATGGCTATAACTATATAACCAATGTAAGAAAAGATGGCTGATGCACTCAATAAATTGCTCATTATGTTATTATATTCCTATTAAATGACTGTTAGAATTAAACTTAAAATATAAATGATTGTGGTTACGAAAATCATGGCGTCTATCCTATCAAGCATTCCGCCATGGCCTGGAAAGATGTTGCCACTATCCTTAGTGTCTGCCAAGCGTTTGATTTTGCTTTCAACCAAATCTCCAATCTGACCTAAAACGGACGAAATTAAGCCAACAAGCAAGAAATGCCACCATTTCAGGCTAAATTGCGTTAGAATTATTGACAAACTCTTAACATTATAAACCAGAGCAAACACAAGCATTGCCCCAACAACGCCACCTATTAAGCCGCCCACTCCACCACTGATTGTCTTCTTTGGGCTAATTTTAGGAGCGAGTTTTGGACCTTTGATTAACCTGCCTATGAGATAGGCAAAAGTGTCTGTTAAAAAAGTGATTGCAATGATTAATAAGATGAGCACAACCGACAAATGATTAATGCCTAGCACGCCATCAATGTGATTTATATTGATATAAAGCGTAAACAATAAACTTGGATATACGCAAGACAAAATTGTGAATGCGCAAGTGGATAAAGTGGAGCGTATATTTTTGCCGTTATCTTTAATTGATTGGGCAATGATGGTGATGCCGAACCAAACCACAAGCGCACCCAACTCAACCAACGGCACAAGTGCATATTTCAAATATTTTAATGAAACAAGCAGCACAACATAGTTGAAAATGCAATAAAAACAAGCGGAAATGCGATTAACTTGCTTGCCACATTTTTCAACTAACGAACACATCTCAAACGCTGCCACAAAGGTGAGCGACAAAATGAAAATGTCAAAGATATAATCGCCAACCTGCATAGGCAAAAACTTGCACCCTATTGCAAGTGCCACTGCTAAAACTATGTAGATGCTTGTGATTGTTCGCTTTTTCATTATTTTTTGATTGCTCCAAATCGCCTATCACGCTTCATATAGACTTTTAGTGCCTTAATTAAATCTTTTTTTGTGAAACTTGGCCAAAAAGTTTTTGGGAAATACCACTCACTATATGTGGATTGCCAAGTCATGAAATTGCTAAGGCGTTGCTCGCCACTCGTGCGGATAACAAAATCAAGAGGAAGAAGGTCGGCTGTGTAGAGATGTTTTTCAAATGTTTTTTCGTCAACTTTTTGTGCGCCTTCTTTCAAAAGTTCGTTAGCCACCTTTAAAATTTCTTGCCTGCCGCCATAGTTAATGCAAGCATTAATCACAAAGCCTGTTTTGTGGCTTGTGAGTGCCATAATTTCTTTGGCTTTTGTGCGCACTTCTGCTGGAATGCGCTCATCATTCATATCGCCAGAAATGATAACGCGGATATCCCTATCAAGATAATCGCGCTTAAATTCGTCTAGCATTTGATTGAATAAATCCATTAAATAATCAACTTCGTCTTGCGGGCGCTTCCAATTTTCGCACGAAAAACAAAACATTGATAAATTTTTTATGCCAAGCGTTTCCACAAACTCAATTTGTTGCTTTAAATTATCAAACCCTGCCTTATGCCCTAGCGAACGGATTAAATGTCTTTTCTTAGCCCATCTGCCGTTGCCGTCCACAATAAAAGCAATATGTTTTGGCATGCGTGGGTCTGCTTTTAACTTTTCAATATTCATTTACACTTCCATTATTTCAGCAATTTTTCTTTCGCAAGCGTTATCTGCTTTTGATGTGAAACTGTCTAATGTTTTTTGCACATCTTTTTCAAGCGTGTTATATTCATCTTCGCTAAGCTCAGCATTCTTTTTCATTGATTTGAAACTTTCTAAAGCATCGCGCCTATGATTGCGCATTGCCACCTTGCTCTCTTCCAAAAGTTTTTTGGCATCTTTTGAAAACTCACGCCTACGCTCCTCAGTTAAGATTGGGAAACCAACGCGGATAATTTTGCCGTCATCACTAACTGACACGCCCAAATTTGCAGCCTCAATGCCTGCACGCAAATTTCTAAGAGTGGAAACATCCCATGGCGAAATAATTATCATGCGAGCATCCTGCACTGTGATATTGCAAGTTTGCTTAAGTGGAGTGCGCGTGCCATAATAATCAACAGGTATATTTTCCAACATTTTTGGATTTGCTCGCCCCACCCTAATCAACATATATTCGTCAATTAAATGGTCAAATGCCTTTTGAAGTTTATCTTCATAGTCTATCATTTCCATTTCAACATTTTCGTTCATAATTTCTCCTTTTAATTATCTGACAACTTGCTTGGCAGATAATGATCCTTTTAATTATCTGACAACTTGCTTGGCAGATAATGATCCTTTTAATTATCTGACAACTTGCTTGGCAGATAATGATCCTTTTAATTATCTGACAACTTGCTTGGCAGATTTAAGTTCTCCTCTATAATTTTTATTAAAAAATAAAAAACAAGTTTCACTGCTAGAAACATAATAATAAATTTAAAAAAAAATAGCAACTAAATTTAGTTAAAACTAAGAAAAAAGCACTTTCGTGCTTTTTAGTTTTTATTTCCGGTTTGTGCGGCAACTTCGGCTGCAAAATCTTCAACGCGCTTTTCTAAGCCTTCGCCCATCGTCCAACGAACGAAGCGTTTAACCTTAAATTTGTTGCCAATCACATCTTTAACTTTTTTACTATCGTCCTTAACAAATGGCTGGTCAACTAAGCAATTTTCTTCGTAATATTTGCTAACCTTGCCAAGCACGATTTTTTGCAAAATTTCTTTTGGTTTGTTTTTATTTTTCTCGTCATTTTGCATTTGAACGAGCATAATTTCCTTTTCTTTTTCAATTACGCTTGCTGGCACATCACTTGCTTGAACATAACTTGGGTTGCTTGCAGCAATTTGAAGAGCCACATCGTGCAAAACATCTTCGCCTGAAACGAAATCGGTGGCTTCAACCATAACACCGACTTTGCCTCCCATGTGAAGATATGTTTCGATTTTGCCCTTTGTCTCGTAAATTTCAAAGCGGCGGATAGAAATTTTTTCACCGATTTTGACAGTTTGATTTGTGATATACTCTGCCACAGTGCCGCCTTCACATTTGCATTTGTTTAAAGCGTCAACATCTTTTGGCTTATTTTCAGCCACCACTTTGGCAACAGTGGAAACTAAATTGTGGAAAATATCTCCTTTTGAAACGAAATCGCTCTCGCAATTAACTTCTAGCAAAACGCCAACGCCGTTGCCAACATACGCACCAACAATTCCTTCGGCTGCAATTCTGCCCTGCTTTTTAGCCGCTTTCGCAACGCCTTTTTCACGCAAAATTTCAATGGCTTTTTCTGTGTTGCCATTTGCTTCTTCAAGCGCACGCTTGCAGTCCATCATGCCTGCGCCTGTGATATCTCTAAGATTTGCAACATCTTTTGCTGTAATCATAAATTCTCCTTCCCCCTTATAAGATTTACTCTTTATCCTTTTTTTCTTTTTTATCTTTCTTTGGCTTAATTGGGCGCTTTTTCTTTTCTGGCTCTTCAGCGGTTTCTTCTTCATTAACTTTTGTGATTTCGCTGGTTACGATTGATTCCATTGAAACATCTTCATCTTTTGCGTTTAAGTCGTGAAGAACCACTCCACCCTTGGCTTCCAAAATTGCGTCTGTTAAAGCGGAAATAATCAATTTAACTGAACCAATGGCATCGTCATTTGCTGGGATGCAAACTGTAACATCGTCTGGGTCGCTATTAGTGTCAACAATGCCGACTGTTGGGATGCCCAATCTCTTGGCTTCTTGAACGGCGATATGCTCAATGTGCGGGTCAACTAAGATTATCAAGCCTGGGATTGCAGTCATATCCTTAATGCCTGAGAGGTTGTTGGCAAGTTTATCTCTCTCAGCCTTTAATTTGATAACTTCTTTTTTAGGAAGCAAATCGAAATCACCAAGCGCTTCCATATTGTTGAGCTTGTTCATTCTTTCAATACGCTTGCGGATTGTGGTGAAATTTGTGAGTGTGCCACCCAACCAACGAGTGTTCACATAGAACATGCCAGAGCGCTCTGCCTCTTGCTTAACCGTTTCACTTGCTTGCTTTTTAGTGCCAACAAACAACACATTAGCACCTGCAAGAACTTTTTCTTTGATGAAAACATACGCTTCATCGATTTTTTTAGAAGTGTCCTCAAGATTGATGATGTGAATATCATTCCTATCTGTGAAGATATACTTCTTCATTTTAGGATTCCATTTCCTAGTTTGGTGACCGAAATGACAGCCGGCCTCCAATAATTGTTTCATAGAAATAACTGACATAAATTAACCTCCTGTTTGTCCCTTCCCCAACTCTCATTTTGCTTTTAACTGCAATAGACTGCCCCATTTCGAAACAAGTTCTTATGGGGACCACGGATTTTGCCCCACTGCGAACATAGTTCTTGTGGGGACCCCGGATTTTGCCCCACTGCGAACATAGTTCTTGCGGGGACCCCGAATTGCAGAACAGACAAAGCAATCAAGTTAGGTGCTATTTTTATTTAACTAGTTAATTTTATCAAATAAAAATGTTTATGTCAATAGATTTTTAAAAGTTTTTTGTTTGGATAAAGAAAAAGGGGCTTATTCGCCCTCTTCACCTTCACTTATCAACTTTTCATAGACTTCGAGCACTTTATCGATAATTGACGAGTCATTCACCACTTCAACATCGTGCGCTTGCTCTAAGATTTTCAAAACAACACCTTCGCCCTCATTCACTCCTTGCATTTTTGTGATAGGAATTAGAATTGCATAAAGGTCATCTGCCCCTGATGCATTTTTTAGCGGAATTAGTGCAATTTGCTCAAATTCTATTGGGCGATTGTCCGCATCAAAAAGAACAACATTCTCGCTATTTTGCTCATCTAAAATTTGATTAATAGCGTCCTTATTTGAAGTTTTTTTGATTTTTCTATCTATTTCTTCTTTTAAATCTCTCATTATTTCCTCCTATTTGCATCTAAATAATCTTGCAAGATGATTGAAGCGGCAACGCTATCAAGTTTTTCTTTGCGTTTGCGCCAATCTTTTTCGTGCACCGACAAATATTCTTCGGCAAGCACGCTGGACATCCGCTCGTCTTCAAAAACAACTTTAATGCCCGTTTCATTTTGAACTAGGGACATAAATTTGCGAGTGTCTGCGGCTATCTCACCCTCTTCACCCTTTGGATTTAAAGGAAGCCCACACACAATTTCGTCAACCTTTTTTTCTTTAACGAGCGAGGTGAAGAATTGAAGGTCGGCTTGCAAATCTTTTCTATGATAGACCGCAAAAGGTGATGCCAAAAACTTTGTTTCATCACTGAGTGCCACGCCAATTCTTTTCAAACCAAAGTCAATTCCCATCGTCCTCATATAATTATTTTAACATATTAACATTTAATTTGCAATCAAAATTAAAGCAAAAAATAAAAACGCACTATGCGTTCTTATTTTGTTTTTTGCCTTTCTTGCTTTGGCTGTCGATTTCATCTTTAATATCTTCGATGATTTCTTTGCCCTTTTCAACACCTTTTTCAACGGTGTCTGCAATAGGTTTGTTTGTTTTGCAAGTGATTGCACCGACCACGAAACCTATGCCCATGCCTATCAACAACTCTTTCATAAGCCCTCCGCAATTAGTTTTTGCGAAAATTGGCGTTTTATGTGGAGATTTTACTATTAGAAAAAAATGGAAAAAGAGAGCAACGCTCTCCTTATTCCTGCTTATCAATATAGTCATCTAAGGCGAATTTTAGGCAATTTATGCAAAATTGAATGTTATACGGACTTTCATCGCCAAGTGATTTTTTGATTGTGTAAGGGTCTAAGAAAACATCTTTAACAGCCTTATCAACCACCAATTCTGTGATTGTGGAGCAAACCGCCACAATGTATGGGTTTGCCTGAGCACGGAACTTGCAATTTTTAATTATGCCATCTTCAATGCGAAGAGAAAATTCAACATGCGCAGTTTCATCCTCATTATAATAATCTGCAATGCCGTCCGGCTTGCTAATTCTGCCCGCATTTTTAGGGTTGTTGAAAACTTTTAAAACTGTGTCGCTATACATATCTATTTATCCCCCTTTCTTTTGCGTGTTTTTGCGCCATATGTGGAAGAATATGCTCTAAGCTCTTCAACTGAACGCTTGATTATGTTGATTGCACTATCTAATTCTTCAAAAGAATTATTTTTGCCAAGACTAAATCGAATTGTGCTCTTTGCATCGTTATTATTTAACCCGATTGCTGAAATCACATGAGATATTTCAAGGCTATTGCTTGTGCAAGCACTGCCTGTGGAAACAGCAACACCATTCAAATCTAACTTTGTGAGCAAACTCTCGCCATCAACACCTGTGAACACCACTGAAACGATGTGTGGAAGCTTTTGCTTAATGTCCGCATTAATTACAATATTTTCCACTGCTTCTGTCAATTTCTTGGTGAAATAGTTGCCAAGCTCGCGCAATTTGTGGTTGTTTGTGCGCAAATCTCTATATGCCACTTCGCAGGCTTTTGCAAAACCAACTATGCCAGCCGTGTTTAGCGTGCCTCCACGCTTATTTCTCTCTTGATTGCCACCGAAGATGATTGGGTCAATTTTAACCTTGTTGCTAACATATAAGCAACCAACACCTTTTGGACCATAAATTTTGTGGGCAGAAATTGTCATTGCGTCAATGCCGATATCTTCCACATCTATGCTCATGTTGCCATAAAGCTGAACAGCATCTGTGTGGAACAAAACATTCTTTTCGTGTGCTGTGGCTGCAATGGCTTTAAGATTTTGAATTGTGCCAAGCTCATTATTGGCTGCCATGATTGAAACCAAAATTGTGGACGGCTTGATGCTTGCAATAAAATCTGCAAAACGGATGAAACCATTTTTATCAACATCAAGATATGTTATTTCATAACCATTCTTTTCAAGATATTTGCAAGCGTTTAAAACGGACGGATGCTCAATCTTGCTTGTGATGATGTGATTGCCACGATTGCGATTGGCAGTGGCGATGCCAACGATTGCCATTGTGTTTGCCTCGCTGCCGCTAGATGTGAAATAAATTTCGTTTGATTTTGCATTCATAGTTTTAGCAATTAAATCTCTGCTATTATCCACCAACTCGCTTGCTTCTCTGCCAAAAGAGTGGATGGATGATGGGTTGCCGTGCACATTGTTTAGAACGGAAATCATTGCATTTAATGGCTCAGCACCAATCATAGTTGTTGAAGCATTGTCTAAATAAATCTTTTCCATAACTTAACTCTCCACTTTTATTATAACACAGGGAGCGAAATTTGTCAATATTAATTATTTAAAAACAAACAAAAATTAGGAAATTTTGATAAAAATTTTTAAATTTTTGCAAAATTTTAAGCAAAATTCACCAAAAAACATAAATTTTTAGTGAGTTTTTTAAAATTTTTAAAAAAATTGGCAATTAACTGCCAACTCTTTTGCACTTTGATTGCCTTAAACTTTGCTTATAATCTAAAATGAAATTTTTATATAATTGGGAAATAATGTCGTTGTCCAAAAGGAATTCTTTCTCGCGCTCAAACACATTTAGCATTGGGTCTGGACGAGTGAAAATGTGCTTTTTAGGTTTGTTATCTGCAACATGCTGAAACATTGGTATGGCAACGCTTACGATATAGTCTTTAAACGCTAAGAAATAGCAAGTGGAAATTAAATCTTTTGTGGAAACCTCTATTTGGCTTTGAATTTCAAAAACATCGTTTGCCAAATCGAAAAGAAGAAATTCGTATGAAGGTGTGTCCTCCAATTTCACACTCTCATTTCTTATGGCGTTTTCCAAATCGCAAATGGACTTATATAGCATATAGTTTGATAGGTGCCCGATTAGCAAATTAACCTGCCTTTCCAACTTGTAATTATCAAGCACTTTGTTTGACAAATCCTGCACATCTTGATTTAATTCTTCTTTTGATTTATAAGATAAAGGATTGCTAGAAAACTCTTTAAAAACGGGGTCAGCTTCGCAAGATAAATCTGCCAAGACATCGTCAATTTCTTGCTTTAACTCCTCTTTCCTAGCCTGCTTTTCGGGAGGATTTCTCCTATCATAATCGGCTAAAAATTGCTCAATTTTATTTAAAAGCGACATATTTCACCTCAGTGCAAACATTCTACCACCAAATTTCTATTTGTCAAGACCAAAAATAAAAAAATCCCGCAACGGATTATGCTCCGCAGCGGGTGATAAATTCTAAGATTTCGTCATACGAACTCAACCCTACCATGCTGTCTATCTGCTTGCCCTCTTTAAAACAAATAACGGTTGGCACACTAAAAATGCGATAACTCTTGGCAATTTCTTCATTTTGGTCTATATCAACGCTATAAAATTTGACATTGCTTAGACCCTTTTCAACCTTTTCTAAAATTGGGCGCAGCATTCTGCAAGGCATGCACCATGTGGCAAAGAAATCCACCACAACCAACTCTTTTGAATTTATTGTTTCTTCAAAATTTTCAGCAGTCAAATCTGTCATAAACCCTCCTAACCAATAATTTTATTGATAATGTGTGCAGTGATTGCACACGCCATTCCTATTGGATAATATACCACACTTGAAATGTTTTTGCAAGTTTTATCGCCACTATTCAAAGAATTTTCCGGCTTTTGCTTAGTGTAACAAACATCAAGCTTTTTTATTCCTTCACTAATGCAAAATTTGCGGATTATTTTTGCAAGCGGGTCATAACTCGTTTTGGAAATATCTGCCACTTCAAATTTAGGAATTTCCCTATATCTATTCCCCGCACCCATAGCGCAAATAATATATTTTTTTAAACTTTTTGCGTTTGTGATTAGCAGTTTCTTTGCCTTAACATCATCAATGCAGTCTATGATATAATCATAATTTGATAGGTCTATAAGCCCTTGTGTTTCTTGTGAATATTTGATTGGATATGCTTTGATTTTTAAGTGTGGATTTATATTTTTTAATTGGATAGACAATTCTTCAACCTTTAATTTGCCAACATTGTTTTGAAAAGCCACAAGTTGACGATTAACATTAGAAATGTCTATTTTATCAAAATCAACAACATCTAAATTTTGCACTCCTGAGCGAACCAAAAAGTGAGCCACTGCCCCGCCAACGCCACCAACACCAAACAGAATTATTTTGGCAGAAAAAAGTTTTTCTAACTGGGACTTTGTTAGCATTTGCGAAAATCTATCAAGATATTCAACATTTTTCGTCATAATCGCGCGTTTTGCCTATTACAAAACATATTTCTTATAATCATGATTGTGAATTAAATTTTTCATGGTGTTTGTTACAAACAATTTGTCTATTTTAACCTTTGTTTGCGGATTATTGTCGCTAGCGTTAAAAGATATATCTTCCAATAATGTTTCCATGATTGTTTGCAATCTTCTTGCACCTATATTTTCGTTTGTTTCATTTTCATCTGCTGCTAGTTCGGCAATGGCGTCTATAGCATCTTCTGTAAACTCCAAATCAATGTTATCCACCTTCAAAAGCTCTGCATATTGAGTGGTGATTGCGTTTTGAGGAATGGTTAAAATTTTCTTGAAATCTTCTTTATCTAGGCTATCAAGTTCAACTTGAATTGGAAATCTGCCCTGCAACTCTGGAATTAAGTCGCTCACGCTAGAAATGTGGAATGCACCTGCAGCGATAAACAAAATGTAGTCGGTGTGCACCGCTCCATATTTAGTGTTTACCACACTTCCTTCAACGATTGGCAAAATGTCGCGCTGAACACCTTCGCGTGAAACATCTTGACCGTTGTTTTTCTTGGCAGCAATCTTATCTATTTCATCTATGAATATTATGCCTTCTTGCTCGGCACGATAAATTGCTTCTTTATTCAAATTGTCTGGGTCAATTAATTTTTCACACTCTTCATCTAGCAAGATTTCTCGTGCTCTACCCACTGTCATCTTCTTCATCTTTCTTGGGGATTTGATAAATCCGCCCATAATTTGACCGATGTTGATTTCTGCCCCAATGCCATCCATTAAATTCATTTGTTTTGGCTGCTCTTTTATGTCGATATCAATAGGCTCGTTATCAAACTTGCCCGCTTTATATTCCTCATAAAACTTTTGCCTAAACAACTCTGTGTCCATTTCCTCTGGCTTGGTTGCTTTTTTGATTGGATATAAAATATCTGTGATTTTTTTATCGACAACAACGATTGCCTTATCTTTAATTTTTTCGGTTTGCTCTGCTTTCACAATTCTTACAGATGCTTCAACCAAATCTCTCACCATGCTTTCCACATCTCTGCCCACATATCCAACTTCAGTGTATTTCGTGGCTTCGACCTTGATAAATGGAGCGTTCACTAAGCGAGCAAGCCTGCGTGCAATTTCAGTTTTGCCCACGCCTGTTGGACCTTTTAAAATTATGTTTTTAGGGGTGATTTCATCACTCAACTCTTTTGGCAATTTGCTTCGCCTATATCTATTTCTAAGTGCAATGGCAACTGCGCGCTTTGCCTTAGATTGCCCGATGATATAGTTATCCAAATTCTTAACAATTTCGTTGCAAGTCATCATAATTACACTTCCTCCACTAAAAAGTTTTTGTTTGTGAACACGCAAATATCCGAGGCAATTTCCATTGCCTTAACTGCAATTTCGCGAGCGGATAGATTTGTGTTTTGCAAAAGAGCTTTGGCTGCTGCCAACGCATAATTACCGCCACTGCCTATTGCGCAAATGCCATCTTCAGGCTCAATAACATCGCCCATGCATGTGAGAATTAACAAGGTGGTTTTATCTGCCACAATCATCATGGCTTCTGCGTTGTTATGCCCCATGCTGCGAATGTTTTTGGCATATTCAACCGCACTTCGCATCAAACTGCCACTATATTTATTAAGCATTTTTTCAAACTCTTCACACATATAAAATGCGTCTGCAGTGCCACCAGCAAAACCTGCCACCACCTTATCGTCAAAAAGCCTGCGCACTTTGTGTGCGTTGCCTTTGAAAATTATGCTTTGACCCATCGTTACTTGACCATCGCCCGCTATCACAGTTTTGCCATCACGCTTTACAGCAACAATGGTTGTGCCTTTAAATTGTTCCATCATTATCTCCTTTTATCTCTTTCAATTTGTTTTTAATGCTTTCAACAGAGCGCAAATAGAATTTTTTATATCTTTCCGCTTTATTTCGCTCGTCAATTGGATTTAACACACCAAAATTTGCGTTGATTGGCTGGAAACTTGCCATGTTTGCATGAGTTAGATAGTTATAAAGCCCGCCAATAATTGTGTCCGCCCCGAATGAAATTGGTGGCTTATTTTCCAACATCCTGCCAACATTTATTGCGCAATATAACCCACTCGCGATGCTTTCAACATAACCTTCCACCCCGCTCAACTGACCCGCAATGAAAATATTATTGTCAATTTTCAGCCGAGAATACTCATCTAAACATTTTGGAAAGTTTATAAAATTGTTTGTGTGCATCACCCCATAGCGCAAAAATTCTGCGTTTTCTAGCCCCGGAATGAGTGAAAACACTCTTTTTTGCTCCGGGAAGGTTAGATTTGTTTGAAACCCAACCATGTTATACATTGTAGCATATTTATTTTCTTTTCTCAACTGAACAACGGCATAAGGCTTAAAATTTTTCTCTTTATCAAAAATTCCAACCGGTTTCAATGGGCCGAAACGGATAGCGTCTACCCCTCGCTCAGCCAAAATTTCTATTGGCATGCAACTTTCAAAAATGTTGTTTTTTTCAAAAGAATGCAACTGCACTCGCTTTGCCGAGATTAATTCGTTATAAAATTTGAGATACTGCTCTTTGTCCATCGGGCAGTTTAAATAATCTGGGCTGCCTTTATCGTAGCGCGCTGCCAAAAAGGCCTTAGACATATCTATGCTCTCTGCCGAGATGATTGGTGCGGCGGCATCGTAGAAATATAAAAATTCCGCCCCAACCTTTTCTTTTAGAGCGTTGCACATTTTTGGCGTGGTGAGTGGGCCTGTGGCAACCACTGTGATTGCGTCCGGCTCAAAACTGCCCACATCTTCAGTGTGAAGCATGATGTTTTTGTGATGCTTGATTTTGTCCGTTACACTTGCTGAAAAAGCCTCTCTATCCACAGCCAAAGCCTGACCGGCAGGCACGCGGTTTTCATACGCTATTTTTAAAAGATTGCACCCTAATAGTGTAAGTTCACGCTTAAACACACCAGATGCAGTGCTCTCGTCATCGCTTTTAAGTGAATTGCTGCAAACAATTTCCGCATAGTTTTCGCTGTGGTGAGCGGGCGTCATCTGCTTTGATTTTATATCGTAAAGATTGACCTTATGCCCTAAATTTGCCAAATAGATAGCGCATTCACACCCCGCCAGACCTGCACCAATAATGTTAATTTTTTTGTGCATAGCCACAACCTTTTGTTTGGCAATAAATGCGTTGTGAGTTGGCTAAAAACTTTTTATATAACTGACCTCCGCACTTAGGGCAAACATCGCTTAAAGGCAAATCCCACGAAACAAAATCGCATTTTGGATAGTTGTTGCACCCAAAGAATAATTTGCCGTGTTTGGAATATTTTGCGCTAACCACACCCTTGCATTTTGGGCAGACGCCCGTGTCGGTTATCTTATTTTCATTCAAGTTTTTGGTGTTTTTGCATTTTGGGAAGTTTGAGCAGGCTAAAAATCTGCCAAATTTGCCTTCTCGATAGACCATTTTTGCCCCACACTTTTCGCAAATCACATCGCTTGGCTCAGGAGCGGATTTGGTGAGAGATATTCCAGATTGTTTGCTTGCATAGTCTAACTGCTTGCTAAAATCTGTGTAAAACCTATCCACAATATCTTGCCATTTAACCTTGCCCAACTCCACATCATCTAGTTCTTTTTCCATATCAGCAGTGAATTTAATGTCCATAGCCTGCTTAAAATATTCTTCAAGATATTCTGTTACTTGCACGCCTAATTCGGTTGGCACAAGCGCATTTTTCACGGTTTTGATATATTCTCTATTAAACAGTGTGGTGATGGTTGCGCCGTAGGTTGAAGGTCTGCCTATGCCCTGCACTTCCATTTCATGAGTTAGTGTGCCGGCAGTGAACCTAACAGGCGGTTTTGTGAACTTTTGCTCTGAATTGATTTTGTTTTTGATGACAATTTCGCCTTCCACTAGGTCTGGAATGTTTATTCCATTTTTCTCTTCATCTTGCGGTTTTATGAGTTTGGTGAAGCCGTCAAAAATCATTGCTTTGCCACTTGAACGGAATTTATAGTCTTCAGCAAGAATGTCAACTGTTAAGCTATCATATTGCGCCCAACTCATTTGACTGGCGATGAAACGATTGAAAATTAAGGTGTATAACTTCAAATATTGGTCATCTATTTTATCCTTTAAATATTCTGGAGTGTATTTCAAACTGATTGGGCGAATTGCTTCGTGTGCGTCCTGTGCGTTTTGCTTGCTTGCAAACTCGTTGAACTTGCCCGGATGATATTTCTCTCCATAGTTATTTAAGATATATTCTTTTGCCATGAATTGTGCATCAAGGCTAACGCGCGTGCTATCAGTACGGATATAAGTTACAAGTGCGGTTTTGCCCTCGCCCTTAATCATAACGCCTTCATATAGCGATTGGGCGGTTTTTGTGTAACCTGCAACTGTCATTTTGAGCTTTGACAAGGCATCTTGCTGCAAACTGCTTGTGATATAAGGTGCTGGCGGTTTTGAATAAGCAACCTGCCTTTTGACAGAGCCGACCTTATATTCGGCACCTTCTATCACTGCCAAAATTTTATCCACTTCTTCTTTGGAGTGAACTTCCAACTTTTTATCTTTAAACTGCACTAAATCTGCTTTAAACTTTTTTGCACCCTTTTTTAGTTCGGCAGAAATGTTCCAATACTCTTGAGGGACGAAAGACTGGATAGCCTTTTCTCTATCCACAATTAATTTTAAAGTTACTGACTGAACGCGCCCGGCACTTAATTTGCCATGAATTTTTTTTGATAGCAACGGGCTTAACTTATAGCCCATAATTCTATCTAGCACGCGTCTGCCTTGCTGAGCATTGACTAAGTCAAGATTAATTGGCTTAGGGTCTTTAATGCTGGCATTAACTGCTTTTTTGCTAATTTCGTTGAATGCTGTGCGCACCAAAGCGTCCGGCTTCAAGTTTAAAATCGTTGCCAGATGCCATGCTATTGCCTCTCCTTCTCGGTCTGGGTCGCTCGCAAGATAAATTGCATCGGCCTTAGAAGCAAGCCTTTTGATTTCTTCAACCGTGGATTTCTTGTTTGGGATTATTTCATAGGTTGGCTCATAATTATTGTTTAAGTCAATAGCAAAAGAGTTTGCGGGCAAATCTCTCACATGACCTTTTGTGGCAAAAACTGTGTAGTCTGCACCTAAATATTTCTTAATTGATTCTAATTTACCTGGACCTTCTATAAATACTAATTTCATAATCTTCCTTACGATTTAATATAACTATTGTTGGCGAGTTTTGTGATAAGCCCTTCCATTTCCATATTTAACAAAGTGGAATTTAACTGATTGATTGGCATGCCTATATGGTCGGCTATTTCTTGGAAGGTCTTTTTCTCCGCCATTATATAATCTAATATAATTTGCTCGTTTAAGTCAAGTTGAATTGACTGATTTTTTGAATTTTCTTTTTGTATGTTTAGGGTTTCGAGAATGTCGTCTGGCGATAAAACTAAAGCAGCAGAGCACTCTTTTATGAGCCTATTTGTGCCAGCCGACATTGGTGAAGTGATTTTGCCCGGAACTACGAAAATTTCTTTGCCATAATTAATTGCATAGTTGATTGTGTGCAAAGAACCGCTCTTTTCTCCCGCCTCTGTTACGAGCACTCCCCTAGACAAGGCGGCAATTATTCTATTGCGAATTGGGAAATAATATGATTGAGGAGCAATGTCTGGCGCATTTTCTGAAATTAAAAGATTGTTTTCTGCCATTGTGCGAGCCAATTGATAGTTTGAAGCGGGATAGATATGATTTAACCCGCCGGCAAGCACGGCAATAGTTTTGCCGCTAACATCAAGGGCTGCCTTATGGGCAACTGTGTCCACCCCAACTGCCAACCCTGAAACTATTGTTATGTCATTTTGGGCAAGCTCATTAGCAAATTGCTTTGTAACCACGATGCCATAGTCTGTTGGTTTGCGAGTGCCAACAATGCCAACGCACAAACTATTTAGAAGTTGAATGTTGCCTTTGCAATAAAGGCAAAAAGGTGGAGTGTCTATTTGCTTAAGCGTGTTTGGATATTTTTCATCGTTAATTGTGATGCAAATTATTCCTTTTGCCTGATAACTTGAAAGGATTTTTTCAAACTTCTCATTGTCAACCGACATCATTTTATCTATTTCTTGCTCGGTGAATAACGAGCGGGCCAAATCGTTATGCAAAAAAGATTTCTTGATGTCGCTCCCACGAGGGCAAGCATCAAGAAGTTTCTTCTTTTTATTATATGTGGCAAACCCAAATAGGTCTAGCCAAAGTATGTTTTTATCGTCAATCGTCATATTACACCGTGTATTTTTTATCTAGCGACCTATATTGAATTGCCTCTAAAATGTGCTGCTTTTCAATGTTTTCTTTTCCGTCTAGGTCGGCAATTGTGCGCGCAACTTTTAAAATGCGATTATACGCGCGAGCGGATAAATTGAGTTTTTTAAAGGCAACCTCTAAGATTTCAACCGAAGGTTTATCAAGTTTGCAATATTCTTTAAATTCCTTTTCATTCATCTTGGCGTTTGAATAAATGCCACTATTTTTAAAGCGCTTTAATTGGATATCGCGCGCAGTGTTCACACGCTTTTTAATCTCTGCGCTGCTCTCTTCTAGTTTGAAATTCGTGAGTTCTTCATAATCAACGCTATCAACTTCAATGTGCAAATCTATGCGGTCTAATAACGGGCCGCTAATTTTAGATAAATATTTGTGAATGGCCGCCGGAGTGCATTTGCATTCGTGTGTGGTGCTGCCGTAATAACCGCATGGGCACGGGTTCATGCTGGCAACCAGAATGAAATTGGCAGGATATTGCACAGTTAGTGCATTTCGTGCAACGGTGATATAGCCATCTTCCATTGGCTGACGCAATGTTTCGATTGTGTTGCGCGCATATTCGGGCAATTCGTCTAAAAACAACACGCCATTATGAGCCAAACTTATTTCGCCCGGCTTTGCCTTTTGCCCTCCGCCCGTGAGAGCAATCAAGGTGGCGGTGTGGTGCGGACTTCTAAATGGACGCTCGACCACTATGCCCTTTTTGGCGTCTAACACGCCGGCAACACTGTGGATTTTGGTTACTTCAAGGCTCTCTTCAAATGTTAAATCTGGCAATATTGAAGGAAAGCACTTTGCAAGCATTGTTTTGCCCGCTCCCGGAGGGCCAATAAGCATAATGTTATGCCCGCCTGCAGCAGCAATCTCCATGGCACGCTTTGCACTTGCTTGACCTTTCACATAAGCAAAATCATGCTTGAAATGGTGCTCTTTAAGGGCGCTTTCAAAAGTTTTATTATCATTTGGAGCGATGCTTATCTCCCCCTTTAAAAACGAAACTACTTGCCTTAGAGTTTCAACCGGATAGACTTCAATCTTATCTATGAAAGCCGCTTCCATAGCATTTTCTTTTGGGATTATAAATTTATTAAACCCCATTTGCTTTGCGGAAATAAGCATTGGCAAAATGCCGTTTAATTTCCTAACATCACCATTTAAACTCAACTCGCCTAGAACCACATAATCTTTGATGCGCGCATTTTCAATGTCCCCCTGCGCCACCAAAATGCCAAGTGCAATAGGCAGGTCGTATAAACTGCCCTCTTTTTTTGTGTCCGCCGGAGCAAGATTGATGATGATTTTATTTATTGGATAATTAAACGCGCTATTTTTGATGGCGGCGCGCACCCTGCTTTTGCTCTCTTTAATTGCTGTGTCTGCCAAGCCAACCACATCATAGCCCGGCAAACCTGCGTTTATGTCTAACTCAATAGTTACGGGATAACCTGTTATGCCAGCAATCCCAAATGATAAAATTTTAGATAACATAATTTGATTTTACAAAATTTGGAAAATATTGTCAAACAAATAGAACAAATGTTTGAAAAAAGTAAACTCACAAAATGAGTTTACTTTAATTTCTTCGTCAACATTAAAAGAAAGCGCTTTATTTAACTTCTTTAACTTTTGCCGCTTTGCCTGAAAGATTGCGAATGTAATAGATTTTAGCGCGGCGAACAGCACCCTTTCTAACCACAACAATTTTTGCAATTCTTGGGCTATTCAATGGGAATGTCCTTTCAACGCCAATGCCAAATGAAATGCGCCTAACGGTGAAGTTTTCTCTAACTCCTGCGCCTTTTCTGGCAATTACAACGCCTTCATAGTTTTGAACACGCTCTTTATCTCCTTCTTTGACTTTGTACGAAACACGCACAGTGTCTCCAATATTAAAAGAAGTGAGGTCGGTTCTAACTTGCTCTTTTTCAAGTTGGTCGATAATAGTCATTTCTACCTCCTCCATTGACGTTCTTATGATTGGACCACAGCGGACCGCCAACATTTAACTTAGATATAATAACACATAATTTTATAATTTGCAAGTGTTTTTTGAAAAATTCTAATAAAAAATGTCATCTTTGGGGTTAAATGCCGGGCTTGTAATTAAAATCGCAGAAAATTTCCCATTAAACTTATATTTTGTGTTTTTAGGAATTATTATAACATCGCTTGCTTTTACATTAATTTGTTCGTTATTAACAAAAAAAGTTCCTTGCCCGCGAATTATATAATAAGTTTTGCTTGAATTTATATTTTTCATTAGAGGATGTTCGCCATTTAGATGAGAACGGACAAGTGAAAAACCTAAATTGTGAGCCTCATTTATGTAATTGTCAATCACATACCCTTTTTGAACTTCTTTGCTATTAGCTTTGTCAAAAATAATTTTTGTTGCTTTCATAATTCTCCTTTTAAAAAGCGTTTTCTATGTGGCGGATGTCGGCGTCTGTGTCACCCAAAACAGCGATGGCATCGAAGCGACAAGGGGCTTCTAGCAAACCTTTAGATTTTAAAAACATTGTGGCAACCATGCGAATTTTTTGCTGTTTTATAGGGTTGATTGCCTCAAACGGGTCGCCAAATGCGCGGGACATTCTGCCCTTAACCTCAACGAAAATAATCGTGTCGTTATATTTGGCGATGATATCGATTTCTCCGATTTTGTTTTTATAGTTATTGGCAAGAATTGTGTAACCTTTGCGCTTTAAATAGCTAGTGGCTTTGGCTTCACACATTTTGCCATAAGTTAAATTATCCATAAAATTATTTTAAAAAATTTGATGAAGTTTGTAAAGAAAAAATAAGCGCGAACGCTTATTTTATTTCATATTTAATTCGGTCATGATTTTGGTGAGATTTAAGTGCATTGCTGGGCGACCGTTTTCGTTGAGAACTGCCATATCGACATATCTGCCTGCATAATAGTCAGTGTTGCCTAAAACGGTGAATGTCAATCCATCTCTGCCATAAGCCGAACGAAGTATGCTATAAGAGCTATGACCTTTCCACCCCATTAAACTATTTTCGTCAATTTGGATTTGTCCGTTTGATAATTGCCAAATGCCATAATGGTCGGCATAGCCAGTTTCACAAAGGCTAGGCAACCAAATATAATCATTTTTCCAATCGCCATAATGAGTTTTATGAGAATAGTTATATTCATTTGAAGAAGCGTCGGTTTCTTCAACGCCCCAATTTTCGTTTTGCAAATCGTAGGACATTCCTAAAATATTCTTAGTGGACTGCCCAGACTTCTGCCAAGAAACATATTCTGGAGTTACGATATAGTCTGTTAAGCCAAATTGTGGCATGGTGAAGAGTGCAAACGCATTATCTAAAGATTGGCTGTTATATCTCAACACATCGTTTTTAACAACATAAGGTGTGCCCACATTCAAATATTCCGAGCGGATATAACTTGTGCCATACATGTTGGTTGGATATTTCACACTAACATTTTCATTTCGTATGTTATAGTATGAATAAACAGCCGAATGATTATGTGAATCAATTGAGTTATCATCATTTAGCAAAACTGTTAGGATAACATCTCCTCCATTATAATCACTAGTGGAAAGATAAACAGGCGACCAATTCAAACCGCCCACTTTTAAGTTTAAATCTTCGCCACAATTATCTCTAAAATCTGCTGCAGTTAATGTGCCATCTGCACTATCCTTGATGTCCTGCTGAGAGGGGTTTCTTGTGCCGGTTAAATTTTCTAGCAACTGCTTCAAAACATCATCGTTGAAAGAAGCACTTTCATCGTCCCATAAATCTTTTGATTGCAAATCAAAATTTGGCACATATGGAAGGTTTGGATCTATCTCCGCATTCTGCTCACGGCTTGGCTGAGCGGCTGAAATTGGGACATATAAATACGCCATTATTGGCAAAATAATAGCAAAATATAGACACACTGCTATGCTTGAAACTAACCATTTCTTTGCCATATCATCCTCCTTAATTATTGTTATGGCAATAATAGCATAATTGTGTTGATTTGTCAATACCCAATCTTAAAATTGGCATTCCTGCAAACGCAAAAAAATAAAGGCAACAACCCTATTGCACAATATTTTTTAAAAATGAAAGGCGGTGAATTGGCGTGATGCCAAACTTTTTTATTGCTTCATAGTGCTTCTTTGTGCCGTAGCCAACATTGTTTTCAAAATCATAATTTGGATAAGTTTTGGCATATTCCGTCATCAATTTATCTCTATAAACTTTCGCAACAATGGAAGCGCAAGCGATTGCATAACTTGTGGCATCTCCGTGAATTATTGATTTTTCGTTTTCAGCAACATTCAATTTGACCGCATCAATTAATAGCAAGTCGGGTTTTGTGACGAGTTTTTGATAACTTTCTTTCATGGCCTCGATTGTGGCTTGAAGAATGTTGATTTGGTCAATGCGCTGATTGTCACGCTCGGTTATTGAAACTGCCAATGCTTTATCTAAAATTAGTTTGTTTAACTCTTCGCGCTTTTTGGCAGAGATTTTTTTGCTATCAAAAACGCCATCTATCATTTCGTCATAAGGCATCACCACGCAGGCGGTTACAACCGGGCCCGCAAGTGGACCGCGCCCCACCTCATCAATGCCAGCAATCGTTTTGATAGAGTTGCTTAATAGATTTTTGTCATATTCAAAAATTTCTTTTGTGTTTATCATATGCTTTATTCCAAACAAATTTTGCCGAGTTTGCCCGTCCTAAAATCGGTTAGCAAAATTTTTGCTGCACGCTCAACATCAATTTCTCCGCCTTTAACCACACATCCGCGCTTTTTACCGATTTGGCTTAGCGTGCCTATATTTTGAGTGTTTTCGCCTATATCTACTCTATATTTAGACGATAATATATTTTCATCTATTGCGTTTAAGCGAGCAATTAACCGAGTGGCAACTTCCACGAGATTTAAAACTTCGTCCTTAACCGAGCCTACTATGGCAAGATTATAAGCCTTTTCTTCGTCATCAAAATTTGGCAATAAAACGCCAGGTGTGTCCATAAACTCGATGCTATCGCTAACCTTTATCCATTGCTTTGATTTGGTCACTCCTGCGCGGTTGCCCGTGACGGCACGAGCCTTTTTGCAAAGATTGTTGACGATTGTGGACTTGCCCGAATTAGGCACGCCAAGCACCATGGCACGCGTGATGAAATTTGCACCTTTTAGTTTGTTTTGTTCTAGCCTAGATTTGAAAATCTTATTGATTGCATCTATAATGATTTTTGAATTGCCGCTAACTGTGGCGTTTAGGCTAAGGCACTCGCTCCCTAACGCGTTGAAATGCTTTTTAAATTTATCTATGGCAGTTTTTTCAACTAAATCTGCCTTATTTAAAATATAAATTATTGGCTTATCTTTAACCACCTTTAAAAATTCAGGGTTAATGCAACTCATTGGGCAGCGGGCATCTAACACATAGACGAAACAATCGCAAAGTTTACTATCACTTTGCATTTGCTTTAATGTCTTGCTCATGTGCCCTGGAAACCAATTTATCATAATTAAATAATAACACAAAATATTATTTTTTCAAAGAGTTTATGGGCATTTTATATAAACAAAAATTGGCAACAAAAAAACTGCTTTATTTAGCAGTTTTATTTTTATTTAACAAATCTGGGCGGTTGCGTTTGGTGATTTCTAGAGATTGCTCTGCCCTTAATTCTTTGATTTTTTTGTGGTTGCCATTTAGAAGCACTTCAGGCACGGGCATGTCTCTAAAAACTGCTGGGCGTGTGTATTGATTATATTCTAGCAAGCCATTGGAAAAACTTTCTTCTTGCGTGCTTTCGGCAGTGATTGCGTCTGGCAAAAGGCGGATAACAGCATCTGCCACCACCATGGCGGGCAATTCACCACCCGTTAGCACATAATCGCCAACCGAAAGTTCTTGCACTTTGAAATAATCTAACACGCGCTGGTCTATACCCTCATAATGCCCACAAATTAAGATGATATGCTTAAATTCTTTCATCTCATTGGCTTTTTCTTGACTGAAAACGCTGCCACGAGGCGACATATAAAAAATTTTAGAGTTGCGCTTTTTCACGCTCTCTATCGCCTTAAAAAGTGGCTCGCACATCATAACCATGCCTGCGCCGCCGCCAAAAGGCTCATCATCGCATTTATAGTGTGGAGGTGTGGCAAAATCTCGAATGTTTATAATGTTAATCTTAACCACGCCCTTCTCCACCGCGCGCTTGATAATGCTCTCTTTTAGAGGTGCAAACATTTCTGGAAATAAGGTTAAAATATCTATTTTCATGTTAAATCCTTACATCTTCAAACTTTTGCTGGTTGATTATAAAGGCTTCTAGTTCGGCATTGTATTCGATTATGTCGTCCACAAACGGAATTTGATAACTAACTGCCCCGCACCTTATTGTGAGCACCACGCTTGCGCCATAATCATCATAATCAACCACCGTGCCGAGCTCGGTGCCGCGTTCGTTTAAAACAGGCTTATTGATTAGGTCGGATAAATATAATTTATCTTTAAGTTCGGCATAATTTGCCCTATCCACGAAAACCGACTGATTTCTAAGTTTCTCAGCTGCCTCTATTGTGGGTGCGATGTCGAGAGAAATTGAATATGCGTCATTATTAAGTGGCTGACACTTTGTGATTTTTGCTTTTGTGAGTTTTTCGCCCACAAAAACATCTTTAAATATAGAAAAATTCACGCCATCAAGGTAACTTAAAATTTTAACAGCACCTTTAATGCCGTGAGTTCGCACGATTTTGCCTATTTCTAAAAGATTTTGCATTTCCATAAAACAAACTAATCAAATTTATTTTTCTTCAAATTTGATAACTAATCTATCATGGCTGTTGCCAACAGATTTGACAACTGTGCGGATGGCGTTTGCTATTGCTCCGCCCTTGCCTATCACATTGCCTAAATCTTTTTTTGCCACCTTAACTTTGAAGACTTTGGTTTTGCCATCGTTAGCCTGAATTTCCACCTCTTCTGGTGCGGACACTAGGTTCTTAACAATGTATTCTAACATCTCTTGCATAGACTACTCCTATTTCTTCTTTTTCTTATTATTAGTTTTAGGTGCGCTATTGCCTTTAACTTCTAACACGCCGATGGTCTGCAAAATAGACTTAGTGGTTTCAGTGGGCTGAGCACCATTTTTAAGCCAAGTTTTTGCCAATTCTGCATCTATCTTGATTTCTGCTGGGTTTTTAAGCGGATTGTATGTGCCAAGCTGAGCGATATACTTGCCATCTCTTGCCACGCGAGCATCTGCAACCACAACACGATAGAATGGGGACTTTTTATCTCCCAAACGGGTTAACCTAATTTTTACTGCCATAATTACTCCTTTTTTATATTTTGCTTAATGTAAAGCAATTTCGCTTTACATTATAGCACACAAAATTTTATTTGTAAAGGGTTTTTGCAGAAATTAAGAAAAAAATATAACAATCTTGACAAATTGCTTTTCTATGCTATAATTATCACATGGAAGAAACGGCAAAAACATATAGGCATTATCTTGATTATGTGCTAAATTTGCTAGACGAAGATAGTGCATTCAAGGAGTTTGAAAGTCCTGCTAGTTTTATGAGTAAGGAGTTGGCGGATAAAACCAATCAGTTTATTTTGTGCATGGACAAAAGTATGTTAAGCCAATATGTTTACAATATTAATTCAGTTTTCATAATAAAATATATGTTGGATATGGCAAACAATAAATATCATTTGAATGTTGCCCTAACACAAATTCGAACTTTTATAAATTTATATATGGATATTATTGACCAGGCTGAATATCTAAGCCATGAAATTGACTTTAAAACTGAGGACATTTTGCTTTATGGCTTTGCCTATTCACATTATCTGCTTGACACTGATAAGAAATCGGAAGTTAAATTTTATAAAAAAGAATTTATTAAGCCGCTATTCAAAGTTTTTAAAAAAGAATATTTAACCGCTAGAAAATCTATATTAGCACAATAAAAAAGGGCACTATGCCCTCTTTTTTATCCTCCCATTAATTTTCGCATCATAGCCATTTTGCCACCATAAGCTTTAGGGTTTTTAAGCATCTTCATCATTTCTTTGCTCTGATTGAATTGCTTTAAAAGAGTGTTTACATCATTAACTGTTACACCCGCACCCTTTGCTATACGCTGGCGGCGACTGCCGTTGATTATGTCCGGATTTTGACGCTCTTTGGCAGTCATGGACTGAATTATTGCCTTATTTTTTTCGAGCATTTTATCGTCAATCATATTTTCAAGTTGCTTCATCTTGCCGCTAACTCCTGGCATCATGGAAAGAACCGCTTTTAATCCGCCCATTTTTTTGAGCGAATTGACTTGCTCAATATAATCGTTTAAATCAAAACTATTTTCACGGAATTTGCGCTCCATTTCTTTGGCAGTTTTTTCATCAACAGCCTCTTGCGCTTTATCAATAAGCGTGAGCACATCGCCCATGCCCAAAATTCTGGAAGCCATGCGATCGGGATAAAAAGGCTCTAAATCGGTTAATTTTTCGCCCACGCCCACAAATTTTATAGGCTTGCCTATCACTGAGCGGATAGAGAGCGCTGCACCACCGCGCGTGTCGCCATCTGTTTTTGTCAGCACCACGCCCGTTACATCAAGTGCGTCATTAAACGCTTTTGAAACTGCCACCGCCTCTTGCCCTATCATTGCATCGATAACGAGCAAAATTTCGGTTGGACTAACGGCTTTTTTGATTTCTTTTAGCTCGTCCATCAACTTTTCGTCTATTTGAAGGCGACCTGCCGTGTCCACAATCACAGTGTCTAGGCTAAATTTGTTTGCATATTCTATTGCTTCTTTAACAGTTTTAATTGGGTTATTTGTGCCCCTTTCAAACACATCAATTTGAATTGATTTGCCGAGCACTTTTAATTGGTCTATTGCCGCTGGGCGATAAATATCGCACGCAACAAGCAAGGGCTTCTTGCCCTCTTTTTTTAATTTTAAGGCTAATTTGCCGCACATTGTGGTTTTGCCACTGCCCTGCAAACCACACATCATAACCACAGTTGGAGGCTTAGGGCTGACATTTAATTTTTGATTTTCGCCGCCCATGAGTGCAATTAATTCATCTCGCACAATTTTTATGACTTGCTGAGTTGGAGTGAGGCTTTTTAAGATTTCTTCGCCAACTGCTTTTTCGCTAACTTTATTTATAAAATCTTTGGCAACTGTGTAGTTTACATCTGCCTCCAAAAGTGCCACACGAATTTCTCTCATTGCCTCTTTTATTTCCAGAGAAGTGAGTTTCCCGTGCTTGGTTAGTTTGCTAAAAATATGATTAAGCCTTTCGCTTAGGTTTGAAAAGAATGCCATCTAGTCCTCCAAAATAGATAAAATCTGTTTGATTTGCTCTTTTGTTAATGCTGATTTATCTAAAAGCAGTTTCTTTATTTTAGCATCTCGGGCAATAAATTGCAAGTCATTTTCATAAGATTGCAAGGTGGAGATGGCTTTATCTAACCCATCTTTAACTGCTTGGCGAGTGATTTTTAGCTCTTCACCCACTTCGGCAAGTGAAAGATTATTGTCCACATACATAGCAACAATTTGGCGCTGCTTATCTGTTAGTAGGCTACCATAATATTTTATTAATACTGCTATTTTAACTCTATCGTTTATGTCCATAATCTATTTTATCGTGTATTTATATAATCTATGTTTGCGCGGATTTTTAACCACTCTAAAACTAAATTTTTTCCTTTATTTTTAAAACTACATCAAAATTTTATCAACAAAACTATTTGCGTCAAAAGGCGCAAGGTCATCAACACCTTCGCCAAAGCCGGTGAAAACGATTGGCACTTTAAGGTCATTAATAATTGGATAGACCACACCACCCTTGCTTGTGCCATCTAATTTTGTGAGCACAATGCCATCAATTTGAACGCTATCCTTAAATGCTTTGACTTGTGCGATTGAATTTTGACCGATTGAAGCGTCTAGAACAATCAAATTCAAAAAGTGTGCCTCAGGATATTCCCTTCTTGCCACGTTGTTGATTTTTTCAAGCTCTTTCATTAGGTTGGTTTTTGTGTGAAGCCTGCCGGCTGTATCCACAATCAAGACATCGACATCTTTGGCTTTCATGCTGGTGATGGCATCAAACACAACAGATGCACTATCTGCCCCCTCGCCTTGCTTGATGATTTTAACTTTCAATTTGTCCGCCCAAGTGGAGAGTTGCTCGGTGGCTGCTGCGCGGAAAGTGTCCCCCGCAGCGAGCAAAACCGACTTTTTGCTTTTGGTGAAATATTTCGTCATTTTTGCGATTGTGGTGGTTTTGCCCACACCATTAACACCAACAACAGTGATAATCATAGGATATTTAAACTCAACAGATTGCGCATCCAATTTGTTTATCAAAATTTGTTTTAATTCAACCTGTGCGCGCTCAATATCCTTAATCAATTTTTGCTTGCAAGTATCACGCAATTCGTCCATAATATCCATTGCCGTTTCCACGCCCATATCACTTGAAACCAACAAGGCTTCAAGTTCATCATAGAAATCATCGTTTAATTCTGTGCGCTTGAATGTGTATTTTAGCTTCTCAAAAAACTTTTTAAATATTCCCATATCCACTCCATATAATGTGTAAAACGCTTGCCAAACACACAACATCTGGCAAGCGTTTAAAATTAAGATGCTTTTGACTTTTCTTTCTTTTCTTCCTCTTCTGCCACTTTAACTGCGTCTTTAAGTTTGACAGAAACGAGTTTGCTTACGCCCTTTTCTTCCATCGTTACACCATACAACGAGTCTGCCACTTCCATTGTGTTTTTCTTGTGGGTGATAATTATGAACTGAGTGTTGTTGCTCAAAAATTTGAGATAGTTTGCAAAGTTCATAATGTTTGTGTCGTCAAGAGCCGCCTCAATTTCGTCTAGGAAACAGAAAGGCATAGGCTTTAATCTAACTATTGCAAATAAAATTGCAATGGCTGTCATCGTCTTTTCTCCACCACTTAGAAGCGAGGTGTTATCCAAGTTTTTGCCCGGTGGATGAGCAATAATTTCAACGCCTGCTTTGAGTGGGTCTTCATTTGGAAGAAGCACCAAACGAGCGTTGCCTCCACCAAACAAGTCTTTAAATATCTTGCTGAAATTATCTTGAATTTTGGCAAATTCGCGGTTGAAGGTTTCGAGCATTTCGTTTGACAAATCGCGAATGATAGAAACGGAATCTTCCTCTGCCTTTTTCAAATCGGCAATTTGGGCACTCATTTCTTCATAGCGCGAGCCCTCATTCTTATACTCTTCTATTGCGTTTATGTTCACATAGCCAAGCGCAGTGATTTTGTTTTTATATTTGCTAACTTCACTTAGGCAAGTTTTAATATCAAAATCTGGACCTTGATTTTTATATGGCAAGCAATCATTATAGGTCTTTTCATACTCTTCCATAATGCGCTCTTGCATATTTTCAATGTCTAAGTCCACCTTTTGAAGCCTTGCGTCTTCTTGGAATATGCGGTTGTTTAGGCGAGAGATTTCTTCATTTAAATTGGATTTCTTTTCGTCTATTTCTTTCACTTCGTTCATTAAAGACTGCTTAAACTCGTCAAATTTGGCAAGTTTGTCGTTTAAAGATGCAAGTGTGTTTTGAATTTCAACCATTTCGCTATCTTCTTCGCGATTTTTATTCAGTTGAATGGCTTCGTTATAAAGCGCCTGCTGGCTAGCCATATCACGCTCTAAGCGGCTAATTGTTTGATTAAGGCCGTCTATTGCCGCTCTTTGCTCTTCAATGTTCTTTGCTAGCGAATTGATTTTTTCTTCAGCAGAAGCGATTTCCACGCGAGAGGACATCATCTTTTCTTGATATAATTCACGCTTTTGCTTCAACTCTTCATAGGCAGTTTTGTTTGCTTGCTCTGTTTCATTGGATTTTGCCTTAGAGTTATCATAATCTTGCTCAGCTTGATTTGATGAATTGATTTTTTCATTCAATTCAGCCACAACATCACTTGAAACTTTGATTTGGCTTTGCAGAGTGAAAATATCTTCATCTGCGTTTGATATGCTGGCTTGCAGTGCCTCCATACGAGAAGTTTTGGAATAAAATTCATTGCTTACGCCTTGAAGTTTTTCGAGTTCTTCTTTTAGCATTTGTTTTAATTTATCAAGTGCTGAAACAAGAGATTTTTGTTGCTCTTCTATTGTGTGCAATTCTTTTGTGCGAGTGGAAATGTTTTCTTTTAATTTGTTGATTTCATTTTCCTTGCCTAAAAGTGAACTTTCTTTCTTCCTATTGCTACCACCAGACATACTGCCCTGAGGTGATAGCACATCACCAATCAGTGTTACAATCCTAAACGCATAGCCACTTCGTTTTGCAACGGCTATGGCATTATCTAGATTATCCACCACAACTGTTGAACCCAGCAAACTTTCAATTATTGGCTTGAATTGAGGCTCTGAACGAACTATTTCGCTAGCCACACCCAAACATCCCGGCATGGAAAGGAAAGCGCGCTCAGATTGAGATAAGCGCCTTGGCTTAGCGGCTGAGATTGGAAGGAATGTGGCTCTGCCCAACTCTCTTGACTTTAAGAAATTGATAAGTTTTTTGGCATCTTCTTCGTTTTTTGTTACAACATTTTGAATGCTGCCGCCCAAAACTATTTCTATTGCCGTTTGGAACTTTTCATCAACTTTGATAATGTTTCCAACCACACCCATAATGGCAGAATTTAACTCGCTATTCTTCTTGCCCTCTTGCATCAAGCGTTGAACGGCAAACTGATAACCTTCAAAATCTGTTTGCAAATTTGAAAGGATATTCATTCTATTAGTGTCGTTAGAAATTGACGATTTGATTGCAAAAATGTTGCTATTAATGTTTTCAAGCGATTGCTCAATTTGTGCTTGCTTTGCCTGCACTTTTTGAATTGATTGCTCCATCGTTTTCTTTTTATTTGTGAGTTCTTGCAACGATTTTTGAAGTTGGTCAAACTCAGCCTCAAAGGCTTGCTTTGAAGCGGAAAGTTGATTTAATTTTTCGCCGTCTTGACGAATGTTTTCATTTAGGGCATCTCGCTTTGCCGTGTAGGCAGACAGGTTGGCTTTAATATCTGTCAGTTTAGAAAGATTATTGATGATTGCTCGCTGATTTTCCTCTTTCTCACCCTCACTTTTGGTGATTTGGTCCACCAACGCAAAATATTCATCATTAATTCTTTGAGCCTGCGCTCTCAAAAAGCCCAAACGCTCGCTCTCTTGCTTCTTCATTTCGCTTGCGCTTTCAACAAGAGCGGTGCGTTGACCCAAATCTAATTTTTGAGCTTTAATGTCGCTTTCAAGCCTATCTAATTGCTCTTTTAAATGCTTGGTTTGCTCGGTTAAAAGCCTTGTGTCCCCCTGCTTCTTTTCCAATTTAATTGTGTATTGAAGCACTTGGTCATGCAATTCATTTGCGTTCTTATCTAATTGATTGATTTCGTTAAGTGCTTTTTCATATTTTGCTTGCTCAGTTTCTGCTGCATTGGTTAACACACGCAAATTATCTTTCAAGCCTTCAAGCTTATCCGTGATGGCTTGCTTGGTTTGGGAAGCATGGTCATATTGATAAATATAAGCATTAATTTCCAAACTCTTCAACTGCTCTTTATATTCAAGATATTTTTTGGCATCTTCGCATTGCTTTTTTAATGGGCCGAGCCTACGCTCAACCTCAGTCATAATATCATTTGCGCGGCTAAGATTTTCACGCACTTTAACTAATCTATTTTCCGTGTCCTGCTTGCGCTTTTTAAACTTGGAAATGCCCACTGCCTCTTCAAAAATAACCCTTCTGGCCTCTGGCTTTGAAGATATAATTGAGGACACACTGCCCTGACCTATCACCGCATAACCATCCACACCCAAATTACAATCATGGAACATGTCCATCACATCTTTTTTGAGGACCGGTTGACGATTTAGATAATATTCACTTATGCCGTTGCGATATAATTTGCGGGTGATAACCACTTCTTCAAAATCAACATTAAACCATTTTTGAGAATTATCAAAAACGAGCGAAACCTCGCAATAACTCATCTTTTTGCGCTTTTCAGTGCCGGCAAAAATGACATCTTGCATGGACTGACCGCGCAACTCTTTATTTGAATTTTCGCCAAGAACCCAACGAATGGCATCACTAACATTTGACTTGCCACACCCGTTTGGACCAACTATAGCCGTGGTGTTGCCATCGAAAACAATGTTCGTTTCATCTGCAAACGATTTAAACCCCACCATATTCACTTGCTTTAAATTAATCATATGTTTTCCTTAATCGTACTAGTTTATTATAGCAAAATCAAAAAAAAACACAAATCAATTTTGCATTAAATTTGGTTTTTATTTAAAATTTTTATAACTCTTACGCAATATGGAAAATTTTGGGCAAATATTAATTAAACTTCATATAAAATTGAATCGTGATATGCCAAATATTGCTCTTCATAAGCTTTGTGAAAAAGGCGGCGCAGCGTCCTGACCCACAGTTTGTTGATGGCTTCAAGATCCACTTCAACATAGGCACGAGAATCACTCCAAATTAGTTGGCAGAAAAAATCATGCAATTCCAAATTTGCAAGACGCACTCCATCTGCATTAAACAATGAAACCACTTTTGATTCTGGCGAGGAAAACAAAACCTCTGCTCTGCCCAAACCGTTATAGTAATATTTTGGCAGTTCTTTTAAAAATTTTTCCATTTCAAAATCATTAACTCTGCCAACAAATCCTGCTATCGCTTCCATATGTTAGTATATTATCAAAAATTTGGAATTTGTCAAGATATTTATCAAAAAATCCGCATAATGCGGATTAATGCTTTGCTAATTTTCATTTAATAACTCAAGCAGTTTTTTTTCATCAATAACTTCAATATTCAACTCCCTTGCCTTATCTAATTTGCTGCCAGCATCTGTGCCCGCTATGACAAGATTTGTGTTTTTGCTAACACTAGAAGTTACATTCGCACCAAATGAGAGCAACAATTTGGTGAGTTCTGGGCGGGTGAAACTCTGCAAACTGCCCGTGAGAACAATTGTTTTGTTTGCAAAGTGTGAATTTGTTTTTGCCTGCTCAGGCTCATTTATTTTAACGCCTAAATCAAATAATTTTTGAATGTTTATTAAGTTTTCTTGGTCGGCAAAATATTCAATTATGCTGTTTGCAACAATTTCACCTATATCATCAATGGCAGTGAGCGTTACTAAATCTGCCATTTTCAACTCTTCGAGCGATTTAAACCTCTGGCTGAGCACAAAAGCAGTTTTTTTGCCGATATTTAAAATGCCGAGTGCGAAAATAAAGTTTTGCCAATCAATCTGTTTGCTCTTCTCTATGCTAGCCAAAATGTTATTTATCTTCTTCTCTTTGAAACCTTCTAACCCTTCAAGCATCTCTTTGGTGAGAGTGAAAAGTTCATAAGGATATGCAATTTTAAACTTTTCGTAGAATAGTTTTAATGTTTTTTCGCTTAAGCCTTCAATGTTAAATGCATCTCGTGAAACAAAGTGCGTGAGCCTATCAATAATTTGCTCATAACAACCCTTATGATTGAGGCAAAACAAATTTGCTCCGATTGTTTTTAGTGGACTATTGCAACTTGGGCAAACAGTTGGAGGAATAATTGACCTTTCATTGGCACTATGCTCTGCAATGCCCATAACCTCAGGGATAACTTCATTGCTTCGGCGCACAAAAACACGGCTGTTGATAAACACCTGCTTGCGCTCTATATCTTGTGTGTTATTTAGTGTGGCACGGCTAACTGTTGCACCAGAGAGTTCGATTGGATCTAGCACGGCGATTGGGGTGATTTTGCCAGTTCTGCCCACTTGCCAAACCACATCTAGCAAGGTGGTGGATAATTCAACCGGTTTGAACTTGAAAGCCATTGCCCATTTTGGAAATTTGTTTGTGTAGCCAATATCGTCCCGCACTGAGCAGTTGTTTAGTTTTATAACCATGCCGTCTATCATCACATCGAGTTTGTCTTTAACCTTATCCACGCGCTCGATTTCTGCTTGGGCTTGGGATATGGAATTGACAATTTTGAAAAAGTCGCCCGTCTTAAACCCTTGCTCAATTATAAATTCGTGCATCTCTTGCTGAGTTTTTAATTTCTTGCCTTCGAGAAGCAAAATGTCGTAGCAGAAAAAGTCTAGTTTGCGCTTTTCAGTTTCTTTAGGGTCGAGATTGCGCACTGCTCCAGCAACGCCATTGCGCGGATTTTTAAGTGGAACTTCGGCAGTTTTGTTGAACTCAATGAAAGATTTGTTTGTCATCATACACTCGCCTTGCACTATAACCCTGCCCTCTTTATATGGGATTGATAGGGGCACACTGCGAATTGTTTTGACTTGGGTTGTAACATCTTCACCTATTGTGCCATTGCCTCGTGTGGTGGCAGAAGAATATATCCCGCCCACATATTCAATGACTATTTTCAAGCCGTCATATTTATATTCCAGCGAAAAATTTTCAGCCATGCTTGTGGCTTTTCGCATATCTGCCATCCATTTGTCTAAATCGGCAAAATCTTTCACTTTGTTTAGGCTATAAAGTGGAATTTCGTGTTTTTTCTTTTTAAAGCCTTCCAAAAGCTCGTCTCCCACCCTATTTGTTGGGCTAGACGGCAAAGAATAACCTAGCTCATTTTCTAGGTCAACTAGTTCGTAATAAAGAGCATCATATTCCGCATCTGAAATGGTTGGATTATCGTAAACATAATAATTTTTGTTGTGTTTATTCACCTCATTGGTCAACCATTCTAGGCGTTGATTTTTATCCATCTCTCTCCTTAAAACTAATCTATAAATTCGATTGGCGCATAGTCAAGGCTGAGCATTTTTTCGCCAACAGTGTCAAACTTAATTTTCACCGTGTGATTGCTTGAGCCGGTTGAAATTTCAACGATTTTACCTTCTCCAAATTTTGGATGATTAACCCTTGCACCCAACTTGATTTTTGAAAGGTCCACCGTCTTTTTCTCCACTGTGTCCTTCTTAAAAGTGTAATTATAAGATTGATTGTTGTTTGAACCGATTGTGTTCATATTATCTCCTTTATTTTGAAAATTATTTGAATAGTGTGCCTCACTAAATTTTGGGCTATAATTAAAACCTTTATTAAAACTATTATACTGCAAATTTGGCTCATATTTGCGCTCTTTTGCTAAATCTAACTCATATAAAAATCTGGATTTTACGCTATATTCTCGCTTGCCATACATAAATCGAGAGCCGCTTGATGTGAGATACAATTCTTTTTCTGCACGGGTTACTGCCACATACATCAGCCTGCGCTCTTCCTCCAAATCGTCATTATCTTCGCGTGAGATTGGGAAAATCTTTTCTTCACACCCCACCACAAACACTGTGTTGAACTCTAGGCCTTTGGCACTATGCACTGTGGCTATCACAACCCCTTTGCCGTCATCATCGTCCATAGCCGAAGAAAGCGTTACATTTTGAAGATAGTCCACAATCGTGGCACCTTCATTATTTTCTTCAAACTCTCTAACCGAGTTTACAAGCGAGTTGATGTTGAGCATTCGCTCATATTCTTGCTCATTATCCTTATCATAAGACGACATGATTTCTGAGCGGTTAATCAAATAGGTGAAAAATTCATAAATGCCCATTTTATTTATGTTTTCATCTAAATCTTGCAACAATTCTTTAAGAGGCTTCAACTTATCTTTAAGTGGTTTTGGCAAAACTTCATATTCATAGTTCATCACCACATCTTTGATTGAGCGTTTGCTTGATGAGGCTATATCCACAAGCTTGTCTATGCTTGTGTCCCCAATGCCGCGCTTTGGAAAGTTGATTATTCTAAGGAAACTTAAATCGTCTGTGGGATTTACCACCGCAGTGAGATATGATAGCACGCTTTTTATTTCTGCGCGTTCAAAGAATTTAAAGCCATTATACATAATGTGCGGGATATTATAAGTGAGCAATTTTTCTTCAAACGCACGGGACAAGGCATTTAGGCGCATCAAAATTGCCATATCGTTATACGCCACACCCTGATTGTGCCTTTGAATGATGGTGTGCACAACAAAATCTGCCTCTTCCGCTTCGTTCATTGCGGGATAATAATAGACTTCTGCCCCTTCATCATTCTCAGTGAAAAGTTTTTTATCAAGCCTATTTTTGTTGTTTTTTATGATTAGGTTGGCTCGCTCTAAAATCTTTTTGGTGGAACGATAA
Source organism: uncultured Clostridia bacterium (assembly GCA_947593585.1). Taxonomy (GTDB): domain Bacteria; phylum Bacillota; class Clostridia; order Christensenellales; family UBA1242; genus Onthoplasma. Next base: position 41,904 of record CANQDP010000003.1, read on the forward strand.
TTTTGCTCTAACTTGAACACTTTGGCTTCTTTAAAATCGCGAGTGAATTGAAAAATATTATCTATATTAGCACCACGCCAGCCATAAATTGATTGGTCCTCATCACCAACAATTAAAAGGTTTCTTGATTTTGATGCTAACAGTTTGATGATGTCGTATTGAAGTTTGTTTGTGTCCTGAAATTCGTCAACGCTAAAATATTCATATCTATTTTGAATGCTTTCTAAGATTTCAGGGTTTGAACGGATGAGATTATAAAAATTGACTAGCAAATCATCAAAATCCATGGCATTATTCTTCACAAGTTCGGCTTGATAGGCATTAAAAAATTTCTCAAATTCGCGCATGGCAGGGCTATAACTATAAATTTTAACAAACTCTTCAACCGTCATATTTTCATTCTTGATTGTGGAAACATTGTGCTTAAAGTTTGATTTCGTTTCTTCATCAACAATATCCATCTGTTTAAACAAATCTTTGAAAATTTTATTTGAATCGGTTTCTGTGAAGATGGAAAAATTTTCTTTATAATCCTTCAAAAAACTTGAATATGTGCGAAGCATTCGGGCGCAGAAACTATGAAATGTGCAAACGGTTACCAGCCCACCATCTGGCACAATTTTTGCAATTCTTTCCTTCATTTCGTTTGCCGCTTTGTTGGTGAATGTGATTGCCAAAATTTTTTGCGCTGGCACTCCGCAATCCGTGATTAAATAGGCAACGCGATAAGTGAGAAGGCGTGTTTTACCACTGCCCGCACCCGCGCTAACAAGCACAGGACCTTGCGTGCATAACATTGCCTCATATTGCTCATCGTTTAATTCTGCCTTATAATTCATAAAAGTATTATACCAAATTTTAGTTTTTCAAGCAAATAAAAAAAGAAATCTTTAAACTTTTTCTTTTATATTTTATGCCAAGTTTGTGTTAATAAAAAAATAAGTTTGCACTTATTTTTTAATATTTGTTGCGTTTCATAGCGCGCTTTCTTGCAGCCTTTTGCTTTTCCTTTTTCTTAACACTTGGCTTTTTATATTCAGTGTTCTTTTTAAGGTCGCCTATAATGCCGTCTTTTTGGCACTTGCGTTTAAAGCGTTTTAAAGCACTTTCAACTGACTCGTTTTCGCCACATTTAACTGTTGTCAACTCTTTCACCCACTTTTATTTTAAAATTTCATTAAAAAGGTGGTTCATCACCACTCTGCCCTTATTATATAACAAAAAATTTTGAATGTCAACTGCTTTTTTAAAAAATTTATTAAATATCTTTAAGTTTTTCACCGCCCATAATATGGATGTGAACATGATTGACCGTCTGCCCCGCATTGTCCCCTTGATTGACAACTAGGCGATAGCCATCAGTGATGCCAAGTTCTTCTTGCATTTTGGAAATCTTTAAGATTATTTTGCCAAGCAAAGCAGCACCATCATCGGTCATTATATCAAGATATGGCACATGATTGGTGGGAATTGCAAGCAAGTGAACTTTGGCTTGCGGGTTGATGTCCTTAATAATCATAAAGTCTTTGTCTTCATACACTTTGGTGCTAGGGATTTCGCCCTTTCTAATTGCACAAAACACACAATCTTCCATAAATTTCTCCTTTAATATAATTTATTTCCTAAATATTTACTCTCCAACTTAACATTAATTTGGCAAATGATTTTATTTTTCAGTTCAAATTCTATTGATAAGTTATCTTTTTTAAATGTGTTTTTATTTTCTTGCTGATAGCCAAAATTTTGCAAAATTTTAGCAGCATCATCCAACTTTGAGTTAATTTTTATGCCAAAAACATTTTCATTTTCGTTTAAAACTGAGTAAGCGGCAAGAATATGTTTATCTTCGTCTGTAGGATAAGAATAAAATGATAAAATTCGCTCATAATTTTTGCTTGGTTCGTAAATATCAAGCGACATAAAGTTGTTTATTTTTTTATAATCACCTTTGAAAGTTGTTGGTCGTTTTATACCTAATTTATATTTTAAATTGGAATTATCGTTTAGTTCTTTAATAATTTTATCCATTTAATTATCCTTTTTCTTTTCCAAAACGCCTTTCATGCCCTCTAGATATGGCTCGGTTAGGGTTATATCATAGATTTCGCCAAGTTTTAATTTGCCGGGTATGTAGGTGTATATATAATTATCAGTATAGCCGAAACTAAAATTTTGGTCAACTAATTCGACCAACACTTTGTGGGTTGTGCCTTTATTTTGGCTATAAAATGCGTTTTTAAACTCGTTATTTAGGTCTATTAGTTGTTTCTCGCGCTGCTTTTGAGTGGCTTTATCCACTTTTGGAGCGTTTAATTTTAAAGCAACCGTGCCCGCCCGCTCGCTATATGGGAAAATGTGCATAAAACTGAAATTAATTTTCTTTAAATTTGCATAAGTGGTGGCAAATTCTTCATCGGTTTCACCAACAAACCCAACGATTATATCGGTGGAAATTGACGCGTTTTTAAACATTTTGCGGATTTTTTGCGTGGTTTCAATAAACTGCTCGATTGAATATCTCCTATTCATTCGCTTAAGCGTTTCATTGCAAGCGGACTGCAGGCTTAGATGAAAATGTGGGCAGAAATATTTGCATTGCTTTAGAGTTTTTAGCATTGCGTCATTTAGCACATTGCACTCTAACGAGGATAATCTAAACCGCTTTCCGCATTTATCCACTGCCGCAACAAGTGTTTTGAGTGCAAGTTTGCCATCGATTTTATAATCGCTCATATTTATGCCCGTGAGCACTATTTCTTGCGCCTTTGTGTGATTAATTTCGTCAATTATATCCGCCAAATCGCGGCTTCTGCTCCTGCCCCGCACATAAGGAATTAGGCAATAGGTGCAAAAATAATCGCAGCCATCTTGAATTTTTATAAATTGGCGGGTGCGCGTTTCGATTGGGCGGGCGGTCTTTGTGTATTTATCATGAATAAGGTCGGGCAAAACTTTGTTTGGCTTATTAATAAAAGCCATAATGTCCTCTTTGCCGGCGTTGCCAAGAACTGCAAAAACATTTTTGTTTTTCAAAAATTGGCTAGGATTATTTTGCACTGCGCAGCCACAAACTATGATTTTTGCGTTTGGGTTAAGTTTTAAAATTTTAGTGAGAGTTTGCCTAGATTTTTGCTCAGCGGTGTTGGTTACTGCACAACTATTTAACACATAAACATCTGCTTTCACTAACCCTTCGGCGATCGTAAAACCCGCCGATTTTAATTGGTTTAAAATCGATTGGCTCTCATATTCATTAACCTTGCACCCCAAAGTGATTACACTCGCCTTCATTAATTCCTCATAATTTTTTATTTAAAATTTTTAAAATGTTTTTATATGCAATTTTTTCTGCTTCTTCTTTTGTAAAATCCATTTGATTTAAAATATTGCAATATTTTTCCAAAATTTCGTTATATTTACAGCCATAAGCTTGCGGAAAATCTGTTCCAAAAATTAATCTATCCGCACCAAATGCTCTTAAAATTCTGTTTGTTTGTTCTATTCCATAAAGTTCAACAAATTGTGGCAAAACATATGATATGTCAACATATTCATTGCCTTGCAATGCGTCTTGCCAACCTGCTCCACCCAAATGTGCAATTATAATAGTTAAGTCTGGGAAAATACGTGCCATTTTATGTATTTTTGCGGCTGAACAGCAATCATAATTTGTTCTTGCATACGGATTGGAATGAATTATTGTTGGCAGTTTTAAATCGGCTGCTTTTCTTAAAACAGGCACCATTTCCAAACTATCAATATCTATGCCTAAATTTGATGGATGAATTTTTAATCCAGATAAATTATATTTTTTTATTGATTTTCCCAGCAAGTTAGGTGAAGATTCTGCAAAATATCCGCCGTCAGACAAAACATCGGCAAATGCAATAAATTTGTTTGGATTGTTTTTTGTTGTGTTGCTAAGCCACTCGTTTGTTTTTTCCACATTTGAATAGAACGTCCAACCATCATTTATTGGCAATAAAATTGCTTTTTCGATGTTATATTCTTGCATAATTTTGCTATATTCTTCCACTGACGCTTTTGCCCATGAATCTTGCGCATCTGTTTGTTTTTTTAGGCAATCTTTAGGCAACAAATGAACATGAGCATCAATTTTTTTTAATTTTTTCCAATCCATAACACTCCTTATTGATTCAAAATTTTTAAACTACTAACCGCTGATACGCAGGCAACGGGCGCACGCATGATTGTTTTGCCCAAACTAACTTGCTTTGCAAACCCGCTAAAATATTGCACTTCATCGGTTGAAAACCCACCTTCTGCGCCTATGATTATAGCAAAATCACCACTAAATGATGTGGGAGGCTCAGTTGCGTTTTCATAAGCGAAAAATGTGGTGATTTTAGCGCAATCTTTTTTGATGTCTGTTTTCTTTATAACGCTAACTTTCATAATGTCTGCCCGCTCACACTGTTTGCTTGCCTGAACTGAAATGGCGTTTAGTTTTTCAAGCTTCTTTTCGTCCACATTAGCTATGCTAAAATCTGCCTTGAAAAGTTTGACATTCCGCACATTTAACTCTGCCAAATAGTCTATTGCAGTGGTGAGCGCGTCATTTTTGAGCATGGCAAGATAGACTGTGATATTCGGCTCATCCATCGCTTGATTTTTTTGCTTGGATAGAATTTGGGCAGTTATGCCCGATTTGGAAATTGCTTCGATTTTAAGAGTGTAGTCATAACCATCACCATTAAAGCCTTTGATTTCATCGCCCACACTCTTGCGCCTTACTTTTGAAATATGATTGGCTTCACCTGCATCAAAAGTGGCCGTTTCTCCGCTTATTTTCGAGATATAAAACCTTTCATCCATCACTCAGCCACCGATTTGCCTTTAAGCGTTTGAATTGCCGTGTAGGCATCATTTGTATAGATATAATAGCCGCTCACTAATATGTCTGCCCCCGCCTTCACGCACTGCTTCGCCGTGTCGGCATTCACTCCGCCGTCCGCTTCTATTAAAAGTTCTTTGCTTATGCTACGCGCATACTTTATTTTCTTTATTGCATTTTCATCAAATTTTTGACCGCCTTTGCCCGCTTTAACGCATAAAATTATTACCATATCAATATATTTCAAAAACTGGTCCAGCACTTTTATATCCGTGTCGATATCTATCGCCAAACCTGCCATTATGCCGCTCTTTTTAATTTTGGTTAGGGTTTTAATTAAAACTGATTTATCTGCAAATGCTTCATACTGCAACGAAATGATGTTTGCACCCGCCTTGATATATTTTGACACAACTTTATCTGCATCCATAATCATGAGGTGGACATCAAAAAGCAGTGAGGAGTGCTCTTTCAACTGCTCTAAATAACTGAAATCGATTGATTTTTGCTTGGTGAACTTGCCGTCCATCACATCAAGGTGATACATATCCGCACCATAACTGCCCACGCGTTCGATATACTCTAATTGGCTGGACATATTGCGGCCTGCCGGCAAACTTGACGCTGAAACTACAATTTTTCGCATAAACTCTCCTAAGAGAATTATAGCATAAAAATTTTTATTTTAAAAATAATTTATGGCGGTTTTAAAAAAATATGGGGGCTTTGCGCCTAACGGCGCTGGCGGTTTTCAACCGCCAAACTGCAACGCAGTTTAAGCCCCCTCCCCTTAACTTTGCTTTAAAGTTTTTGCCCTAAGCATTCCGCAAGCGCCTTCAATGTCGCTTCCCTGACTGCGCCTTAATGTAGCGCTAACACCAATATCGTTCAGCGCTTTAACAAAGGCAACTGCTTCCGCTTTTGTGGTGGCTTTAAGCTGACCACCATTCGGGTTAAGACAAATCACATTGACATGGCATTTTAGGTCTTTTGTTAGTTCCTTTAATCGCAAAATGTCCTGCTTAGAGTTATTCACATCTTTAATTAGGCAATATTCAAACACCACTCGCCTATTATTTTCACCGATATAAAATTTCAATACGTCCACAATCTCTTTGATTGAATAACGATTGGCGATTGGCATAATTGTTTTGCGGATTTCGTCCGTGGTGGCGTGAAGCGAAACGCAAAGAGTGATGTTGAAATTTAACTTGGCAAACTCATAAATTTTATCCACCAAGCCGCAAGTTGAAAGCGAAATATTTCGCTCGCTAACATTAAAGCCAGATTTATCAGTTATAAGCCCTAGCCATTTAACCACATTATTGTAATTATCAAACGGCTCGCCGCTGCCCATAAGCACAATGTTTGTGAAATTTCGTTCATTACATTTGCCGTTATCAGCATTTACAACTGCGATTGTGGAAAGCATCTCGCCCGCAGTTAAATCTCTCACGCAACCATTTAAGGTTGAAGCACAAAACTTGCACCCCATTTTGCAGCCAACTTGAGTGGACATGCAGATTGTGTTGCCATAATTTTGCAATAAATATACGCATTCAACAATGTTGTTGTCGAATAGTTTAAGCAAATATTTTTTTGTGCCGTCTTTACTAGTAAGCGTTTTAAAAATTTCAACTGGCTTTAAAATGTAATTTTCTTTTAATGTTTCTATATCTATTTTAGGGAGTTTTAATTCGTCATAGTCCTTTGCTTGCAAGATTGCGTCAAAAACTTGTTTGGCACGAAACGCAGGAAAATCTGCCAATTTTTCTTTTAATTCATCTAAACTAAAATCACTTAATATCTGCATTAATATCCTTTGCAAAACAAGTTCTTTTCATTTCAACGCGTTTAATTATCGATAAAATCGCCTAATTTAAACTTGTTGGCGTTCATATAGGCTTTAGCAGGCATTGGCTGCTTGCCTTCTGGTTGAATTGTGTCCAAACTTAAACTGCCGTCTTGTGTGGCAACAACTAGCCCTTGCTTAGAGTTGCACGCCAAGATTTCTCCCGGCTTGCCTGCCAAATTTGAAATGCTAGCGGATTTCACTTTATATCTTTTGCCGTCATAGAAGAAATAGCAATCTTCTAGCGCACGAATGCGATTGAAAAGCGTGATGGAATTTTCGCTAAAATTCAAATGATAATCTTCATCTTTAATCATTTTGGCATAGGTGGAAAGGCTATCGTCTTGAGGAGTGCCATGTTGAATTAAATTGTCAAAATTATTTAAAAATTCTATCAAGCACGATTTGCTAAGCGATATTAATTTTTCAGTTAATGTCTGCAGGTTATCTGTGGGCAAAATATCCACACTTTTTTGCAAATACATTTCGCCCGTATCTAGCCCCAACTCCGTTTTCATAATGGTGATGCCCGTTTTGGTTTCGCCATCCATAATGGCACGCTGAATTGGTGCAGCTCCCCTTAATTTTGGCAACAAACTTGCGTGAACATTATACGTGCCGCGTAATGGAATGTCCAAAATATTTTGCTTTATTATCTGCCCAAAACTTGCCGTGATAAACACATCTGGCTGATAGGCTTTCAGCACGCTCTCACCCTCTAAATTAAGGCTTTTAAATTGATAAAGTGGCAAGCCATTATCTAAGCAAAAATTTTTAATGGGCGAAAAAACAATTTTGCCGTTTCTTCCATTCACCTTGTCTGGCTGAGAAACAACGGCAACCACTTCAAAATGATTTTCAACTAGAGCCTTTAAAATTTCTGCGCTGAAATGATTTGTTCCAAAAAATACTATTTTCATTTTCACCTTTAATCTTCTGCCTTGCCCTTTGGAGGAACGCAAATTTTATCTGTAAACAAAATGCCGTCAAGATGGTCATTTTCATGGCACAAGCAAACGGCAGTCCAATCCTCACAAGTGAGAGTGAATTTGTTGCCATATCTATCAAACGCTGCCACGGTAACTGTCTGTGGACGCTTGACATAATTGAATGTGTTTGGCACGCTCAGGCAACCCTCTTTTTTATATTGTTCCCCACTCTTCTTGATAATAACGGGATTAACAAACTCAATGCTCATGTTGTTGATGTGAATTATAAAAACGCGCTTCAGCACTCCCACTTGCACAGCGCTTAATCCTGCACCTTCGCTTGCGTTAAGAGTTTCGTGCATGTCGTCTAAAAGTTCCCATAATTTTTCATCAAAAGAAGAAACAGGTTTGCTCTGCTTTCTTAAAAATTTATCTGTGTAAGGCACAATTTCTCTAATTGCCATAATTTCTCCTTCAATCACAAAAATTTTCAAATTTAAGCTAAAATTTTTGCATTTTTGCTAAAATTTGATGCAATTTATTAAGATTTTGAAAATTTTTAAAAGAATTTTATCCATTCTCTTAAAATTTACTGCATATTTATTTTAGCATAAAATGTGATGATAGTCAATGTTTTATTAATTGTTTTTAAAAAAGAGGCAAAGCCTCTTATCTTAAATTGTTTGGATTTAGTTCCACAAAAATTGACACATCTTTTTCAATTATGTCAGCAATTGAATAGAAGTCTGCCGTAATGCTCTCGTTTGGAGTGTAACGCGTTAAAATTTGATAGCGATATTTTGTTTGAATGCGTTTCACCGGGCTTGGCATTGCCTGCAAAAATATGATTTGTTTGCCATATTTCTCTTTCAATTTTTTGGCGTTATCAAAAATCTTTTTGGTGGTTTCTATCGCCCTATTTTCACTCACGCTAGACACCAATATGCGCAAAATGTGGCTATAAGGTGGAAAGCCTGTGGTCTGACGAAGATTTATTTCTTTATCATAAAAACCGAGATAATCATAATTGGAAGCAAACCTATAAACATAGTGCTTTGGAGCATAGGTTTGCAAAACCACATAGCCGTCATTATGTGCGCGCCCCGCCCTGCCTGCAACCTGAGTTACAAGTTGGAAGGTGCGTTCATTTGATTTATAATCGCTATTATAAAGACTGACATCTGCGTCTAAAATGCCAACGAAAGTTACATCAGGATAGTCATGCCCTTTTGCAATCATCTGTGTGCCAACCAAAATTGAAGGCGTGGTGTGAGAAAACTCTTCCAAAATCTTTTTATGACCATCTTTGCCACGAGTTGTGTCATTATCCATTCTAAAAATTGCCACATTTGGAAAAAGTTTTTTAAGGTCATTCACCACTCGCTCTGTGCCGAGCGCACCATATCTAATGTTTGCGCTATGGCAATTAGGACAATTTGTGAGCATCTTATATCGCTTGCCACAAAAATGACACTTTAATTCGTTATCTTCTTTGTGGTATACCAAACTCACTTCACAATCATTGCATTTTGCCCGATAGCCACATTCACGGCAGACCACAAACGAGGCGTATCCTCGCCTATTAATAAATAAAATTGCCTGCTTTTTGTTTTTAACGCATTCATCAAGTTTTGCTATCAATTTTTTGCTATATGGCGAACTATTGCCGTCCAATAGTTCGTTTATCATGTCTATTATCTCAATTTTTGGCATTTCCAAGCCGTTGATACGCTCGGGCAAGGTGATTAATTTATACTGCCCATCTTTTGCTCGCTTAAAACTATCAATGCTTGGTGTGGCACTGCCTAAAATTAGCGGGCATTTATTGTGCCTAGCCCTAAACTCTGCCACATCGTGCGTGATAAAGCGGGGGTTATTTTCACTAACATAACTGCTATCATGCTCTTCATCTATTATGATTGCTCCCACATTTTCAACGGGCGCAAAAATGGCACTTCGAGCACCCAAAACAACGCGCGCTTGACCGGTAAAAATCCTATCCCACTCGTCAAAGCGTTCACCTTCACTAAGCCCACTATGGAGCACTGCAACTTTGTTTGGAAAACGAGAATTAAACCTGCTCATCATTTGCGGAGTGAGTGAAATTTCTGGCACAAGCATAATGGCAGTTTTGCCCTGATTTAGTGCGTTTTCAATGATTGTCATATACACTTCTGTTTTGCCACTGCCCGTTACGCCCTGCAATAAAAATGTTTCATTCTTCCCTTGCATGGCATCAACCGCCGCTTGCTGACTTTTTGTTAAGGTCTTTTTAGGCTCTTTGTTTATTTCAACGCTAGGCGAACGCAAGCGCCTTAGCGGCGTTTTAATTATTATGCCTTTATCGGCAAGTGTGTTTACTGCCACGCGCCCAAAAAGGGAAACTAAATCGGCTAACTTAACCTCCCCCTGCTCGCTTAAATGAGCCACTGCACCGAGTTGAGATTTGGCGCGTTTGCCTATGATATTTATGGCACTATCCAAATCCATTGCAAGCGAACAGACATATTCGATTTGCTCGCGTGCGTTATCTAGCCTAACGCATGATGGAAGAGCCAATTTTATGCAGTCGCTCATACGCAAAAAAAACCGCCCAGACAAAAACTTGCACAAATCTAAGATTTCAGGTTTTAATCTTGGGATAGTTTCTAAATTCTTTTTTATTGATTTAATTTTGCTTGGGTCAAAATTGCTAGTTTCACTTAAACCGAGCACATAACCAAGCACATTTCTGCCGGCAAATGGCACTAAAACGCGCATGCCAATTTGGGTTGTGGGCAAAGCGAGATAGTCAAAAACTCTATCAACCGCATCATTTGATATGTCCACCACCACTTGTGCATACATACTTATTTAGACTGCGCTCCGCCAACTTCACCGCGCAAAACTTCATTGGCAGCGTAGTCAATCGCCAAATTCCCACTGCCATTCAAAAGGGTTGGGATTTTATTTATAAGGTCTTTGGCACGAGCACCAACAATAACTGCCACAGCATAGCGGCAGCCCAACATTGACACTAAGGCATCGATTGATGGCTCAAATAACATAATTTCTCCTTTAAATTCACACTCAAAAATGGTGTAAACTCTTTATTTGCTAATATTATATATTAATTTTTTAATTTGTCAAGCAATTTTAATTTTCTTTTTTGTTTAAATCAATTATTGCCTTAACTTCTTTATAAACCTCATAAGGGTTTTGAATGAAATTAAAAGCAAACTTTGCCACTCCTTGTGTGGTTAATGGGCTGGACATGCTGCCAAAAGCGATAAGACCAGTGTTTTTGTGCAATAATTTATCCACCCAAGTTACATTCACAGTGATTGCACCAAGCATTGAAAAATCCAAACTTTTATAGTCCACACCAATGCGCCCGGTGCGAATTAAAACGCGCTTGTTTGTGATGGCATAAACCGTCTTTTTGCACCACATGCCTGTTAAAATTAGCGACACAATGGCAAAAACAACAAAAACTGAGCCAATAATTATGACGCCTGTAATGCTGCCACTCTCTCCGTCAACTGCCATGCCCCAACAACAAATGCCAACCAACAATAAAAGCAACACCCACGATAAAATTTGGGTGAAGAAAGCACGAAATTTATGCGGACGATAAGTTTTTAAAATTTCTTCGCCTTCGCCTAAAACCATATTAAACAATTCTTTATCTTGCATCTTTCCCTCCATAAAAATATATTATCACTATTTTAAATTTTTGTCAATAAATTTTTGAACGCCTTAGCAATATCCGCCGTCAACATTAATAATCTCTCCGTTCACGTAAGAGGCAGCATCACTGCAAAGGAAATATATGACATTTGCAATTTCATCAGGCTTGGCAAAACGATTGATAAATATGCGAGAATTTTCCTCTTTGATATATTCTTTAGGAAGTTGATAATTGATGGTTGTGTCTGCCCAACCGATTGCTACTGCGTTCACTCTGATTTTTGGCTTTAGCTGGAAAGCCAAATCTCTTGTGAGGCTTTGCAAGCCAACTTTGGAAATGTTGTAATCCAAACTCTCTGGCGAAATGACTTTTGTGCCATTCGTGGAGGAAACATTGACTATTGCCCCGCCCTTTTTCATTAATTTGGAGGCTTCTCTTGCCACGATAAATGCACCAACAACATTAACGGCTAGCACGCGTTGAAATTCACTTATTTTTATATCTTTAAAATCTCTATCAAAAACTATGCCCGCATTGCAAACTAAAGCGTTTAAGACGCCATATTCTTTTTTGATTTGTTGGCACATCTTTTTCACTTCAATTTCGCTTGACACATCTGCAAGAATAGGTGTGGCTCTCACGCCAAATTTAGTTTCAAGCAAATTTTTCAGTGCGTGCACATCTTTTTCATTGTCGATATCTTCTTTGTGGAAAACATCGCGAGCGTTATCGATATAATTCAATATCACATCGTAGCCTTCGCTTGCAAATTTTATGGCTGTGGCACGGCCAATCCCACGGGACGCACCCGTTATTAAAACCACTTTATTCATCTTTCTCCTTCTTAAGTTTTGCCAAGGCTAAGTGTGCAGAATTTTGCTCTGCTTCACGCTTAGTTGAGCCGTTGCCATAAGACACAAACTTGCCATTAACAAAACTGCTTGCTCTAAAATTTTCTTGACCATTTTCGAGCGAGTATTTTTCCACCTTATACTCCAACTTAAATTTGTTCGCTTGGCAAAATTCTTGCAATTCGGTTTTATAGTCATTTGGCTTAACGCCGTTCTTTAGTTTTGACTTAACTTGCAAAACATCAAGCACAGCGGTGGACATTGAAGGCAAACCAAATGTTAGATAAATTGCACCAATCATACTTTCAATTGTGTCCGCCAAAATGGCATCGCTAATTGTGGCACTTTTAAAACTCTTGCCAAACCTTATGCGTGGCTCAATGGCAATTTTTTTTGCCACTTCTGCCAAACTTTCTGTGCAAACAAATGACGCCCTAATTTTGCTCATTTTGCCTTCGTCTTTTTTTAGATGCTTATAGAGATAATCACTAACAATCGTTTCGAGCACACTATCTCCCAAAAATTCAATGCGCTCATTGCTTTCCGTTTTATGCTCGTGAGCAAAAGATGAATGAGTTAGGGCAAGTGTTTTCAACTCATCGCTACATTTTTCAAATAAATCTAAGAATGTGTTTTTCATATTTCTCTTTCTATAATTTCTTAAAAATTTTATCTTTTTTGCGTTTTTTGCGTAAATATTTAAAAATTTTCGTGATTTTAATTCGTTTTTTCCTAATTCTAAAAATTTTTTAAGCAAATTTTATTTTGCCACTGCTTCTGTAACTTTTTGAATTAACTTATTTTTGCCAAGTTGATATGCCTGCTCAATAGTTTTTGAAACGCTATCTGCTTTGCTATTGCCATGGCATTTCAAAACGATTTTGCTCACACCAAGCAATGGTGCACCACCTAGTTTTTGATAGTCATATTTATTTTTAATTTGCTTCAAACTTTTCTTCAAAAGCAAGCCACCAAGTTTCGCCTTAAAAGATGATTTAACCGTGTCTTTAAGTTCGCCAAACAAAATCTCTGCCACGCCTTCAATCGTTTTAAGAGCAATGTTTCCCGCAAAGCCATCGCTAACAACCACATCGCAGTTGCCACGCATAATATCACGCGCTTCGATGTTGCCTATGAAATTCAAGCCAGAATCTTTTAAAAGTTGATGCGCTTCTTTAATCATCTCGCTGCCCTTTTCTTCTTCTGTGCCAATATTCAAAAGTGCAATGCGTGGATTTTTAACGCCAAGTGCTTTCATATATTCATTGCCCATTATGCCAAAGTGCAACAAATTTTCAGCCTTGCATTCTGCATTTGCGCCACAGTCTAAAAGCATAACGCCTTTATCATTAACGGTTGGCAAAATTGGAGCAAGTGCCGGACGAGATATTTTAGGAATTCTGCCAAGTTTGAGCACTGCGCCTGTGAGAGTTGCCCCCGTGCTGCCTGCACTGACCAAGGCAACGGCATCGTCATTATTCTTTAAATAGTCATACGCCACAACAATGCTTGAAGTTTTCTTTGTGCGAATTGCTGAAGCGGGAGATTCATCATTCGTTATCACATCCGGTGCGTGCACAATTTCCAATCTATCGCTAACAAACACCATCTCTTGCAACAACTCTGTGATTTTATCTTTATCTCCAACCAACACCAATTCTAATTTTTCATTTGCTTGCAACGCTTTAACTGCGCCAGCAACAATTTCTCGCGGAGCAAAATCTCCTCCAAAAGCATCAACAACAACTTTCATATTATCTCCTTTTGATTTAAAAATTTCTACACTAATATTATAAATAAAAAAAGAATAAAAGTAAAATGTTTTTATTCTTTCTTGTTTTCACGATGATTGCATAAAAATGATGGCAAAATTTTTAAAAATTTTATAATTTTTTTGTTAAATCATATAATTTTTGCGAAAAATTATAGTTTTTTATCAAATTTTCGATATTTTCAAAAATTTTATTGTCCTTTTTAGATGAGTTTAATTTTGCTCTTATCATTATATTTTTTGGAGAGTGAGCAAAATCAACAAATTCAATCATATCCACCTTATAGCCAAAGGCTCGCAAAATTTCGGCTCTAATTTCGTCTGTGAGCAGAGCGCAAAAGCGTTCTTTTACGATGCCGTCTTTTAGCATTAAATCAAACTCCCCACCCTTCCTTATAGAGAGATTTATTTCATGCTGGCAGCAAGGCACGGAGAAAATATATTTAGCTTTGTGCTGGATGGCAAAATTTAGTGCATAGTCGGTGGCTGTGTCGCAAGCATGGAGAGTGATGACCATGTCGATTTTGCCGGTGAACAATTTATCTTTTTTCACATCACTTAAAATAAACTCTAAGTTTGAATAATTATACTTTTTGGCAAGCTTATTGCAATTTTCCACCACATCTTTTTTGATGTCATAGCCAATAATGTGAGCCTTAATGTGTTTGATATTCACGAAATAATGATAAATCAAAAATGTTAGATAACTTTTGCCACAGCCAAAATCTAGGATTGTGATTTCTTTTAAATTTGTCGATTTAAACTCATCGTCTATAATTTCAATAAACCTATTAATTTGCTTAAATTTATCATACATTGAAGCCACAATTTTATTGTCTTTGGTGAATATGCCCAACTCTTGCATAATTGGCACATCTTCCCCTTCACTCAGCAAATATTTTTTTGCTTTGTTGTGCGATGTGGAGATGCTCGAAGTTGTGAGATTATTTGCTTGCTCCTTTTTTTTGAAGCCATTTTTTGATATGGAAAAGATTATCGTTTTGCCCTCGCATTCAGCCAAAACTTGCTTAAAATTTTTAAAATCTACACTGGTTATTGCTTCATGAAAACTCAAATTTCGATGAAATGCCTGTGTGCCCTTAAACGTTTCTTCTTGAAATAGGTGTTGACCTTTAATTTCAACCGGGCGCAACACGATTTTTGACACATCTCCGCTTAGCCTATCACTTAGCACAATCTTTTTAATGCTCAAATCTAAATTGAGAATAAAATCTTTAACTTCTTCCACTTTCATAACTAAATTTTAGCAAAATTTGTTGGGCGTGTCAATATTTTATTCGTCAAATAAAAAATAGAGCAAAATGCTCTAAATTTATTTTGATTTTTTCTTGTCTAGGTCAACAATTTGCTCACCGTCATAATATCCGCAGTTTTTGCACACTTGGTGTGCCACTTTCTTTTCGTGGCAGTGTGGGCACTCAACTAGAGTTGGCACTGCAGCTTTCCAATTAGCACGGCGTTTATCTCTTCTAGCCTTAGACACTTTCCCTTTTGGAACAGCCATTTTTTCCTCCTATTAAATTATGATTTGGCAATTTTAAACCAAATTAATGCCAAAATCACAAAACAAAAATCTAGGTTATTATAACATAATGAACAAGACTTGTCAACAGTTTTAAAAAATTTTGCTAAATTTTTGGCGATTTCTATTGACAAAAAGTTTAAATATGCTAGAATAAGCGAGCCAATAGGAGAAATTATATGGGTGTGGATAGTGACATGTCAATTTTTAATGCAAAACTACTTAATAAAAAAATTGAAGTAATAAACGAGTTAAACATCGACCGAATTGAATCAATAATCGCCAAAATGGAAAAAGTTTTGGGTTCTTTGGAAAAACTGAGCACCAAAAAGCTTTCTGAAAAAGCCAAGGCTAAATTGGTGCTGAAAATAAATGGAGAATATTATTTTCAAACAAAAAACTTATACAATTCGGCCTATGATGAGATTATCTTATTGAAAGGCACACCTCAAGCGTGCCAAGTGCCTTATTACTTAGAGATTGTGAGAGGGCTATATAATAGAATTGTTTTCACGCTGGACGAAACAATCTTTAAGTTTTCACACTACCCTAATGCTATAAGCGATTTAATGCCATATTGCAGACACAGATTGAAAAAACAATAAAAAGGGCTAACCGCCCTTTTTTCTTTTAATTTTGCCAAGTTATGGTTGATTATTTAACAAGGCTTGCCGTGTCTAGCGCAATCATATACTCTTCGTCTGTTGGAATGCGATAAACTTTCACACGACTTGTTTTCTTTGAAAACTCTTGAATTGTGCCACGAGGGGCAGTTTTATTAATTTTGCTATCAAACTCAACACCCAAATATTCCATATCTTTGCAAACGGCTTCGCGCACTAGTTCGTCATTTTCGCCAACGCCGGCTGTGAAAATAATATAATCAACGCCATTCATTGCGGCCGCATAAGCACCAATATATTTTTTGATTGAATAAACAAGCAAATCAAAGGCAAGCTTCACTCTTGGCTCGTCGAGATGTGCATCTATATCGCGCATATCACTATATTTGCCCGTAACGCCAAGCAAGCCACTTTCTTTATTAAGCAAGTTTGTAACCTGGTCAATATTCAAATTTTTTGCTTCCATAATGGCTTTTAAAACTGAGGCATCTATATCCCCCGAGCGTGTGCCCATCACCACGCCTGCAAGCGGAGTGTATCCCATAGAAGTGTCCACACAAACGCCGTCTTTAATGGCGCAAATGCTGCTGCCACTACCAATGTGGCAAGAGATGATTTTTTTGCCTTTTAGGTTGCCAAACAATTCTTTGCACTTCATGGCTATATAGCGGTGGCTAGTGCCGTGAGCACCATAGCGACGAATTTTATTTTTAGAATATAATTCATAAGGGATTGCATACATATAAGCTTTTTCTGGCATGGTGGAATGGAAAGCCGTGTCAAACACTGCCACATTTTTCACCTTTGGCATCAATTCCATGCAAACTTTCACGCCCAACAAAGCTGCTGGGTTGTGAAGCGGTGCAAAATGAATGAACTTTTCCAAGTCTTTTAAAACGCGCTTATCCACTATTATTGATTGATTATATTTCTCGCCGAAATTGACCATTCTGTGCCCTACGGCTTTGATTTCATCCAATGATTTTATTACGCCAATAGATTTGTCTGTGAGCGTGTTCAACGCAAGTTGAAAAGCCTCTTTATGTGTGGGCATTGGAGCTTCGATCACACGCTTTTCGCTTGTTTTATACTCCATAAAAGGCTTATCTAGCCCTATGCGCTGGCAATAAATTTTGGCAAAAACTTTGCCATTTGACGTTTCCATCAACTGTGCTTTTAAACTACTGCTGCCACTATTAACAACTAAAACTTTCATAATTTCTCCTTAAAACAAAAAAATTTTAGCACATTTGATTTTAAAAACAAAATATTTTCAGTTGGTTTTTATGATTTTGCTCTATTTTTTGCTAATTTTTAACATATAAAAATGCGATATATTAATCCTATAAAATTAAACCAATATTTTGGTGATAACAACCGTGCTAACAATCTCGTCCGCTGTGCAACCACGGCTCAAATCATTCACTGGTTTATTAAAATTAAGCATTATTGGACCAACGGCTTTATAACCACCCAATCTTGCCACTAATTTATAAGAGATGTTACCTGCATTTAAGTCGGGAAAAATCAGCACATTTGCATTGCCTCCAACCGCCGAATTGACGCCTTTGTGATTGGCAACAGATTTATTTAGCGCACTATCGACCTGCATTTCTCCATCTATCAAATAGTTGGATTTTGCTTGCGCCAATTTCGTTGCATAAGAAACTTTATCTACCATTTCGCTTTTTGCACTACCCTTTGTGGAATAGCTCAGCATTGCCACTTTTGGGGCTCGATTTGTGAGCCTTTTATAAAATTCAGCAGCAGATATTGCAATGTCTGCCAAATTTTCGCTGGTTGGGTTTTCAACAAGTGAAATGTCAGCAAAAACAAGTGGCTTTTTGCCATTTTTCAGCATGAGCATAGCACCTGTAACTAAGGTTTTGCCCGGCTTTGTTTTAATTATTTGAAGGGCTGGGCGGAGAGTGTCTGCCGTGGAATAATGTGCGCCTGCCACCACCCCATTTGCAAGATTGTTTTTTAGCAACATCATGGCAAAATAATTTGGCTGCAAAATGAGCGTTTTAGCGTCTAATAGGCTTAACCCTTTATCCTTTCTAAGTTCATACAGTTGATTTGCAAATTCGTCCAAGCGTTTAAACTTTTTAATGTCTATTATTTGGCAATTTTCAGTTTTAAAACCTGCTCCAAACTCACTAGCTTTGCCAAAGACAATTATTTTTGCAAGTTTGCGCTTTAGAATTTTTTCGCATGCTGCGTAAACACGCTTATCCATATTTGCTTCTGGCAAAATGATTGTGGCATCAATTTTGAGTGCTCTTTTTTCTAGTTCTTTTAACAATTCCATCTTTTGCTCCTAACAAATTTAAAATTTCTTCAATGTGATTTTCTGCTATGATTTCACCTTTCTTTATTGACTTTGTGGCAGCTTTGTTTGAGAAATCTGCCTGGCTAATTGAGGGTTGACTTATAACCATACGTAAATCTGCGAAAACTGGCTTGCTCTTCACCACATTGCTAGTCATGAGTGTGGTGGCGTTTAATAATGTGTCCATCATCTTGATGTGTCCTTTTTCGTATTGCTTTGCATAGTCGCCAATCACATCGACCGAAACTATGACCGCTTCTGGCAACAACTCGCGTGCCACATCTTCTGGCAAATTGTTGAGAGCCCCACCATCACAATAAGTGTTGCCGTCTATGGTTATGCTTGGGAAAACGCCCGGAATTGAAATGCTTGCCATAACGCTATCGTAAACTTTGCCAGACGAAAAGTGCTTTTCTTTGCCCGTGTTCAACTCGGTGGACACAGACACAAATTTTATTTTGCAATCGTCATGAGTGATTTCTCCCAAATTAGATTTTAAAAGCCTCTTAACCTTATTGATGTTTAACAAATTGCCTTTAAAAAGCGTGGAAAACAAACTAAAATAGCCTATTCCTTTAATTTTTAGAGCCAACTCTTCAAGCTCTTGCACGGATTTGCCCGCAGCGTAAAGCCCACCAACCAGCGCACCCATTGATGTGCCAACGATTAAGTCAGGCTTTAAGCCGTGTTTTTCTAAAGCCTTTATAACGCCAATATGAGCATAGCCTTTTGCCGCTCCTCCGCTTAAAACGAGTGCAAATTTTTTCATTTCTACCTCTAAATGTGATTTATTAACTGATAGATTAATATTATTATATATGATAAAAAAACTAAAATCAAATAAATTGATTGTCGTTTTGCTCTTGATAGTATGTGCAATTTTTTTATTTTCTCCAAAGACTTATGCAAATTCTTGCTTAAATGCCATTTCTGTTTGGGCATTTAATGTGTTGCCTACCCTTTTGCCATTTTTCATTTTAACCAGGCTGATTGTGAATCTATCTAGCCCAAAGCCAAACAAAATGGACAAGTTTTTTAAAAAGATATATCACACTAGCAACAGTTCGACCATTTATTTTTTGTCTATAATATCTGGTTATCCAATGGGAGCAAAACTCATTTGCAACCTTTTTGAAATGAAACGAATCACAAAAAACGAAGCAAAAAGGATGCTCTCGTTTTGCTCTGTTAGTGGACCGATGTTTATCATTGGCACAGTGGGGATTTCTTTTTTATGCTCTTTTAAAGCGGGTGTGATTGTGCTCATTTCAAACATATTGGCAAGTTTGGTAAATGGCTTGATTTACCGCGGAAAGGCAGAAAAAGAATTGGATTTTTCTTGCTCTGCCGAGCCAACCAATGCAAATTTACTATATGATTGCGTGTATGATTCGCTAATTTCGGTTTTGATGGTGGGAGGCTTCATTGTTATGAGTTTCCTATTTATAGACATACTTGAAAATTTGAAAATTACAACATTTTTTGCCAATTTAATATCTATGAAAACAAACCTAAATGCAGATGTGATTAGGTCTATTTTTAAAGGTGGAATTGAAATAACGCGCGGAGTGTTAGACCTTGGGAAAACAACTATTTCTTTGCGTGCAAAAACAATAATTGCAAGCGGGCTTGTGGGTTTTGGCGGAGTGAGTGTTTTGATGCAATCGCAATCATTCTTATCTAGGCTGAAGTTGAGTGCAAAAACAATGTTGCTTCAAAAATTTAGTCAGGCAATTTTGTGTGTTGCCTTTGCCATTCCACTCGCATTTTTAATTTGAAAAACAAAATTTATAAACCTCATTATTTTAATTGACTTTTAAAATATAAAATTTTAAAATAAAAATGAGGTTTTTATGAAAATTGAAAGGTTAGAATACTTGAATAAGGACATTCCGTTGCTAAAAAAAGACGTGGCAATGAGATTGTTTTTTATGTTTTTGTTCCTCGCCGCATTCATTTGGCAATTTGTTTTGCTTGTTTTAAATTATATGCGCGGCACGCTCACTTCAATTAAAACCATTTTGAGTGTCATTTTGTTGGTGTCTGCCTTGATGTTTACAATTATTTCGTTAATTTATGCGTTTAGAAGCTTTAATATAATCCAAAAAGTTACCGTGCATGGCTCTTCAATTAAAAACATCACCGTGATTTCAAACATAAAAAAAAGAAGCTTTTTGAGAATATATTTTGTGATAACTGAATTGATTTCTATTGCCATGCTGGTTGTGCTTGCGTGCACCACCACTTATTCAATTTTGCAGTATATTTATTTCACCACTTTCTCTTACTATCTTCCAATTTTATTATTCATCACAATCGCTGGGTTTAATAGTGTTTATCACATTAAGCAAGAAATTTCCACAATCCAAAATGTGAGAGAATATAATAGTTTATTTTAGTTTTCTATCATTTTGCCATACACATATTCATAAATGGAGGGAGCAACATCTCTCCATTTTTTGCAAGCCATCATGGCAGCATGGCGGGAATCGGCCTTGATAGTGATGGCAAACACATTTTCAGCAATGTTTGGCTC
Source organism: uncultured Clostridia bacterium (assembly GCA_947593585.1). Taxonomy (GTDB): domain Bacteria; phylum Bacillota; class Clostridia; order Christensenellales; family UBA1242; genus Onthoplasma. The sequence goes on from CANQDP010000003.1 coordinate 62,866, forward strand.
AAGGATGCGAAGCTCCACTGTGTAGCGCCCGTCCTCGTTCTTAAAATATTTAGACACATATTCTTGGCTGCGTTTAAACGACAATTTGTTGTCTAGCGCAAATTGGTCGATATTTGCGCGCAGGCTGGCAGGAATGCGCGTGTAAAACTGCGAAAGGCACTCTCGCCCATTCACCGTGATATTGTACCTATTCTCTTCATTTTCGGTGCTTGGCTCATACACAAAACCAGACTTTATTAATTGGGCAAGCAAATCTTTGCACTCCATCCAATTAATCCAATCATTTTGAGTTGAGCAAATTTCCAAAATTGAAGCCTCGGTTAGAGGAATTTCCATTTTGTCTAAAACATACAACAAAATCAATTTATATGTGGTGCTATCTGGTACAAAATCCATAACTACCTCAACAAAAAAATATTCGTAATCGCTTACTATTTTATTTTACAACAAAAAACGCAAAAACTCAAACATTTTTTAGCCTAAATTTTGCTTGATTAGTATTTTTTATGGTGGTATAATATTATAGGAGGGTTTATGGAAGAGGAATTGGTTGGATTTAATAATTGTTGTGATGAATTTGTGGCGGGCAGGTTTATTTTGCCAGAGGCCAAGTTTAGTGCAATGCTTAACACTTTTTCAAACAACGAAAGGCTTAAAAATGTGATTAGTTATGCCCTTAGAGGGTTTGATTTTGATTATGCCTACGAGCAGATGAAAAACAACCCTGAATTCGTTTACCCAACTGACGAAAAAGAAATTATTGCCTTAGTGTATAACCTACTCTTCCGCTTCGAAAACAAAACCATTAGGTTTGCAGACTTTTTAAATAAATTTTTTGACAACAATCTAACAAATTTTTCAAAACAGTTGATTTTGCCATTTAAGGAGGCTATAAACTCGGCATTTAGCAACAAATTTGTGGAAGCCGAACAGATTTCTATCCAAAATAACTGCTATTTGAAAATTAAAACAAACATCAAGTTAATTTTAAATCAAATGGACGATTTCAAACTAAAACCCGCAGAAAAAGAAGAATTTGCCATGCTTCTAAATTCGCTTTATATCGCCTGTGATAAGTTTGATAAAAAGTTCGTTTACTCCATAATGATTGGCCTTGATTACTTCTCAAAATGCTTAAAAAGGACGCGCAATGCATATCTATCTCTTGAAGAATGTTTTGAAAAATAGCCTTAGATAAAAGCAAAATTTTGAAAAACTTTCAAAAAAATGTTGCAATTTTTCTTTTTATCATATATAATAGTAAAGTTGTTTGTTGCTTTCAGGGAACATTAAAAATTTTGCTTAATTAAAGCATGATTGCAGAAAAAATGATGTGGCACCATCGCCAAGAGGTAAGGCCAGGGTCTGCAAAACCCTTATCACCAGTTCGATTCTGGTTGGTGCCTCCATCTTAATTTGCCGGTGTGGCGAAATGGCAGACGCACAGGACTTAAAATCCTGGGTCCGTAACAGGACGTGTCGGTTCGACCCCGACCACCGGCACCAAATCACCTTTATGGGTGATTTTTTGTTGCACTGGCTATTGACATTTTTCGCAGTTTATTATATAATAGATATTATGATAAAAACAGTTTTAGATATATGGGCAATCCAAAACAATCCAGATGAACTATATGCTGCTTTGCAGAACATCACGCACGATGTTTTGATTTTTAAAAATCTTATATGCAAATTCTTGGTTGGGAACAAAACGATTAAAACCACTCAATTTGACAATATTATTTATAGTGAGGGGAGCGACATGCTTATTCTCCTCCAACGCGATGGGAAGGCAAAGATTGAAGATGCTGAGCGTTATCTTCAAAAGAAGAATATAATGTATAATGTGGTGGAGTTTATTGATGTTAAACCACATGAGAAACCAAAAAAAGCAAAAGAATTTTGGTTTGCTCGCGAGCAGTATGTGCTTGAAGATGCAATCGAGGATTCTAAAAGAAAAAAAATAACTCATTGCTCTTACTACCCAGAAGTTAGAAGCAAAATGATTTTTAAATACCCCACTTTTTTTGCATATAGAGATGTGCTTGTTGACAACCCTAACTATATTTCCAATGAACCAATGATGAAAATTGCTTTCAAAGGCGTGATCGAATTTGACGATAAATTGATTTTGCCAACAGTTTCAAAAGATAGAAAAAATTTGCATAGCGATGACATTTTGAACACTTTGAGTGATTATGGCATTAAAACAGAAATTAAAAATAGCGTGGAGCAAATTTCTTTTTAAAAATTTTATAAATCTTTTAAAAAATTCTTGACAATAGTGTATGATTGTGGTATATTTATATTGCAATCTTTACGGGAGATTAGCGCAGTTGGCGAAGTAGCGTTAAGCAACATGCCCTTTGGCATATTGTAGCGGTGCGCAGCAACGAGTGAGCGATAGCGAGGGAAGAGCTTGCTCTACCAACTGCCTGCACAACTTAATATTATGGGAGATTAGCGCAGTTGGTAGAGTACCTGCCTTACAAGCAGAGGGTCATAGGTTCGAGTCCTATATCTCCCACCACCCTTTTTAAGGATAAAACAAGCAAACTAAAAATTAACTTTTAAAGAGTTAGTGCAGTTCTCTTTAAATATAACCTTATTAAAGGAAAAGGAGCAATGAGGGAAAAACAGCTTGCTGGTTGTCCCTCATAGAAGCGGTGCAAACAAATAAAAAGTTATGTTTGCGCCGTAAAACAAGCAAACTAACATAACTAATAAATAACTTTTAAAGAGTTAACGAAGCGCTCTTTAAAAGTAAAGGAGCAACCGAGCAAAAGGCCTATATTTGCGAATTTATGAGCAAATTGGCAATAGCGAGAGTTGCGACGTGCGGGAGTGGCTTAGTGGTATAGCGTTGCCTTGCCAAGGCAAAGGTCGCGGGTTCGATCCCCGTCTTCCGCTCCAAAAGCACCATTGTGTGCTTTTTTCTTAATAAAATGAAAAATCTCAACAAAAGTTGAGATTTTTTAATTATTTAGCGCACTTGCAATTATTTGAAATTTTTGAATTAGATTTTCCACTGCAAGCTTTTGCTGATGAACTCATCTTTCCACTGCAAGCCTTAGTGTTGCCACCAGATTTGCCACACTTTCCACAAGATGATTTGGCAGATGCACGGTTTGAAACTGCCTTTACAGTTTTGGCAGTGGATTTTGCGCCACAATTTTCCATGTCCATTGACGAAGATTCGTCTTGCGGAGTGGTGCTCACTGCTTTTTCTTTTTTCCTAAAAAACATAAATTCTCCTTTTATGTAGGGCCTTCCTACGCCCTTATTATGCGCAAAATCAACAAAATAATACAAAAAAAAGCCCTAAAATTAGGGCTAAATTAATCATTTATTCAACAGAAACTATGTAGTAATAAACAGGTTGTCCGCCAAAAACCATTGAAATGTCTATATCTGGGAAAGTGTCCTCAAGCTGAGATTGAAGATTTTGTGCATCTTCTTCTGTTACACCCTCTCCGTAGAACAATGTTAGATTGCTGGATTCTGGTGAAACTAGTTTTTTAACCAATTCAATGGTGGTTGCACCAACTTCCTTACCCTTTGTGAGAACGGCGTGCCCGTCAAGACCCATTATGTCGCCAACTTTAACATTCACGCCATCAACATTGGTCGTCCTCACCGCATAAGTAACCTCGCCCGAACTAACGGTTGAGATTGCGTCTAACATATTGGCCTTATTTTCTTCCGCACTCACACTAGCATCAAAAGCCAAAACCGCGCTTATTCCCTCTGGAATGCTTGTGGTTGGGATGATGATTAAGTTTTTATCAGTGATGTCGTTTGCTTGTTCAGCAGACATAATAATGTTCTTATTATTAGGGAAAACAAACACATTTTTAGCGTTCACTTGGTCTGCTGCAGTGGCGATGTCGTTAGCACTTGGGTTCATAGTTTGACCACCGCTTATCACATAATCAACATCAATGTCCTTAAACACATTACTAAGCCCTTCTCCGGCAGCCACAACAACCATGCCAAACTCTTTTGCAGGCGTTTTTTCTTGTTGCTTGCGAATTTGGCGATTTTGCTCCAACATATTCTCAATTTTTACGCCATTTAATTCGCCTAATTGAAGGGCATACCCCAATGCCCTATTGGGCTCATTTGTGTGAACATGAACTTTTATGAGCTGCAAATCGCCTATGCAAAGCACGCAATCGCCAATTTCCATTAAGCGAGAACGCAATTTGTTGATGTCTGCATCCGTGGTCTTTTCAAATATGTTTATGATAAAGAACTCAGTGCAATAAGCGTATTTAATATCTGCAAGTGATTGGAAACTAACATGGAACTCTTCGCTCGTTACGTCTTTTTCAACATTATTTACGAAATTGACCTCTGTGAGCTCACCTGTGAGCGCTTTATAGAAGCCACTAAAGATATAAACTAAGCCTCTTCCACCCGCATCAACAACACCTGCTTTTTTAAGCACAGGAAGCATATCCGGCGTCATTTGCAAAGTGCTTTCGCCATGCTTGATGATTTCATTGAAGAACTCTTCAAATGTTTTGCAAGATTTGCTGGCTTGCTTTGACTTCTCTGCCATTGCCCTTATGATTGTGAGAATTGTGCCCTCTTTTGGCACTGTTACAGCCTTATAAGCCATATCTGCACCTGCTTGAATGGCTTTGGCAAAATCTTTAATTAAAATTGCCTCTTTTGCCATCAAAGCAGAGCACAAACCTTTGATGATTTGTGATGTGATAACGCCGCTGTTGCCACGCGCACCCTTTAATGCTCCGCGATTGAATGCCACGCAAATGGACTCAACCGTGTTGGAATCGCACGCGTTCATTTCAGAAACTGCACTTTTTAAAGTGAGGCTCATGTTTGTGCCCGTGTCGCCATCTGGCACGGGGAAGACATTTAAAGCGTCTATATCTTTTTTGTTCTCTTCCACTAACGAAAATGCGCTTGAAAACATCTTCCTCAGCGTAGAACCATCGATTGTTTTACTCATAAATTATTAAACTCCTATACTCTAACATCTACGATATGGACGGACACATTTTCAACCATCATGCCAGAGAAACGCTCAACAGAATATTTAACGCTTTGCCTAATGGACTCTGAAACTGCGGAGGCGCTAACGCCACAATGCCTCATAATAACATAGACATCTATTTTCATATTATCATTGCCGAGAGTTGTAACCACAACGCCTTTGTGATTGGTTGCCAACACATTGCCCTTGAAAAAACTGCGTTGCGAAACTAAACCCACAACCCCAACGCATTCCATCACTGAAACAGCGGCAACTTTGCTAATTGCCTTTTTGCTAATTGAGATTTTTCCAAATGAATTAAAAGTGGTTAATTTCATACAATCTCCGCACTTATTATAATATATATTAAAAAAATAATCAAACATTTTTTTACAATTTTTGAAAAATACTTGATTTTTGGCTTTTGTTGTGTTATTATATGCAAGTATTTAAGCAATTAACTATTATAGGAGGGCAAAATGAAGGTTTGTGAAGTTTGTGGTAAAGGCCGCACCTCTGGCAACAATGTTAGCCATAGCATGCGCCACACTAAGAGAACTTTTGGTGCAAATATTCAAAAAGTTGATGTGGAAATTGACGGAAAGAAAGGAAAGAAAAATGTGTGCGCCAACTGCTTAAAAACAATGAAAAAAGAAAGCAAATAATGCTTTCTTTTTTTGCCGATTTTATATCGGCTAAATAGTTAAGCAAATAATGCTTTCTTTTTTTCTGGCAAAATCTCACTTTGACAGTAAATAGTTGGCTAAATAGCCTCTTTTTTTGCCGATTTATTGGCTAAATAAGCGCAAACAATCCTCTTTTTTTATGCGTTCTCTTCCCATTCGCTTCTTAGCAAACCAAAGTGCAAATCATCGATATATTTGCCATTGTTATATATTGCATCTCTGCTCACACCTTCCTCTTTGAAACCAAGGCGTAAAGCCAAGTTTATGCTCCTTGTGTTGCCTGCCCAAACATCTGCTTGCACACGATGGAAATCGTAATTATTAAAGATGTGGTCCATCACCGCTTTTGCCGCCTCATAAGCGTAACCTTTGCCCCAATATTTGCTGCCTATGCCCCAGCCAAGTTTAAAATAATTATCTTTCCAATTTGCTCCAACCACAATGTGGCCTATCACTTTGTGATTGGTTTTAAGTTCGATTGCAAAATTCATGTTTGGATTTTTGCGCTTTCTATAACCAGCCACAACTGTTTCATAAAACTTTAAATATTCCTCTCTGCCCCAATTTAAAGTGTGCATGAATAGGCGCACCTTTTTATCACTCATAAAATCAACATAATCTTGGGCATCGCTTTCCTTGAACTTTCTAAGCAACAAGCGTTCTGTTTCTAAATCTTCAACCTTAATTTTCATCTCCCATCTCCAAAAATAGTTTAACTCTTTTTGCATTGAAAATCAAATCATTTATAACTCCACTTCTTTTAGCCCGTCCGCCGTTAATTCAAGCATTTTATTGCAAACACATTTTATGAACTTTCTATCGTGCGAAACAGCAATTATTGCCCCGTTGAATTGATTAAGCATTTGCCTAATAACGGGGTTTGAAAGCGGGCTTAAATTGCGAGTTGGCTCATCTAAAACCAACACATTGTTTTTTTCAACAATCAATTTTAATAATAGCAGTTTTGCCTTCTGCCCTTCACTTAAATTTGAGATTTTTTGGCTCATTTCTTCTGTGGTGAATTTTAAACTGCCTAAAAAGGTTTGCGCATTAAAAGTGAAGTCTGCTTGATTTAACTCTTCTATTGGAGTTCTGTTATAATCGAGTGTTTCATAATAATTTTGCGAAAAATATCCCACTTTTAGACCGGGTGTTTGGCTTAAAACGGGCAAAATCGTCTTTAACAAAGTGGATTTGCCACATCCGTTTCGACCAATAATTGCCACCTTTTGTGCACCTTTTAAATGCAAATCAACATTTTTTGATAACACTTTATTAGGCACGGTCAACTCTTTAATATGAATGTTTAAGAGCTCTTTTTGATTAGGGAAATTAACATGTTTATCTGTGAGCAATTTTATGTTTTCTTCAACATCTGGAATTTCGGTGGTTTCGCTATTGTTAAGTTTTCTCTCTTGCGCCTTGACGCTTGCCATTTTCTTCACTATTATCCTTGCACTTGCAGCATCTTTTGTGGCGTTAATGGCGTTTTTAACCTTTTCTTTAATCTGCCTTAAAATCTGCTCTTTCTTCTCTTTTTCTCGCCTTTCAGCAAGTGCTATTTGCGTTTGCTTTGATATGTTCCTCTCGCGCGCGGACACATATTCCAAATATCCCCCTTTAAAGAACGTGTGCTTTGGCTGAGATTTCCTTATTAACTGCTCGAGATGTAAAATCATATTTGCGCAGTGTTCTAGCAAAGTTTCATCGTGAGAAACAAAAATTATGGGTTTATTGCACTGATTTATGAACTTTTCCAACCATTCTAGCGTTTCAATATCTAAATCGTTTGTTGGCTCGTCAAGCAACAAAATAGACGGCTCTTGCAAGAGAATTTTAATAATCTGCATTTTGACCTGTTCGCCACCTGAAAGAGCGGATAATTTCACATCATTTTCAATTAGGCTAAAATCAAACCCAAATTGGCTAAAATATTGGTTTAATTTTTTGTTGTTGAAAATCTCATAATTAGGCTCTAAACAATCGCTATCTGTTAAAAACTGAAATACCGTCTTATTTTGGCAGTGAATTGGCAATTTTTGCTCTAAATAACCAAATTTTTCGCCTTGAGTGATTTTCCCACTTATTTTGCAATATTCAAGTGGTTTGTTTGCAATGGCTTTGAGCAAGGTGGATTTGCCGTTACCTTCCTCCCCAATTATTGCCAATTTATCGCCCGAATTTAAGGCAAAAGTTAAATTATCTATCAATTTGCGGCCTTTAATCGTTTCTATTGTTAAATTATCTATCTTAAACATACAACCTCCTTAGATGGTTGCACGATATAAAAAAACAACCACCTTTTAATTAATAATTGAATTAAGGATGGTTGTTTGCCATGCAAAAACAAGTAAATATTCAACCAACCTATTGAATAAATATGCTCATTTTTTGCACCTCCTATTATTTATATGCTAGCAAAAACAAATTGATTTGTCAATATCTTTAACTTAAATTGACCAAATTTCATATATTGTGTTATGAAAATATATTGCTTCAAAGCACCAAAAATTTTAAGGCCTATTTTCAAGCTCTTGTTTGGAAAGAAAATATTTTATATTGGCAAATAAGGTTAAACCGTGAGGTGATTGTGCCTTGCCGCCAAAAAATCTGCCCATTCTTTTGAAAAATCTTCTTGCAAAGTGAAGTGAGAACTAATATTTTTTGTTTCAAGCATTGCAGAATAACCTGCGCTGCCTTCTTGCCAAAATTTTAGGCTTGTGTCAAAGACACTTGCATATTGCAAAACTTCTTCGCCATTTTTATTCAACGCAAAAAGAATTATAGGTTTTGTGCGACCATAAAGTTCGGTTATTTCAACATTATCTTTTGGCGCACCATTGAGCCAAACTTTGCCACTCCAAACATATCCTTTTCCCTTCAAAAAAGCCTTTAAATCTGCTATTGTGTAATTTTCCATATAATACCTCTAACAATTTATATTTTAGCACTTTATTTTAATTTGTCAACACTCAAAAACAAAAAAAGTGCCATTGGCACTTAATTCAATTTTTTCGTGTAATTATTCGTTTTTGGATAAGATTTTTCATTAATTGTGTTTTGCAATTCTTTAACGAGTTTAATTGCGTTTTTGTCTAAATCCTTTGGCATTTCACCCTTTAAAGTTACGATAATATCGCCACTTCCAACGCCTTTAAGATATTTTATTCCCTTGCCTTTGAGCGTGAATTTCGTGTTTGACTGAGTGAGCGGCGCAACATCTATTGTTTGCGTGCCTTTAAGGGTTGGCACTTCCACTTTGCCACCCAAAATGAGCGTGGTGATAGGCGCATAGGCGTCAACATATAAATCAAAGCCTTTGCGCACTAGCAGGCTGTGTGGTTGCACGGTGATTGCAATGCGCAAATCGCCCGGAATGCCGTTTGTTGATGCCGTTTGATGTCCTTCTCCATTTAGGCGGATAACTTGGTCGTTATCTATGCCTGCTGGGATTTTGACCTTAATTTTTGTGGTTGTGGTTTTCACGCCAGCACCACGGCAACTTGCACATTTATTTTTAACAACTTTGCCCTTGCCGTTGCAATTTCGGCACACTCCAACCGTTTGGGTGATGCCAAAAAGAGTGCGCTGAGTGAGTGTTACTCTGCCTGTGCCATTACACTCGCCGCAAGTTACATAGTCGCTATTAGATTTTGCACCCGTGCCATTGCAATCTTTGCAGCGCTCTTTACGCGTTATGCTAATTTCTTTTTCACAGCCAAAAGCCGCCTCTGCAAAGGTTATTGTTAGGCTAATATTGATATCTTCACCCTCTTCTCGCCTTTGAGCCTGCGCGCCACCTCGACCGCCGAAGCCAAACATATTGAAAATATCTTCAAATCCGCCAAAACCCTCTTCGGAAAAACCGCCTGAAAAACCACCTGCTCCCCCTCCAAAGCCTTGTGGGCCATCGGCTGAGCCAAATTGGTCATAATTTGCGCGCTTCTCTTTATCGCTTAAAACAGAATACGCCTCGTTGATTTCTTTAAATTTTTCTGCTGCTTCTGGCGTTTTATTTAAGTCAGGGTGATATTTTTTCGCCAAATTTCTAAACGCCGACTTAATTTCATCTTCACTTGCGTTTTTATTCACGCCCAAAGTTTCATAATAATCTTTGTTAGCCATACGCTCCTCGTGTTTTGCTATTTAAAGGATATAATTTGCTCTTTTGCAAAAGAGCAACAGAAAAATATTATTTAATTTCAAAAGTCTCTAAAATTTCTGGCATTATGAAGTTTACATTTTGAGAATTTAAATAATCTTCAATTTGAGCCTTTGAATACATCATTTTTCCATCATCTTGATGGGCAACAATCATATAGTCAGCCCCAACCTCTTTCATGGTTGCCACCGCGCCCCACAAGTTCATTGACGCATCAAAGGCCGCTATATCCGCAAAGATTGTGTTGGCTTTATAATCATTTTTGAAACGAATTGTATCACTTGTTATATAAAGTTTTTTATTGTTTGAATAATCTATTATAAAGCCTACATTTTCTTTTATTTCGCCTGCTGGCAACATATAGCCATGCACTGCTTTAACAACTCGAACATGAAATCCGCAAATGTTTAGATTGTCACCTTCTTTAATAATGTTAACTCTTAAATTTGGATAAAAATCTGCAACTTCTTGCGTGCTATAAATTGGAATATTTAACTTCTCCAATATTTCAGCATAACAATGGTCGCCATGCCTATGAGTTATAAGGATTGCGTTTGCAGTTTTCCAATAATCTAAAAACTTGTTGTCAAACTTAACTTTGCTTGGGTCAATTAAAAGTTTGTTTCCCGCCGGATTTTGAATTAAAATGCAACTTTGCGGAAATTTTGTAATTTTCATAATTCTCCTTTTCGCTCTTTCAAATGAGATTGACACGGCAAAATCATGGTAATTTTGCCTCGCAATGACACCATTATATATCATTATAGCTTTTGTTATAAACCTATTTTTGCTTACTTTTTTAAAGTAAGTCGTTTAGGGAGTTTGAGGGGAATTGAAACCCCTCAAGTCTTTTGTAACTTTTCTAGCATAGAAAAGTTATTAAATATTTTATTCAACAACAACTTCAGGGTCGCCATCGTCCTTTGGTTTATCGCCATTAGGATTGCCGTTTTGGTTGCCCTGTGCATTTTGCTGCTGGCTTGCCATATTTTGATACATTTTGCTAAACACTGTGTTCGAAACATTGGTTAAATCGTCAGTTGCCTTTTTGATTTCGTCCATGCTTTCGCTTGCAATGTGTTTTTTAGCCTCTTCAACTGCATCGGTTAGGGATTTTTTATCTTCTTCGCTTAATTTATCCCCATTTTCCTTCATAACCTTTTCAATATTCATTGTCATGCCATCAAGGTTATTGCGAGCATCGATAAGTTCGCGTTTCTTTTTATCTTCTTCTGCAAACTGCTCAGCCTCTTTAACTGCCTTATTAATTTCATCTTCGCTTAGGTTTGTGGAAGCGGTGATGGTGATTTTTTGCTCTTTATTTGTGCCAAGGTCTTTTGCTGAAACATTAACAATGCCGTTAGCATCGATATCGAAAGTAACTTCAATTTGTGGCACTCCCCTAGGTGCTGGCGGAATACCTGTTAATTGGAAGCGACCAAGAGATTTATTTTGAGCGGCAAATTCGCGCTCGCCTTGAAGGACATTAATTTCAACGCCCGGCTGATTATCTTGCGCTGTGCTAAAAATTTGGCTCTTTTTGGTTGGGATTGTGGTGTTTCTAGGAATAAGTTTTGTGCAAACTCCGCCCAAAGTTTCAATACCCAAAGATAATGGCGTTACATCAAGAAGCAACACATCTTTCACATCGCCACCCAAAACGCCGGCTTGAATTGCAGCACCAACTGCAACGCATTCGTCTGGGTTAATGCCCTTAAATGGAGTTACAGGGATTTCTTTTGCAAGCGCATCAACCACGCATGGCACACGAGTTGAGCCACCAACAAGCACAACATTTTGAATGTCTGCTTTAGTTAAATTAGCATCTTTAAGTGCGTTGCGGACGCAAACAAGAGTGCTATCCACCAAATCACTAATCATGCTTTCAAATTTAGCACGAGTTAAGGTATATTCAAGGTGTTTAGGGCCGGTTGCATCGGCTGTGATAAATGGCAAACTGATTGTGGTTTGAGTGAGTGTGCTTAGTTCAATTTTTGCCTTTTCAGCTGCTTCTTTAAGGCGTTGTTTTGCCAGTTTATCGCTAGATAAATCAATGCCATTTTCCTTTTTAAATTCGCTAATTAATAGGTCCATAATGCGGTTATCAAAATCGTCACCGCCAAGGCGAGTGTTACCATTGGTTGAAAGCACTTCAAACACACCATCGCCAATTTCTAGGATTGACACATCAAATGTGCCGCCACCCAAATCGTAAATCAAAATCTTTTGATTTTTTCTATCGCTTTTATCTAGGCCGTAAGCAAGTGCTGCTGCGGTTGGCTCGTTGATAATACGCAAAACTTCAAGGCCTGCAATTTTACCGGCATTTTTGGTTGCTTGGCGCTGGCTATCGTTGAAATAAGCTGGCACAGTGATAACTGCTTGAGTTACAGGCGCACCAAGATAAGCTTCTGCATCTTGCTTTAATTTAGATAAAATCATTGCGCTAATTTCTTCTGGGCTATATTGCTTGCCACCAATGTTGACTTTATAGTCTGTGCCCATCTCACGCTTAATTGAAATGACAGTGTTGTCTGGGTTGGCAACAGCTTGGCGTTTTGCCACTTGACCTACTAACCTATCATTATCTTTAAAACCGACAACGCTTGGGGTTGTTCTGCTGCCCTCGCTGTTTGGGATTACGGTTGGCTGTCCGCCTTCCATAACTGCAACACAACTGTTTGTTGTGCCTAAATCAATACCAATAATCTTTGACATATATAATTCTCCTTTAATTTGTTAATTTTTATTGTTTTTTCTTCAATGAAAAGTTATTTTTTAACAATAACTTGGGAATATCTTATAACTTTGCCTTTATAAGTAAAGCCTTTGTAGGCTTCTTTCACTATATACCCGCTTTCCACATCGGTGGTGCTATCAGTGTCTATCGCCTGATGAAAATTTGGGTCAAACTTGCCGGATGCGTCTATAACTTCAACTCCCATTTTTGAAAGAGTATCCAAAATGCCTTTTTCAATGAACTTTATGCCCGTTAAAGTGTTTTTATCCGTTATCATATCCGCTGCCATCTTAAAACTATCAAGAGCGGGTAGGAACTGTGTTATTGCATCCATAAAGCCATCTTGTCTGGCATCGCCAAGTGCGGTAACCATGCGTTTGCGATAGTTATCAAACTCGGCTTGCACTCGCAATAGGTCATTTAGATAGTTTGGCGTTTCAATTTTTTCTTCAGGTGGTGGAATTGGCTCTTCTTCCACCGCTTCATTTATGTTTTCATCCGTTTCTTCAACATTTGATTGCTCTTCGTTATCCTCAGTTGGCTCACAATCTTCATTCTTTAGTGCGTCTTCATCCGTTTCGCTCATTTCTCGCCTCCTTTTAAGTCAATTTGCCCAACAATAAATTTAAGTGCGGCGGCTATGTTTGCATAATCTATTCTTTTTGGCCCAACAAGTGCAAGGCTTGCTATTGGCACGCCATTAATCACTATTGGTGCGCTGAGCATCATGCCTCCTTTTAGAGCCTCGTCCTCGCCACCAACCGTGTAACTTAAATTTTGAGTGTCCTTCACCGCATCTATAATCTTATCTGCATCTTGAAGGAATTCAAACACATTTTTTGCATCGTCAATTTCGCCACTAGTTTTGCCATCTAGAAGTTTTGTTGGGTTTTCGTTTGATATGTCGCATTTCGTTTTGATAACTGCCATCAACACCTCTGCCACATTTTCGATTAAGTCCTTAAACTCGGCTATTTGCGCCCCTGTGCGCAAGCAAATGTTGGCAATGTTATCCACCATATATTCAATGGTTTTCCCCTTAAACTGACCAACGAGATAATTGCTCGCTTCCTCGCAAGTGGACTTATCTATGCCCGCATCCAAACTCATATTGTCGTCTATAATGCCGGCATTCGTTTCCACAAGCAAAAGTGCGTCTTTATTGATTAGTGGAATAATTTGAATGTTTTCAATTATCAAGTTTTGAAGCCCGTGTTGAACTAAAACCGCTGGGCAGTTTGTTACCCTGCTAAGACGCTTTGCAAGGCTTGAAAGTGTGCTTATTAGGCTGACAGAGCGATTTTCATAGTTTTTAACCACTTTTTGCACTTCCTTATAATTCAGCCTTTCATTTTCCAAAATGTTTGCAACATATTCTTTATATGCCTGCGCTGTTGGAATTCTGCCACCAGAAGTGTGCACTTGCTTAAAAAAACCCATGCTTTCAAGCGCATTTAACTCGTTTCTAAGCGTTGCCGAACTCAAATCTTTAAAATGCACATTGAGCGAGCCACTAGTGATTGGCTGAGCGTACTTGATATAATCATCCACCGCTTTAAGCACAATTTCGCGCTTGCGCTTGTTTTTATCGTTATCCATTTAACTTAATCCTAATTGGCTATTAGATAATTCGACTTTTATCTATAATGCAACCATAAAACCTATAATACTCTCGTTACCCACGAGAACTAGCTTCGAGTGGGTTGGCGCAGCAACCGCATAAAGACTTACAATTTTTTGTTTTTTACAAAAAATTTAGTTTTAAAGGCGAGTTGCGAGCTAGCAGTCTTATTGTATGATTGCTAACTCTATTTTATGCACATTGCTAACAAATGTCAAGAGAAATTGACAAAAATTTAAAAATTTTTTCAAAAAAAATAAGGCTTTAAGCCTTTTTGAAAATAGCATCGTCAAACTTTGGAATTGAAGAGATTTTATTGAACATATCTGCTCTAACTTCTGGCAAGAGCAAGAACTTGCACCTATTTTTAAACCTTGGGAATTCGAGCAAACCCATCACATTTTGATAGACATCTTTTCGAGAACTTTCCTTGCTGATGGTGTATATTTGATTGATTAGCTCGGGCTTTTTGTTCACCGCTTTATACAAAAATGGGATGCTAAATTTGAACTGGTCTGGCAAAAAGCACAAAGGAGCGCCCCTTTCCACAACAATATATTCGTAAAAATCTTCAAGCAATTTGAAGTTTGAAATCTCCCCTATTAAGTTATCCTTATTATTCCAATATTTGCTTTCCATCCAAAGCAAAATTGTGCGTTTTGCTAAAATTTTGCTAGTAAAATCCATATAATTAATCCTTTTAAGCTCTTTATTATAGCATATTTTTTTTGATTGTCAACCAAATTTTATCAAAGATTTACAACAATTCTAATATTATGGCATTCGATAGATATTGATTGCCCTCGTTAATCTTTAAATAACCATTTTTTATCTCTAGTTTTTTCAATTTTATTAATCTTTCAATCTGCTCTTTTTTGCTTAGCAATAGGTTTTCATTAAAGTTGGCTGAAAACTCTTTTAATGATAAGCCCTTGCTTGTGCGAAGCGAAAGCATTATGCACTCTTCACGCTTTTGAGCGGGTGTGAGAGTTTCACTATCTTTAATTGGCAATGTGCCACCATTCAACGAATTTATATATTCATTAAAATTAGAAGTGTTGCAAAAGCGAGTGCCGTCAACATAACTATGAGCAGCAACTCCTATGCCGAGATAGTTTGAGCCGTCCCAATAAAGTTGATTATGGCGGCAATCATATCCCGGCTTTGCAAAGTTTGAAATTTCATATTGATTAAACCCGGTGCGCTTCAAAATTTTGGCAGTTTTTTGGAAGAAATCTGCCACCATATCATCATCCGGCAACCGCAATTCGTGAGATTTCACTCGCCTATATAGCGGAGTGCCCTCCTCCAACTGCAAGCCATAGACCGATATGTGCTGCACGCGAGATTTCAAATAATTTGCCGTACGGCTGATTGACGCATATGATTGATTTGGCAAACCAACAATTATATCGGCATTTACATTTGATATGTTTAATTTTTTAAACAATCTAAATGCATGATAGACATCTTTTGGCGATTGTGTGCGGTGAATTGTGTCAAGCACCTGCTCATCAAGGCTCTGCACGCCCAAACTAATTCTATTCACCCCACATGAAAGATATTCTTTGAGTTTATCTTCTGTGAGCGAGTGCGGATTTGCCTCAATTGTGAATTCCAATTTTTTAGAAAACTTAAAGCATGAATAGAGTTTTTTTGTGAGCGCCTTAAAAAAACCGTCAAACACAATGCTAGGCGTGCCGCCACCTATAAATATTGTGGAAAATGTGATTGCCTTATATTTATCTTTAACCAAGTCTATTTCTCGGCAAAGGGCTTCTAAATATGATTTTTGTGCGTTTTCATCAAGCGAAAAAGAAACAAAGTCGCAATAATCGCACTTTTTTGAGCAAAATGGAATGTGAATATATAGTCCAAAATCTTTCATTAGTCGTCTAACTTCAAAATGGTTACAAACGCTTCGCTAGGCAAATCCACACTGCCCAAGCGCCTCATTCTTTTCTTGCCTTCTTTTTGCTTCTCTAATAGTTTGCGTTTTCGCGTTACATCTCCACCATAGCATTTTGCAAGCACATCTTTACGCATGGCAGAAATCGTTTCACGCGCAATCACTTTGCCGCCAATCACTGCTTGAATAGGGATTTCAAAAAGATGGCGAGGAATGACTGTTTTTAGCTTCTCGCACAGCGCACGCCCGCGCGGATATGCTTTGTCCTTATGCACAATGAGTGAAAGAGCATCACAAATCTCACCATTTAGCAAGATATCTAGCTTAACCAAATTGCTCTCTTGATAGCCTGCCAATTCGTAGTCCATGCTGGCATAACCCTTGCTTAGCGATTTGATTTTGTCAAAGAAATCATAAACAATTTCGTTTAGTGGCATGGTGTAAATCAGGCGGGTGCGGTTTGCGTCAATATATTGCATATCGTGATACACTCCGCGCCTATCCGAGCACAAATCCATTATTCCGCCCAAATACTCTTTTGGCGTGATTATCTCCATCTTGACGATTGGCTCTTCCATCTTTGTGATGCTTGCCATTGGTGGCATTTCGCTTGGGTTTTTCACATCATATTCGCGATTTTTATTATCCCAAATCTTATATTCAACGCTTGGTGCGGTGGTGATGATTTCGAGGTTGAATTCGCGCTCTAAGCGTTCGGTGATAATCTCCATGTGCAAAAGACCCAAAAACCCGCATCTAAAGCCGTGGCCAAGTGCGAGCGATGTTTCTTTTGTGAAATGCAGGCTAGCATCATTTAATTTCAATTTTTCAAGAGCGTCATTTAACTCTTGATATTTATCGCCATCTAGCGGATAAATGCCACAAAAAACCACGCTTGTGGCCTCTTTATAGCCGTCAAGAGGCTTTTTAACCGGATTGCTTTTTAGAGTGATTGTGTCCCCAACCTTTGTGTCGGACACATTTTTTATTGATGCGGCAATATAGCCCACCTCGCCCGCTTTGAGATTTTCGGTTGGTGTTGGCTGCGGAGTGAAAATCCCCACCTCTGTAACCACAAAAGATTTTTGCGTTTGCATAAACAAAATTTCATCGCCAACTTTCACGCCTCCATCAAAAATGCGCACCATGCTGACCGCACCCTTATAACTATCATAATAACTATCAAAAATAAGTGCTTTGAGCGGAGCGTCTTCCTCTCCCTTTGGGCAAGGCATATTTTTAACCACGGCATCTAGCACGCTGGTGATGTTTAGCCCCGTTTTGGCACTAATTTCGCAAGCCTCATCGCACGGAATGCCAATCACATCTTCGATTTCTTTTTTAGTGCCTTCAATATCCGCGCTAGGCAGGTCAATTTTATTAATGACGGGCACTATTTCTAGATTTGCGTCAAGCGCGAGATAGACATTCGCAAGCGTTTGAGCCTGCACGCCCTGGCTTGCGTCAACCACCAAGATTGCGCCCTCGCAAGCGGCAAGTGAGCGGCTAACTTCATAAGAAAAATCCACATGACCGGGAGTGTCAATCAAATTTAGAGTGTATTCTTCGCCATTATACTGATATTTCATTGTGGCAGGCGTGAGTTTGATCGTGATGCCTCGCTCGCGCTCAATGTCCATGCTATCTAGCAACTGCTCTTCCATATCTCGCTTGGCAACAGTGTTGGTTGCTTCCATAAGCCTATCTGCGAGCGTGGATTTGCCATGGTCGATGTGCGCCACAATGCAGAAATTGCGGATTTTTTCTTGTCTTGTCATGACGAAATTATATCAAAATGAAATATAAATGTCAATCTTTATTGATTGCTCTTCTTCACAAGTTTTGAGCGGTTTTCCCTTAGCATTTCAACATAAGATTTGCACTCTTCTTGATAACTTTTTGAGGTGAATTGAAACACATCTTTGCCAAGAGCCACAAAGGCTTTTAGATAAACGGGTGAAATTTCTGCTTTTTGCTCATCTGTTAGTTGCTCAATGAGAGTGGTGAGATTTGAATGAATTGTTTCGTAATAAAACTCAGCATGAACGGGCGGTTGGGTTTTTAAATTTGCAATATCTGTGGTCAGTTTCCTAACCTCAGCAAAAAAGTCTTGCAAAGACAAAGCACCCTTATGCTCATGTGTGGCTATTGTGGGTCTTTCGCCCTTATTTGCCTTATGCTCTTGCACCAACTGTTGATATTCTGGCGTGGACTTGGCAAAAATGTCCTTCGCAACGCCCTTCATGGAATCTATAACCTTTGGGTTTATTAGACGCATTTGCTCTTCTGGTGTGGTTTCTAATAGTTGCATTATATTTGCGTGCATCATGGAATAACAATTTTTTAAATCACCTTTTGACACATTTAAACCCCAGCAAACTGAAGTTATCTCATTTAGCTCTTTATGAAAATCATTTATATTTCTCATTTCACTTCCTCCAATTTTAGTATATTAAATTTGAAGAAGCAAGTCAAATAAAAAACAAATTGGAGTTTCATTCATATATATCTATTATGAAAATTAAAGATAGTTATGAAAATTCTTTCCCCAACCCACTAAGCGAAGAGGAGGAAAAGATTTATTTAGAGAGAATGGCTCAGGGCGACGAGCAGGCAAAAGAGAAATTAATTTTGCACAATATGCGCTTGGTGGTGCACATTGCAAAGAAATATTTTTTACACAATGAAGGCGAGGATTTAATCTCTGTGGGCTATTTTGGAGTTGTGAAAGGGCTAAAAAGCTTTAAAAAGGAAAAAAATATCAAACTTTCCACCTATCTAGGCGTGTGCATTCAAAATGAGATTTTGATGCATTTAAGAAGAAACAGAAGGCATGAAAATTGCGTGAGTTTGGAAACCGCACTAGGCATGGACAAAGATGGTGGCGAATTTAAACTTTTTGATATCCTTTCGGATGAAAGCAACACAAACTTTTTAAACGAAGTTAACACCGTGTTAGATAAAGACCAAATTGTTGGTCTGATTGATATTTTAAGCGATTTGGAGCGCAAAGTGATAATGCTAAGATTTGGCTTAGAAGACGGAATTATATATGCTCAAAAAGAAGTGGCCAGCGCACTGGGGTTTAGCCGAAGTTATGTTTCAAGACTGGAAAAATCCGCTATTGAAAAGATGAGAAATGAGCTACTTTTAAACGAAAAATTTAGAGAAAATTCCATTAATTTTTAAGTACAAGCAAAATTCGACCTTTTTCGCCATAGAAATAAGAGAGGTGAAAAATGGTTTTTGAAAGTTTGGGGCAATTTTTATCAAAGCTCATGTTCTTCCACGGATATGTGAACGAATTTAACGGCTTTCCAAAGGCTCTCACCAAAGAAGAGGAAGATTTATATGTGCAAAAAATGGCAAACGGCGACCGCTCTGCCCGAGAGGCACTTATTAACCACAACATGAGGCTTGTGGCACATGTGGCGAAGAAATATAATGGTGCGGCAGAGGCTGACGAACTTATATCTGTGGGTTCGATTGGGCTCATTAAGGCTATTGACAGTTTTAAGGCGGACAAAGGCTCACAACTCTCCACTTACGCAAGCCGCTGCATTGAAAACGAAATGCTTATGCTCTTGCGGGCAAATAAAAAACACAAAGTGTGTGAAAGCATTGAAAAGTCGATAGGTGTGGACAAAGAAGGTGCAGAACTCACTCTTAGAGATATTATTCCGCAAGACGAGGAAAAAGACCCCGACCGCATAGTTGAAACGCGGGTTTTGATGGAAAACATAAAGAAGAAAATGAAAGAGTTGTTAAGCCAAAGAGAGTTTAAAATTGTGGCTCTTAGATATGGCATTGAAGATGGCATTGAGCGCACACAACAAGAGGTGGCGGAAATTATGAATATTAGCAGAAGCTATGTTTCACGCATTGAAAACAAGGCATTTGAGATTATCAAGCAAGAATTTATTTCTCAAGACTAAAAAAATGGAGAATGCTATTACATTCTCCACCATCCAAAAGGATGAAAGCATTTAGGTGGCAGTTTGGTCTATAAGCCGAGTTCTGTATTAGATGGTCATCTATCTAATCCGCAAATTGCTTTGCGACTTTAGCGGTGTATGTATTCTAGCGAGCAACTTTATAACGAATACTTTTACCTTGCTTCGGATGGGGTTTACATGGACCAAGTTTGTCGCCAAACCTGCGGTGAGCTCTTGCCTCGCCTTTTCATCCTTACTAACCACTCAGGGGTATAGCGGTTATTTTCTGTTGCACTTTCCTTCTAGTTGCCTAGACTTGCCGTTAGCAAGCATCCTGCTCTGTGAAGCTCGGACTTTCCTCAAATGGATTTCCACTTGCGACCATCTGACCAAGCTGACGATAGTATTCTATCACGAATTTGAAAATTGTCAATACCCTTTTAAAAATTTTTATAAAATTTCTTGTTGAATTTTAAAACATAATGAAAAATGTTGTAAAAACAACAAATTTAAAACTTTTTTCATTTTTTAAGCCAGATGAAAAAACTTTTGGGCATTGCTATCTGTGGCAGCGATTAGGTCGGAAACTGCCATATTCCTAAGTTCGGCAACACATTCGGCAACATTATAAACAAATGCCAGCTCGTTTCGCTCCCCGCGGTGAGGAACGGGGGCGAGATATGGGCAATCTGTTTCCAAAAAGAAACTATCAAGCGGAATGTTTTTTGCAACCTCTTTCACATTGACAGCGTTTTTATAGGTTACCGTGCCTGTAAATGAAATTTTCACGCCCAAACGCAAGAGTTCGTTTGCGTATTCCAAACTGCCCGAATAACAGTGCATAACAGCACCATACTTAAACGGAGCAAATTGTTTTAAAACTTCGAGTGTGTCGCCATAGGCTTCTCTGCAATGGATAATAATCGGCAAATGATATTTATTTGCAAGTTCGATTTGCTTTATAAAAGCAACCCTCTGCTCCGCCTTATTCTCTTTATTATGAAAATAATCTAATCCAATTTCGCCAATAGCAACCAATTTTGATTGTTTGGATTGTGCGGCTTTGATTAAATTTTCAAGTTCGTTTGCATTGAAGCCTGCCACTTCGTCTGGGTGAACCCCAACAGAATAATAAACTTGCGCATATTTATTTGATATTTGCTCGGCTTTTTTGCTTGATGCAACATCCCATGCAACGCAAATGGCTTTATCTCCACCTGCACGCAAAAAATTGCTGACAACAACCTCAATATCGTTGTCAAATTGCGCGTCATTAAGATGGCAATGAGTATCTAGCAAATTGCACTCCTTCTTTTATCGTTTGCAATGTGAAATTGCAAACTTCTCTTTTAGGAGGCAATTTGCTTCTACCCACTGCGAAACAAGTTCTTGTGGGTGCCCTTTTGCTCTCCTTCTTTTATCGTTTGCAATGTGAAATTGCAAACTTCTCTTTTAGGAGGCAATTTGCTTCTACCCACTGCGAAACAAGTTCTTGTGGGTGCCCTTTTGCTCTCCTTCTTTTATCGTTTGCAATGCATATTGCAAAATCTAATTATCTTTTTTCTCTTTCTTTTTGAATAAGCCTTTCACCATTGCCCACAGTTCTGTTTTATTTTCTTTGCCTGTGAAAAGTTTTTTAATGTTTGAGCGATGCGCCCAAAAGACTAATATTAAAATGCCGGAAATTAAGATATAGTTCACCCAATTTGCTGGGTTGCACAAGCATATTTCCACAATGCTCATTGCAAGCACAAAACCAAGTGTGAAAATTGACGCATATTTGATGAAAAGCATGCCAATAATCATAACGACAAAAGCAATCAATGCCACCCACCAATTTGCCACCACAAACACGCCTATTGCCGTGGCTATGCCTTTGCCACCTTTGAATTTGAAGATGATTGGGAAAATGTGCCCAAGCACCACTGAAAAGCCTGCCACATAAAGCGCAATTTCTGCATTGCAACCCGGAATATGCCCAAAGCAAAGATATGCCACCAAGCACGGAACGAGCCCTTTTATCATGTCAAAAACGAAGGTGAAAATGCCCGGCCAAAAGCCAAATGTTCGCCAAGTGTTTAGCGTGCCAGGATTGCCACTGCCCGACTTGGTTACATCACCTTTTAAAATTTTAGAAATAATGCGCGCAAAGTTTATGTTGCCAACAAAATAACTTATTACGCCTAACAATATATAATAAAGATATTGCATATCCTCACACTTAATTATCAAGTTTATTTTATCACATATAAAAATAAAAAACAATTAAAATAATGATGCTATTTTTCTTTTTTGAAAGCAAAAAAAATTTTGAAATTTTAAAAAAATAGCGTTTTTTGCTATTTTTTGTGAGTTTTTAGCCAAAATTCTAATCTTCGCCCTTATTTTTAAACTGAATTTTAATTGGCGTGCCTTTAAAATCAAATGCTCGGCGAAGATTGTTTTCAATATATCGTGCGTAGGAATTTTCAATAAGTTCGGCATGATTGCAATATATATTAAATGTGGGCGGACAAGTGGCAATTTGTTTGCCGAAAATGATTTTTATTTTTTTGCCATTTTTTGCAGGCGGCTCACTAGAACTTATCGCGTTGGTGAGCACATTGTTGAATAACGACATAGATATTTCGCGCTTGGCATTTGAATGCACCTCGTCAACCGCTTGCATGATTTTGCCCATATTCCTGCCATTCTCCGCACTAGCATAGATGGTTACATAATATTTCATAAACGCCAAGTCTTTTTCAAACCGCTTTTCAAACGCCTTGCGTTGCTGCTCGCTATTTTCAATTAAATCCCATTTATTAACAACAATTACACTTGGCTTATACTGCTCGTGAATTAGCCCGGCAATTTTCACATCTTGCTCGGTTATGCCCTCGCTCGCATCAATCACCAGCACGGCAACATCGCATCGTTCTATCGCACTAAGGCTGCGAATGACGCTATATCGCTCAATGCTGTCCGGCTCGATTTTTGATTTGCGCCTTAAGCCTGCTGTGTCTATCAAACTATAGTCTTTATTATTCCATCTAAATGGGCTATCTATCGCATCGCGAGTGGTGCCTGCCACAGAGCTCACCACCATGCGTTCTTCACCCAACAAGCGATTAGTGATGCTTGATTTACCCGCATTCGGCTTGCCCACAAGTGCAATTTTCACCACATTCTCATCTTCTGCCTGCTCCACTTTTTTAAGGTGCTTAACAATTTCATCAAGCAAATCGCCCAAACCCTTGCTCTGCTCTGCCGAAATAGCTATTGGCTCGCCCAAGCCTAACTCATAAAATTCATAAGTTTTTTCGAGCTCATAATTATCTAACTTGTTCACTGCCACTATTTTGGGCGCTTTAGCTCTACGAAGGTGGTTTGCCACTTCGATGTCATCATGGGTTAAACCTGTTTTCCCATCCACAAACAGCACTATCACATCCGCAATTTCTATTGCCAAATTTGCCTGCTCCAAAATGCGCTTGTTGATTTCATCTGTTTTGTTGAAATCCAAACCTCCCGTATCCACAATTTGGAAGTGAAAGCCACACCATTCGGCGTTTGCAAAAATCCTATCCCTCGTTACCCCGGGGATATCCTCAACGATGCTAATTTTACTGCCGGCAATCTTATTGAAAAAAGTGGATTTGCCCACATTTGGCTTGCCAACGATTGCCACTAATGGAAGTTTGCTCATAAGCCTATTTTAACACAAATTTTGAAACATTTCAATAAAATTGAAAATATTTTTCAAACTTATCTTGACAAGATTTTAGGCGTGTGGTATATTATGGCACGGAGGCTGTGATGTTTGAAGAAGATTTGGAAGAATATAATAAAAATCTTGAATTGGAAAGATATTATGCCGTTGAAAAGCGCGTTGACGATGTTGAGGATAGTTTTAAAGACGGGCAACTAACTCCAGAGGAATATGCTTCTGAAATGGAAGAGATGTCCGCCGAATTAGACGACATTGCTCAAAGTTTTAAAGATGTGCTGGAAGGTGCTGAGAAAAAAGAAATGACAGGCAAAGTGAAGGATTTAAAAAGTAAAATTGACGAAATTATAAACACTTTCTATGATCTTGGATATTAATTTGTTGGCTACTTTTTGCCACATTTATTGCAAGTTAAGCATTTTGGGTGCTTAACTTTTTTTATTATATAAGCGGCAGAAAATAGAATGATTGCTGCCACAACTAGTGCTATAATTGGATAGATTATGCCGTGCGTCATGCCCTGATAAGCCACAAAACTTAATAAATATGCGATTGTAAACTGGCTGATTATTGCAAACCACATATAAAATTTGCCCACTTCTTTTTTAAGCACAGCCAAATTGGAAATGCACGGGCAGTATAATAGGCTAAAAATCAGAAACGATAGCGCGCTTGCAGTGTTGAAATGCACCGCACTTGAAGCCATTGTTAAACTCAACATTAGTGCGGAATTCGTGAGTGCATTATTGCTAATTGAAATTGTGGACACAATCAATTCTTTTGCCATTATCCCCACAATTAACGCACAAACAATGCCTGCGCTATTCAGCCCTATTGGAACGAAAACGAACGAAATTTTATCTGCGAAGAAAAATAATATTGAATTTGTGATTGTGCTTGTGTAGGCAAGCGAAAATGTGGTGTGTGAAAGCAGCCAGACAATGATTCCAACGCTTACCACCACCCCAAACACGCGCTTGGTGAAATCTACGGCGTTTGTTTTGCCAACTTGAAAGATGTGTTTGAAATCTAAGCCGCGGACGGGTGGAAATTCCAGCAAAAGATTGCTTTCTGTGTTTTTCAAAAGCGTTTTATTTAAAAAGCACGACATCGCAAGAGCCACAACCAAACCTAACAAATATAACCCTACCACAACAAAATATGATTTTGTGCCAAAGAAAGCAGATGCCACCAAAACGAAGATTGGAAGCCTTGCCATGCAACTGATATATGGATTAACAAGCGCTGTTTTGATTTTTAAGTTTTTGTTGTTTGCGTTGCGTGAGGCAAGAGTGGACATTGTGTTGCACCCCAACCCTAACAGAATGATATAAATTGATTTTCCATTCAAACCAAAAAAAGAGAGAAAATCATCAAACACATACGCCAAACGGGAGATTAAACCACTGTCTTCTAAAATGGAGAGAAAAATAAACAGCAAACAAACCTGAGGCAAAAAGGAAAGGACTATTGTGAACGAATTGATAACGCCTCCAGAAAAAAATTCAATTAGCCACATATTGTTTGTTATTAGGCTAAGCAAATTCAGCACCGGATTTATCAGCACGAAATTAAAAACAGAAATCAAAAACTCACTAATGAGTGGGCCAACGCCGAAAAAAATAACATAGATGCTCAAAAAGAAAAACAGCAAAAATGCAACGAACATAAAAATTGGATTAAGCAAAAACTTGTCCAACTTGGAAGCACCATAAACAAAATCTTTTTTCACACTCACACAATCAAACAAAACTGCATCTAAAAAATCATATCGCGCTTTGATAATTTGCGGATAGAGAGTGCAAATAAATTTTATTTGTTCTTCTTCTAAATTTTGAAACTCACCATTAAACGCAAAAACAATTTGTTCGTTTGACAAATTAAATTTTGATTTTACAATCTCAATAAACTTATTTAGATATGATGCATTTTTGTTAGAAATTTTTGAAATTTTTAAATTTTTGCCGTTATTTTGCAAATTTTTTGAATAAATCATATCATTTTTTTGATTTGCAAAAATTTTTTGCTCTTTTGTCGTGTTACCGGCAATCGGCATTTTTGTTGAGTTGTCAACATAAATATTTAATATCTCTTTGCTTAATTTTATTTTTTTGGCGTCGATAATTTCCACTCGAGCACCAAGATTTTGCTCTAATTTTTTTGCATCAATTTTGCCACCATGACGCAAAAAATAATCATAGTTGTTTATTAAAATTTTATGCTCCAACCCAAGCTCGTTCATTTGAAGCGAAATATATAAATTTCTCCTTAGAGAATTTGCATCACAAACCAATAATTTTGTTGATGCTTCTTTTAGCAAAATATTTTTGCTCACATCTTCTTCAAACGAAAAAGTGTTGAGAGAATAAATTCCGGGCAAGTCCACAAACTCATATTGCTCGCCGGCAAATGTTATTCGTTTGCGTTTTTCTTCAACAGTAACACCATGAAAATTGCCTGTGTGCTCATGCGATTTTGTGAGGCTATTAAACAATGTGGATTTGCCCACATTTGGATTGCCAATCAAAAGAACTTTATGCATAATTCACCACTATTGCGTTTGCCACATTTTCTTTGATTGTGAAGCAAGAATTATTGAAAACAACAAGCAAGGTTTTTTTAAAAACGCTTCTAGCTTTAATCATAATTTTTGTGTTTTCAACGATTCCTAATTCCATTAATCTAATTTTAGTTTTTTCATCTAAATCGTTTATTTGCTTGATTAAACAAGGTGTGTTTAATTTCACTTCATTCAACGTCATAAAATAATCTATTAGATTTGGATTTTGAATATAACTATTATTAAAATAAAAAAAGCGCAACTGCGCTTTAACCTTTAATAAATTTAATCGTTTCATTGACTGTGATATGTTTCTTTAAAAATTCAGTTTTTTCACCGTCTAGTGCAAAAGCCGCACTTGAATGATTTTCAATTTCAACTTCGTTCACATCCATAATGATGGCATTTTTGCTCTTTCTTACTGCCTTAATGCCGTGCATAAATAAATTTAAGAATGTAAACACCTTGCCAAGCGCTCCCGTTTGCTTAATTAGCACCAATTTCACTTTGTGATTAGATAAATTTTCACCCTTATTGATATGAAAACCGCCCGTTGATTCGCCGTTTACAAGCAGGGCGAAAAAGAATTTGCCATGTATGCGCTCGCCGTCTGCCGTGATTGTGAGTGGAAGGGACTTCATTTTGAAGGCAAATTTGGACGCTTGCAATAGATATGACGACCAACCCAATTTTTTCTTCATGTTGCTTGACGCGGTATAACTCACGCCGGTGAGATAGCCGCACGCGAGAGAATAAGTTATGTACTCTTCTCCGTCAAACATCAAATCATAATCAGTTGTGTTTAAACGAAGAATGCAGTCAATCGCTTTATCCAAATCAAATGGTATTTTGAGCGTGCGTGCCACATCGTTGCAACTGCCAAATGGCAAAATGCCAACCATAGGCGCGGCACCGCTTTTCATCACCCCATTCACAACCTGATGGAGAGTGCCATCTCCCCCACAAGAAATGATGATGTCATATTTGCTGGCATTTTTCTGCGCCAATTCTTCAGTGCCGTCTGGCGTTGGGCTCGTGATTGCATCCACCACAGAATAGCGCAAAGACAAACGCTGCTTAATATTGGGCAAATGTTCATCAATTTTGCCTTTCATTGCGTTTGGATTATAAATAATTAAAACACTTGTTGGTTGCTTCACTTTTGCTTCCTTTTCATTTTTTATCGTTTATTTTGAAGATTTTTCTGCTTTTCGGCGCAAAATTTCATATTTTTTTAAATTTTTTCTTGTGTAAATATAAACTTGTTGCTTTGGAATTTTGCATTCGGGCAAATCATTGCCATCTAAATCTTCAATCTTTTCTATTTCCACTATATCATTATTTTTCGTTTTAGACAACAATTCGAGCGGAGATTTGTCAAACCTATTGCGCATTTCAACGAGCGTTTTGCCATTCTTGGTGTTTTCCAAAACAACTGCCACAAAATCATAAGTGGATGTTGGCAGGCTTGTGTCTAAATTCTGCTTAGGGTCGCCAAAATAAAATCCGCAAGAATAATCTCGGTGGCTAGACTTATAAATTTCCGCCCTAATCTTTTCTGGCAGTTTATAAGACTTATGACTGCCTAAATAATTTAGCGCTTGCCTATATGCGTTTGTGATGTTTGCCACATAATATTCAGTTTTCATTCTGCCTTCAATTTTAATTGAACTAACACCCGCATCACGAAGTTTATCAAGATAGTCAATCATACATAAATCTTTGCTATTTAAAATGTAAGTGCCGTGCTCATCTTCTTCGATTGGATATTCTTGCTGCTTATTTATCTCTCTAATGGAATAATTCCACCTGCAAGCCTGCACACACGCTCCGCGATTAGCATCTCTCCCGGTGAAGAAATTGCTGAGCAAACACCTGCCCGAATAACTTATGCACATCGCACCATGGCAAAAGGCCTCCAACTCAATTTCGGGTGGAATGCTTTGGCGAAGGGTTTTTATTTCTTCTATCGTCATTTCACGCGCCAAAATGAGCCTTTTTGCGCCTAATGAGATGAAAACTTTTGCACTTTCGCTATTAGTGATGTTTGCTTGCGTGCTGACATGGATTGGGAGTTTTGGTGCAACGCGCTTAACGATAGACATCACCCCCAAATCTGCCACAATAACGGCGTCAACTTTGATTTTTTTAAGATATTTGATATATTCTGGCAAATCGGCCAAATCGCTTTCGTGCGGAATTATGTTGACTGTTACATAAACTTTCACTCCGTGCTCGTGCGCATAATCGACCGCCCATTTTAAACCGTCTAAATCGAAATTGCCGGCAAAAGTGCGCAAGCCAAAACGAGTGGACGCCAAATAGACCGCATCCGCCCCATACTCTATTGCCATAATTAACTTGTTTTTATCCCCAGCGGGAGAAAGTAATTCCATATCTTTATTTTAGCACAAAAGCAAAGCATTTTCAACTATTTTGGCAACAATACAAATTCTAAATTTTGATAAAAAAGCACTTGTGTGCCTTTATTTTTTTATTGAATATCCTAAACCATCGCCGATTGGCAGAATTTGAGTGATGAGAGCGGGATGAGTGGTGATGGTGGCAATATATTTTTTTAAGCCTTTAATCATGGCGCGGCAACCCTTTGAAATGGGAATTGCGCCCGTAACCATGCCATGAAAATTTAGGTTATCCGCCACCAAAATGCCACCCTTTTTTAATATTTTTAAGATGTGTGGCAAATAGTTGATATACTGCCCTTTTGGACCATCTAGATATATGAAATCATAGGTTTTTGTGGTGGATTTTAGATAGTCCATTGCGTCTATTAAGTGCAAATTTATTTTATCAGTTAGATTGTGTGCTTCCACATTTTTTTGCGCTTGAAGATAGCGGTCTTTATCTATCTCTAAAGTGTCGATGAACTCACAAGTTGTGTTTTCAGCAATGGTGATTGAACCAAAGCCTATGGCAGTGCCAATCTCTAAAACTGACTTGCAGTTATTTTCATTTATTGTTTTGCAAATGAAAGAAAGAGTGTCGTCCAAACTTATCGGCACTCCGTGCTCTTTTCCGCTCTGCTTTATAGTTTCATCTATCTTCATATTCAATGTGGATAGGGGGGGGGCTTTTACACGCACAGCGTGTTGCGGGCGGCGCCCGCAGCGTTGTTTTACAACGCAAAAGCCCCGCCTTTCTAGTCGTTACTCTCGATTATAATTGGCACAATCATTGGTTTGCGCTTCAACTTTTTGTTTAGATAATTTGTGAGTGCTTTCCTTAACGCAATCTTCACATTTAGATAGTCGCGTGAGCGCAAAGCGTCTTGGTCTATGCTATTGATTATGGTGTTTTTAGCGTCTTCAAGCCAAGTTTGTGCTTCGCCCGTGTAAGTAAATCCGCGAGAAACAATTTCTGGGCGAGCATTTAGTTCGCCACGCTTAGCACTAACATTTAAAATGACTATGCACAAGCCGTCCTCACTCAGTTGCTTTCTTTCGCGCAAAACATTACTTTCCATCTCGCCTATGCCAGCGCCGTCAATCAGCCTGCTGCCAAATGGCACAGAGCCCGTCATCTTCATGAAGTTTTTATTCAACTCCACTCTCATGCCAAGCATAGGGAGCAAGATGTTGTGTTTGTCTATGCCAACGGCGATTGCCGTTTCTCTTTGCGCAAGCAGATGCCTTTGCTCTCCATGGACAGGGATAAAGTATTTAGGCCTAATCAAATTGAGCATGATTTTTTGCTCGTCTTTGCAAGCGTGCCCAGAAGCGTGCACCTGCTCCAACTGATTGTAAATCACCTTTGCGCCAAGCATGATTAATTTGTTGATTGTGTTGTTGATTGTCTTTTCATTGCCCGGAATTGGAGAACTTGAAAAGATAACAAGGTCATTTTCGCCAATTTCAATGCCTTTAAAATCGCCATTTGCCATGCGAGATAAGGCACTATTAGGCTCGCCCTGACTGCCTGTGGAAAGGATAAGCAATTCACTATCTTTATAGTTTTTCATCTTTTCCACTTCAATGATGTTGTTTTTATTCACTTTCATTTCGCCGATTTGAGTTGCCACATCGGTTACATTCACCATGCTACGACCTGTTAGCACAACCTTTCTGCCATACTTTTCAGCAAGGTTCATAACTTCTTGCATTCTATCCACATTTGACGCAAATGCAGCCACCACCATTCGCCTATCCTTATTTTCAACGAATAATTTTTCGAGCGTTGCGCCAACCACACGCTCAGATAGTGAAAAGCCTTCACGCTCTGCATTCGTGCTATCGCTCATATAAAGCAACACTCCCTGCTTGCCAAGTTCGGCAAACGAGTGAAAATCAAACGGCTCATCGTAGATTGGCGTGAGGTCAATTTTATAGTCTCCCGTGTGCACCACCATGCCAACAGGAGTTTTAATCGCAAGTGCAAACGCACCTGGTATGGCGTGGTTTACATGAATAAACTCGATTTCAAAGCAACCAAGCGTGATTTTTTGCTTTGCTTTGACGGCGATTGCTTTATATTCCACCTTTTTATGCTCTTCCATTTTTTTCTTAATAAGACCACAAGTCATCTTGCTGGCATAGATTGGCGCATTAACTTCGTTCACAACATAAGGAATTGAGCCGATATGGTCTTCATGCCCGTGTGTGATTAAAAAGCCGCGCACCTTATCTTTATTTTCCACAAGATAGGTGATGTCTGGCACAACTAAGTCTATGCCAAGCATTTCAAGGGACGGAAACATAACACCGCAATCTATCACGATGATGTCCTTACCATACTCCAACACGGTCATATTCTTGCCAATTTCACCAATTCCACCCAAGAACATAACTTTAAGGTTGTTTGCACGCGGTTTTGGTTGTTTGCCATCATTTTCGCTCGAATAAACTAGGGTGTTTTCTGTAATGTTGTTTTGAAAAATTGTGGATTGCTCCACCCTTGGGCTTATGTTTTGCGGTTTGTTCTCCGCCACCTGAGAAGGTTTTCCCGCCTGCTTTGGCTGAGGGTTGTGATGACCGCCGTGATTTGCATTGAGCCTTGGCTTAAACTGCTTTTGAGCATTTAAGGTGGCAGATTTTGAAAGGTCTGGCTTTTGAGCCTGCAAATCTAAATTGTTTTTTATTGAAGCATCAAACTCTTCACTAGAAATTAAATTATCCATATATCTCCTTTTTGATTTACTATATAAATTTATCCGCCACCACTTTTAGGCATTAAAACCCAAAAATTTATTATGGCGTGCGAAAAAATCATTTTCACAACATAACAACGAGGTTTGCCACGGACAAGCCTTAAAAAATATTGAGTTACAAAAATGAAATCTTATTACTATTATAGCATATATTAAACAAAAGTCAAGCAAATTTATGACATTTTTGTTAATTTGCCTTAAAATCAAACAACTTGTTAAGTTCCGCCCTTGAAATAAGTGTGGACTTATCAAAACTGCCATATAGGCTAAGGCTTGGTTTGGAATGTGATAGAGCTTCTCTAATCACATCGTTGCATTCTTGCACTGTGATGTTTTTGGCAATCTTATCCAATTTCTTATAATCTAAAACCTTTCCATACCATTTGAAATCGTAAAGGTTGCCCAATATAGGATAGACATCTGGCACTTTGATGGTTTCGCTGTGTTTCCTTAGCCTTTTTATCTTTTGAAGTTGCTCCTCTGTGAAGCCGTTTTTAAAAATTTCTTGAAAATATTCAGCAGCGGTGCGAACCACTTCATTCACATTCTCTTTTTCGCAGTTGCAACTGACAGTAAGCCCGGATTTATCTTCAAATCTCTTATAAGAAACATAGCACGAATACACCAAATCTTTTTTCAAGCGAAGGCTATTTAATAGCCCAGTGGCACTATCGTTCACAATGCTTAACGCACTGCGCATTTTTCTGGCAAAAACATGGTCTAGCCTATCCTTAGGGAAGGTGAAATTTAGATAAATATAGCATTTAGGAATGTCCACCTGCTTGGTCTTTATGAAATTGTCGTTTTTCACCTTTAAAAACTCAACTTCATACTTGCCTAATTTTTCATTAACAGGCAGCACATTTGATAGTGTTCTGTTTGCAATGCTCTTTATTTTTTTCATTGACGCGGGTGAAACTATATAGATTTCCAAATTGTTTGCCACAAAATATTTCTTCACGAAATTCACAATGTCTTTGTGCGTTATTTTGCTGATAGATTGCACTGTGCCAGCAACTGTGGGAATTTTATAAACGGGCAAAGCAAAAAGATTATATAGGTTATTATCATACGAAATTGATTCGTGTTTGTCCGCATACTCAATGATTTCTTGATTTATAACCTTGCGCTCTTTATCCACTGACTGCTGTGTGAATGGGCTATCTAAAATCATGCTGGCAATTGTGGATAAATAATCTGCCAATTCATTGGTGAAAATCGTGCCGGTGAAAGTTATCCCTCTTAGGTGGGTGATGGCATTTGTGCCCATAAAAGAAGAGTATTTTTTAAACACTTCTTCCCTAGATAAAAACTTTGTGCCACTAAAAAGCATGTGCTCAACGAAGTGAGCAAGCCCCGGAATTGTGTCCACATACGCACCTCCGTTAAAAACCACATCAACGTATGTTGCCTTGTTGACTTTGTTTTTAGCATAATTGAGTTTGCCACCATTTTTTAGTTTGGTTTGAATATATTTCATATTTAAGAATTTAACATAACAATTTTTATAAGTCAATTATTTAAAATGATTATCTCCAATATTTAAAAAAGAAAACATTTCAATAAAACAAGCGAGGAATTTCCCCGCTTTATTTTTTAATTAAACTATGATTATTCAGTCCTTAACGCTAGCACAGGGTCTTTTTTGGACGCTATTCGTGCTGGCACAAGCCCGGCAATTAAGGTGAGCACTGTGCTGATTAAAATCAACACTAGGCAAGGCAATGGATTTAAAACTGCCAATCCGCCTATGCCGGTGAGCGCTTTCAAGATCAACCTTATTGGAATTGTGATGAGCCCAGCGATCGCGACGCCTAGCACACCCGCCAACAAGCCGATAATGATAGTTTCTGCATTGAACACGCGCGAAACATCGCGTTTTGATGCGCCCACGCTTCTTAACACGCCAATCTCTTTTGTGCGCTCTATTACTGATGTGTAAGTGATGATTGCAATCATGATTGACGAAACGACTAGTGAAATTGCCGCAAATGCAATTAACACATAAGAAATTATGTTCACAAGCGATTGTAGCATATTGGTTAGGAACGAACTGCTATCGCCAATATAGATGTGATAAACCCCCTCTCGTTCATTCCAAGCATTAATCATGCTAATGAAATCGTCCTTACCCTCAAATGACTTCACATAAAAATACATGCCTGTTGGGGTGTTGCTCGCACCATATATTTGGAGATATATGTCGATAATTGTTTCATCTGGGATTTGAATTTCAAAATAATCGTAAAGCGCCTTTTTCATTGAGGCTGGAGTTAAAAATTGATATGACGATTCATCCACGCCCGCACTTGGCAACAATGCGCTTAGGCTGGTTAACTCGCTTATTTTTAAAACATATTTTCTGCCGTTCGGGAATGTTATTTCGCTTGCTCCCGGCTTGAAATTGCCCTCTGCATCTAGATATGTATCCTTAATGGCTTTCACAAGTTTTGAATTTTGGCAGTTTTCGCGATAAATTTCTGCCAAGGCAGGAGTGTACATCAATCCGTCTGAGAAAATGCTGCCATTCACATCATCTTTAAGCGTTAGCACGGCGGTGACGGTTAGGTCAATCACGCCAAAATCTTCTTTATTTGCGGCATATTCTTTACCGTCATAAGTGTGATATAGTGTGCCAAGCTCCGTTTGAATTGCCTGCAAATCTGCCATCGCTTTTTGAAGGCTTTCGGTAGTTTCAGCGTTTGGCTCAGATGAACTTGTTGCGTTTATTATCTCTAAACATTTAGCCATTTCCGTTAACTTTTCGCTAAAGTTGACATTCTCTTCTGCTAGCGGGGCTAATTTATAATAGGCATCATTGCAGAAAAGCCTATATGTCTTTTTATCTATTATATCGCTGAATTTTAGCGGCAAAAACTTTTTGCCTTCACTATCTTTAGATGGCAAATCAAAGCCAAAACTCTGCAAGGTCATGCTATCTATTGAGCCAGAATTTAGCACAAGCGCAATTTCGCCCGGCTCTTTTGGATATTTGCCCTTAACATTATACATCGACTTGACATATTCTTCATTGTTTAACCCTTCAAAGAAGATTGAACTTGTTGAGCCAGAGAAAGCACTTAAAGTGATTGAGTCGCTAATCGGATAGAAACCCGTTGTGTCCTCTTCCTCTTGGTTTTTGCCCATATTAATTTGGGTGAGCAAGTGCATTTCACTTGCATAACTCGTTTGCATATCGTTCAACAAATCTTTTTTGCTTGATTGCGCATAATAGTCATTCACATAATTAACAAATTCAGGCGTGATGACGCTATAATACCCATAGTTTTTTAGCGAATCAAGGATATCATAAACGCCCACTTCGTCTGTGTTGGCTGAACTGCTATCGTTTGACATAAGTGCGGTTGAGGCTTTGTCTAAATCAACAGACACTGACGACACGGTGATTGGATAACTCGATAGGCTTTCGCTCTGCATGGTGTTGATATATCCCGTCATGCCCGCGCTAACAGCCAAAATCAGAGCAATGCCCATGATGCCGATTGAGCCGGCAAAGGCAACCAAAAGCGTTCTGCCCTTTTTGGTGAGCAGATTTTTAAGGCTTAAAAACATTGCCGTGAATATGGACATTGATTTCTTTTTCTTTGTCTTTTTAAAACCTTGCTGGTTTTCTGCTGCCTCTGCTTTTTCAACTTCTTCGAGGTGCTTGGCAATTTCTTTGTCGCTCTGCGCTTTTGTATAAGGTTTGCTATCTTCTATAACTTCGCCATCAAGCAAGCGGATAATTCGGCTTGAATATGTTTCTGCCAAATCCGGATTGTGGGTAACCATAATCACGAGTTTATCTTTGCTGACCTCTTTTAGCAAATCCATAATCTGCACACTAGTTTTGCTATCTAGCGCACCCGTAGGCTCATCAGCCAAAATGATTTCTGGGTCATTCACCAAAGCGCGCGCTATGGCAACGCGTTGCATTTGACCGCCTGAAAGTTGATTTGGTTTGGATTTTAATTTATCGCCCAAGCCAACTTTATTTAGCACTTCTGCGGCTCTTTTCCTTCTCTCTGCCTTTTTAATTCCACTCAAAGTGAGTGCTAGTTCAACATTTTCAAGCACAGTTTGGTGCGGAATTAAATTATAACTTTGAAAGACGAAACCAACACGGTGGTTGCGATAGTTATCCCAATCTTTATCTTTAAAATCTTTTGTGGATGTGCCTTCGATGATTAAATCGCCACTTGTGTATTTATCCAGCCCGCCGATAATGTTCAACAATGTGGTTTTGCCACAACCTGAAGGGCCTAAGATGGAAACAAACTCGCTGCGTCTAAAGCAGAGGCTCACTCCTTTTAATGCACACACAGTTTGGTCTTTAAGCACATAGTCTTTAACAATATTTGATAATTCTAGCATAATTCCTCCTATCCCTCACAAGCCTCATTAATGCCTGCAATAAGTTTCTTTAAACATTTATCCAAAATTAATCGCTCTTTTTCGCTGAACTTTGAAAGGACGATTTCCATCATCATATCTATCCTCTTTTTGAAGTCCTGCGCTATCTTTTTGCCCGTCTTGGAAAGTTTTAAGGCAAACTTGCGGTCGTTCTCCCCAACTTTTTCAACATAACCCTTAGATAACAGGTCTTTAACAGCGCGTGAGGTGTTTGCCTTATCCACCCCTATGTATTCATTTAATTCATTCATTGTGAGTTCGCCATACTTTAATAGCGTCAGCACATAAACTCCATGAAAATGAGTTAGGTCAAATTTCTTTAAGAAAAAGTCTTCTCGCTTGCGCATTTTTTTGACCACATCAATCAACGCTTTATTAAACTCAAAATTTAAAACTAAATCGTCCATCTTTTCACCTGCGACATATTCTATCACTATTAAGTTGACTTGTCAACAAATTTTTCAAAAATATTTTATGAAATTTTTGTGCTGTTTGTTGCAAAATTTTTGAGCAAAAAAATTTCAAAAAATTTTTAAAAAAGGCCTTAAAATGCGTGCAAAAATTAAATTTTTATGTTATAATATGGGTAATATTTGGCTTTGGGGAAGGCTGAATTTGCATTTAGGTGGAGGTGTTTGTGAAAATATTATCAACAGATAACTCAGTGGTTGACCATGTGAAAGACGAAATTTGTGGAAGTGTTGGCAAAAGCATCGAAATCAAAGAATATAATAGGCAGCGCAGGCTATTGCACACCTATTTTGGCGAAATTAAAAGTTGCTACGATAGTTTATTCTTAGTGGAGTGCCATGTGGATGAATATCGTTTAAACCGCTCTTTCACATATGTTGATGTGGCGATCGGTGGGTTTGAATTCCAAATCTTATAGGCAAAAAGCGAATTCGTTCGCTTTTTTTATTTTGCCTTTCACACATATATTATTTTATAAAGAATAAACTATAATAAATTAGTTGACTTTTAAACTTTTTTCTTTTAAAATTTTATTAAGATTTTGGAGGATTTATGGGTCTTTTTAAAAAGCAAAATGAGGTTAAGCAAAAGCAGGGATTTAATGTGTATAGCCTAATCACAAGTTTGGCAACCGTCATCTTGTTTGTGGCTGTGGGCTTGATTGTTTTAGGGTTTAGAGAGGTTATTCCATTTAGCTCACCTTTCTTGCTCGTTTTATTAACCATGTTTATTGTAAGCGGTGCGGCACTGCTTGCCCTACCTTGGGTTAGAAGGCTGCAATTTAAGCAGCATCAAATCGTTTCTTGGGTGTTTATTGGCTTGCTGATTTTGTGCGCTGCGTTTTGGCTAATTTGCGGCTTCTTGCTAATTATTAATTTTAGTAAACTCACTTCCGATGCCGCAGGCGTGATTAATATCTTGAATTTCTTAAAGTTTACTTTAGTTTACACAATGAACTATTCAATAGCGTCATTGATTGCCACAAATGTTATAAAATATGGCAAGCAGATGATTCCTTTCCAAATTATTTTATATTTAAGCAACCTTATTGTTGACCTATACTTCACTTATATTTTAGTTTTCTGCATTCATTTCAATCAAGAAACCTTTATCGAGTTTAATCTAGAAGGGTTAAGATGGTTGATTAATCCTATTGTCGTTACAATAATTTTGATTGCATTAATTTATATGATTATTGCCAATGCTATTGCTAAAAGGATTGAAAGGCGCAGAGAGAGATATGCTAAGTCTGCTGACGAAATGCCGGGCGAGATGTTTGGTGAGAGAACAATTAAAAAACCGGTTACCGCTCAAGAAAAATTGGCTGAATTAAAGGCTATGCTTGACCAAAACCTAATCTCACAAGAAGAATATGACATTAAGAAAAATGAAATACTGAAAAATCTATGAAAAAAGCGGCTAAGACTTGGCCGCTTTTTTATCTTATTTTTTTGAGCGTTTGCTTTGCTTTTCGTCAAACATCTGAGCCAACGCCATCCTTTGCTTTGCACTATTTACGAATTTTAATGTGTCATTCTCAACGCTAGCAATAGACAACTCTGCACTGCCCACCTCAAACAACAACAAATATTCATTGCCCTCAAATTTCTCTGAGCGCTGCACTGTGTATGTCTTGCCGGATTTTGTTTTTATCACATCATTAACTTTCATATTATTCCTCCTGCCCTAATTTATTTGCTGTCTCTTGCCTAACCACCTCATCTAGCAAATCGTCAATACATTTTGAAATTAAATCATCTTTTGCTGCAAGTTTCTTTTTTGTGCGACTGCGCAAAGTAAATGCTGGTCCTCCTGTGCCTGCCGCTATAACAACACCTGGTGCCAGAATTGACCCTCCTATAGCGTTTAATTCAAGGTTGCTTAAAATTGCTTGGCTACCAACAGCACCTGCTCCAACAATTGACAATATTGTTGTCCCAGCGACAACTAGTCCTAACCCTATAGAGAAAATAGGAAGAAGAATAGTATTGCCTTTTATATCTTCTAATGATGCAATGTTCGCTAATTTTGGATTTTTGCGTATGTATTCTGCGAGCGCTTGCATATTTTCAGTTGGGTTTGCATTCAAACTATTAATTACATTTATAACAACATCAGGGTCATGAAGTTTTATAACCTGCTCTATTTTTTCAGTTTCATGTTTAGACAGTTGCGTTGCACCAAGATAATTGAATGCATGCTCAACGCTCAATTCTGCCAAATCACGGCAGGACCAGTTTTTCTCCATTGTCTTCCACCTACACTCACCTCGAACAACGGACATACTTTCTTCGTTAATATCCCGCATTTCTTTTAGTCTCATTTTAAGACGTTTTTTATCTCGCTCATTGATTTCTGCACCTTTTTGCACATACTCATCATGCTTCTTCAGCCCTTGCTTATATAGTTTTTGCTTTTCTTTTTTCCTATATTGCGAGTATCGGCATTCTTTGCCATATTCTGCTTGGCTGTGTAAATAAGAGAAATCTGTATCGACAAACAACCCACGAACATATTCATCTTCACTATTATAAGATTTAAGTATTTTTAGTTCTGATACAATTTGTGATATTCTTTCTAAATAACTCTCAACGGATTTATTTGCGAGCAAATCTATTGCAGAAGTTTGCTCAACCTCTTCAATCTGCTTTTTAATATCCTCAATAGTTTCTACGTTGTCATAATAGTTGCCAAAATCAATTTGTTTGCGCTTTAAGTTTGCCTGCAATTCTAATAATAAATCTGTTTTATATTGCTCGGCTAATTCTAGATTTTGATTTATATAACTTGTTATTGCCTCTCTAATTTGTGCTTTTGTCATTTTTCCCTCCTTGTTTTAATTATACCACTTGCCCCCCCCCCCCATTGTCAAGAGGAAATTTAAAATTTTATTGATTTTTTATTGAAATTTAATTTAAGAATTGACATTTTGAACAAAAATAAAAAAGCGGCTAAGACTTGGCCGCCTTTTTATTTAATATCATATAATTATATTCCAACTGAAATGCGGAAGGGACAAGCCTTAGCGCCTCAGCCGTGCGCAAAAATCTCAAATCTAACTTGCCGCCACCCAAACGAACTCTATCTAGCCCATCAGCGTCTTTTAAAATGTTAAATGCCATGATTGTGCGCTGACGGTCAGTGTTTATCCCATCTAAATTATCATAAAAATGGCTATCGGCAAGGCTGTGATAAGTTATTGCAATTTTTAAAATTTTTAGGCTTTCGCTATCAAGTGGCAAGTTTAGTTTGTCAATCAACTTGGCACTGCGCGTGCCGTGAAAATCGTCAGCCATATCATTTTCTCTGCCGATATCGTGATAAAGTGCTGCGTAAATGGCAATTTTTGCATCAGTTTCTGCCAACTTTAATTTTTCTGCCATAAAAAGTGAAAACATTGCCACACGCTCGTTGTGAAAAATGCCATGAGTGAAACTTTTATAGATATATTCGCTTTTGATATTATCACAAATCGAGCAAAAAAGTGGATAGTATTTTGAATTTTTTATTGTTTTGATAAAATCCTTATAGTCATAAGGCACAATGCCCTGCTCTTTTAATTGCTCACACTTATTTTGCAAATGTGGATAGTTAAAATAATCTGCCGTCATCTCGGCATTAAACTCACCATCTAAAATTTTGGTTAGAGTTTTAGATTTCATTATAGCTCCTATAAATATTCAACAATTTCTGGAAATTTCTCACCATAACCCGTAGTGGCGGTGAAATGCCCCGCTTTTTTTATTATAATTTTTTTGGCATCAATAGTGGTGGCAAATTCGTCTAAAATGCCAAAATCATAAATATCAGTGGGCGAATAAAAACAAATGCGCTCTGTTGCATAATTTTTAAAATCTGCAAGATTATCCACAAAGAAAGTTTTGTTTATCAGTTCCCAATCGGGATGCGGAGAATTAATGTTGTTTTTATTAAACGAAACCACGCCTATGAATTTTTGAATTTTAAGGTTGTTTGACATGAGATATTTAACTGAAAAGATGCTTCCCGTTGAGTGTGCAATAAAAACGCTATCTTTATTAATATATTTCTTATATTTATCAAACGCATTTGCCCAACTTGAATAAGACATATTTTCCATCGGAGGCAAGGTGGGCACAAAACATTTATACCCGCGCTTCTCCACCGTCTTTTGCACGAACTTATACCAATAATCATCGGCGGTATTGCCAAGTGCATGAATAACAAAATAATTTTTCATTTAAACCTCAGCCTTAATTTTACTAAATTTGAGCCAATCTGTCAAATTTTAATATAATAAAAATTTTTCAAAATTTTTCAAAAAACACTTGTTTTTTTGCTTTTTATGATGTATAATACAAAAGTCTTGTCAGGAAATTTTAGGCAAGAGTATGGTCCATTAGCTCAGTTGGTAGAGCACATGACTTTTAATCATGGTGTCCCGGGTTCAAATCCCGGATGGGCCACCAGCGGATGTGGCGAAATTGGCAGACGCGCCAGACTTAGGATCTGGTGGGTAACCTTGGGGGTTCAAGTCCCTTCATCCGCACCAAAGTTGGTCAATCGCCCATTCAAAATTGTTTGTGGGGGTTGGCCGCTTAAAAGCGGTTATTTTTATTTTATTAAGAGAATAAAATGACCGAGTGCTGCAAAGAAATTTGCACACACCTGTGCAAATGATAAATATGGGCAAATGAAATTCAATCCTTTTCAAAGGAGGATTATTAGGGGGAAAATCGGTGCCCCCTAATAGATGACCGAAATTTCGGCCATAAATGAAGTTTGGGCGAAAGCACAAACGATTAAAAAGACCGAGAGTGTTGTAAAATATCCTTTATGGAAAAGAAGTAATGAAGGAAAAATGCTTTTGTCCCACAAGACAAATGTCGTAGTGTGGCAAAAGTGGTTGTCCTTCATAGAAGTGGGCAATTTGCCCAAAAAGGAAATTTGCACACACCTGTGCAAATGATAAATAGATGAAATTCAATCCTTTTCAAAGGAGGATTATTAGGGGGAAAATCGGTGCCCCCTAATAGATGACCGAAATTTCGGCCATAAATGAAGTTTGGGCGAAAGCACAAACGATTAAAAAGACCGAAATTTCGGTGGGGTATCGCCAAGCGGTAAGGCACAAGACTTTGACTCTTGCACGCGCTGGTTCAAATCCAGCTACCCCAGCCAAGCGTCGCAAACTGCGCTTTTGCTAGTCCGCAAATAAACTTGCGGACATAAGCCTAAACTTGTTTGCTCCGCTATCTCGCTAAACATTATAATTATCTTTAATATCTGTGACGGGTGGCTACTGTATGGCAAAAAACTCGCTCTTATATGGTGGGTATAGTTCAGTTGGTAGAGCGCCAGATTGTGGATCTGGTTGTCGAGGGTTCGAGTCCCCCTACCCACCCCATTGCGGGTGTAGCTCAATGGTAGAGCGCTAGCCTTCCAAGCTAGTTACGAGGGTTCGATTCCCTTCACCCGCTCCACTTTGATTTTGCGTTTAAAACGATGTCGAACAGGCAAACTCGCCACAATATTAAAAATAATAATTTGTTAGTGAGACATTATGCGTTAATAGCTCAGTTGGATAGAGCATCGCCCTTCTAAGGCGGGGGTCGGGGGTTCGAATCCCTCTTGACGCACCAACTCGTCGCAATCTGCGTTTTATCTAGTTTGTTTCGCTACGCTGCACAAACATAAGCCTTAACTTGATTGCTCCTTATCCCACTGCGAAACAAGTTCTTGTGGGGGCCTAAAACCATATTTTGCGATAATCATGAAATAATAATCTTTGAATGCAATAAAAATCTCCTAAGTTAAGGAGTTTTTTTATTAATATAATTTTAATCCAAAATGTATTAGAATTTGATAAATTAATTAAAATTTCTAAATTTATGCTAAATTTTATTGAAAAATATGATTTTAAGTGCTAAAAATTAAATTTTTAAAAAATTTTAGCACTTTTTTATCAACTCGATAATTTTTTGTTTGCCATTTATGTGTGGCTGAGATTTATATGCTGCTTTAAATTTAGGTAAATTTTTATTGAAGGATTTTAGTGCGGCGAGCAGGCTGGTTGGCGTTAAGTCGGCTTCGTGCAAAATTTCTGCCACTCCTAGATTTTTATAATAGTTGGCATTTAAAAGTTGGTCGCCACGCGAGGCTTTGTTTTCTAATGGGATTAGCAGCATTGGAAGGCGCATATAAAAGCATTCGGCACTCACTCCCGCCCCACTGCGCCCAACCACGAAGTCGGCAAGATTATATAAGTCTACCATGTCGTTTGAGGTTTCAAACGAGTTGTAATTATCATGAGATTTAAGTGTGTTGTTCCCCTTGCCTGTTAAGTGAATTATATTGAAATTTTTAATTAAATCTTTAACTATCGGAAAAATGCAATCGTTTATTTTTTTTGAGCCGAGTGAACCACCCACAAACAGAATTGTTGGCTTATCTTTATCTAAATTAAGCGATGGTGTGAAGGTTCTTTTGTTGTTTTGTTTTGCGTTTGCTGAGTTTTCAAAATCTTTGCTAAAAATTGGGCCCGTGTAAATTATCTTTTTATTTTTTCCTTCTAAATTTTTAAAATTAACACACATTGTGTGGCACACTTTTAGAATTATTTTGTTTGCAAGCCCAAAAGAATAATCGCTCTCATGAGCAATGATTGGAATTTTAAGCATTTTTGCAGCGAGGCAAACAGGCAATGCCACATATCCGCCCTTTGAGAAAATCACATCTGGTTGAATGTTCTTTAAAATCTTTTTCGCTTTAAAGATTGAATTAACCAGCACAAACGGAATTTTTAAATTTTTTAAAATTTTGCCACGTTCAAGTTTTATGGCAGGAATTGGGAAAAAATCCGCCACCTTAGATGCAGCCTCCTTTTCTATTCCGTTGCTGCCAATATAAAAAATATCATAATCTTGCTTTAACTCATCAATTAGATATAAGTTTGGCATAACATGGCCGAGCGTCCCGCCACCCGTGAACACAATCGTTTTCTTCTTCATAATGATAGTTTATGAAAAAATTTGTCGAATTATAAGCAAAATAAAAATTTAATAAATAAAAATGATTGTCGTGCCCAAACATATCAAAACAAGCAATC
This sequence comes from uncultured Clostridia bacterium, assembly GCA_947593585.1. Classification (GTDB taxonomy): domain Bacteria; phylum Bacillota; class Clostridia; order Christensenellales; family UBA1242; genus Onthoplasma. The sequence continues at coordinate 106,325 of CANQDP010000003.1, forward strand.
AACCGCTCTACTTATGCCAAATCGATATTGGCAGGCTTGCCAAACTCTATATAATAATTTGCGTTTATAAATTTGACTTTTAATTCGTTTTTGTATAAATTATTTATATGGAAAAATCGTTTAGCGAAAAAGTGTATCAAGCAATTAAGCTCATTCCAAAAGGGAAAGTTACCACCTATGCAGAAATTGCAAAATATTTAGGCTCGCCAAAATCTTGCCGTGCGGTGGGAAATGCCTTGCATAAAAACCCGTTGCCGATAATTCAACCATGCCACAGGGTTGTGAACAGCAAGGGCGAATTGGCTAAAAATTTTGGCTTGGGCGCAGGCAAGCAAGAGGAACTCTTAAAAAACGAAAATGTGGCAGTTATTGACGGGAAAGTGGACATTAGCAAGTTTCTCTTTAAATTTGACACATAAAAAACTAGCAAAACGCTAGTTTTTTTCGATTTATTTTAAAAGGGTTTGTTTGTTAGATTGTGCTCTTAACCATTCCTCCATCAACATTGAGAGCAACGCCTGTGATATAGTGTGCAGGCACGCTAGACAAGAAGATGACAGCGTTGGCAATTTCGTCCGGCTTTGCATATCTTCCCATAGGAATGTTTGTTTTTGCAAACCAATCAATAGCCTCTTTTTTCTTCATGCCGGTTGCACCAGCTAATTGGTCGCCCAACTGACCATCGGCGTACCACAACGGAGTGTCCACCGGACCTGGGCAAACTGCGTTTACATTAACATTGAAAGCCGCACAATAGGAAGAATAGTCCTTAGTAATCATAATGTCTGCCGCCTTGATTGTGTCGTAACTAATAAGGCCGCCCGGCTGTTTGCCGAAAATGGAAGCGGTGTTCACCACGCTGCCCCAACCATTCTTTTTAAAATATGGAATGCACAAATTTGTGAGGCGCACAGGTGCATACATCATCAATTCGGCATGCTGCCTAAATGTTTCTTCTGGGAATGTGGCCATATCACCCATTTTTGCAGTGCCGGCATTGTTGATTAAAATGTCTATCCTGCCATATTTTTTTGCCACATTTTTAACAAAGGTTTCGCAAGATTTTGCATCGGTTACATCCACCTTTTCCACATACACTTCAACATCTTTCAAACTCTTTTTCAACTCTTGCAAGCCTTTAAGATTGATGTCTGCCAACGCAAGAATTGCCTTCTCTTTTGCGTAGCCCTGAGCAACTGCCTTGCCAATGCCAGATGCTGCGCCCGTTACGATAACCACGCGATTTTTTAAACCTAAATTCATACAACCCTCCATTTTAAGTTTACTAGAAATATAATAAATCAATCTAAATTTATAGTCAAACAAAAAAGCCAATCAAACAAAACAAATTCAATTTAATCGTCTAGATTGTCAAACAAAGGACTATCAAAAAACTCTTTAAATGATATGCCAAGACCAAAACATAAGTATTGAATGATTGCCAATTTAGGATTTTGGCTCCTTCCTGAAAATATGCTGTTAACGGTTGACTGAATAATTCCACTCATCGTACATAATTTATTTGGACTAATATTCCTTTCATTACAATATTCTAAAATTCTTTTACCCACGGCTTCATGTAATTTCATAATATTTTTCCTTGATATTAATTAAATTTTAAGATTTTCTTCTAAAAAGAGTGGACTATCCAAAAATTCACTTACAGTCATATCAAAACCACCGGCAATTAAGATAACGGTTGATAACAAATTGTCATTTACAGTTTCGTGAATTATATTCTTAAGGGTTGAGTGCGTTACTCCGCTGTTCATTGCCAACCGATATTGAGTTATGTGTTTTTCCCTTAATAATTGGCTAATTCTTAAAGCAACGGCTCTATTAACAGTATTTTTCATAAAATATCCTTATAGTTGTATATAACCACATTTTACTAAAAGAAATTTTTAATTTATGGTTGCACGCAACCATAGTTTGTGCTACAATAAATATGGTTATGCGTAGCCATAGGAATATTAATATGAAAACTTGTTCGGTCTTTGGGCATAGTGATATTATGATTACAAAAGAATTAGAAGAAAATCTAAATGCCACATTCACGCAATTAATAAGTGATGGATGTGAAGAGTTTTTGTTTGGCGGATTTGGTATGTTTGATGATTTGTGCCATAAAATTATTAGCGAGTTAAAGTTAATCTATCCAAATATCAAAAGAATTTTTTGTGCGTCAAACCCAAGGCATATACAAATAAACAAACGCCCAAAATGGTTGAAGCAAGAAGATTATGAAGAATTTGTTTATTTAGATTTAAAATTTGATTGGTGGTATAAGCGGATATATTATCGAAATTGCGCCATGATTGATAAAAGTGATGTTGTTGTTTTTTATGTTGAAAAACGAGAAAACTCAGGTGCTTATAAGGTGTATAAATACGCTAAGCAGAGAAAAAAACGGATAATCAATCTGTATAATTTAAACTAAAAAAATACCGAACTAATGTCCGGTTTTAATTGGTGGACCATCGGGGACTCGAACCCCGGACCCACTGATTAAGAGTCAGTTGCTCTACCAACTGAGCTAATGGTCCAAATTGCTTTTTTATTTTAACAAAATTAACCGGCTATGTCAATAGATTTTGCAAATTTATTGCGAAAATTTAAAATTTTTGCCATCTGGCGTGAATTTAATAACGACAATTAAGACATATTGAGTGCAGGGTGATTGTTGAGTTATGGCAAAAGTTTAATTTAACTCAAACACAATATAGTTGGCATTGCCAATTTTCATCCAATTTACGCCATTAGCCTTATAGATAAACGAAGTGAGCGCATAACTCGTGGCACTATGAGCCACCAAAAGCACATCACCACCATCACAGTTTGCCACCACTTCTTCAAACACTTTGCAGTTGCGCTCAAGGAAATGTTTGCAACTCTCGCCGTGCTCGTTGTTGTCATAATTTGGGTTCATATAATTATCCCACCAAACTTGCTCAGATTCATTTCTAGGTGAGCGGTGCATGGAAACACGCTCTGCCAAACCCTCTTTGACCTCATAGTCGATTTTTAAGATTTTTGATAAAATATCTGCCGTTTGCGTGCAGCGTTTTTGGGGTGAGGAATAAACCTTTTTTATGTTGAATTGCCCCAACTGTGGGCCCATGATTTTGACAGATTTTTTGCCCGCACGGGTTAGGCAATCACCCTCACACTCGCCGTGCCTAAACAAAATTAAACGCACTTTGCCCTCCTATAGCATTGGAGTGAATATCTTAATTATGGCGCAAAACAACCTAACCACAGGATTTTGCTTGAAGTTTTTCATGTCGATTGAGACATTAAACAGATGCTCAAAATCACGCTTCATATCTTTTAAACACGGAGTTTTGCACATCAGCACACCGCATTCATAGTGATGAAGCAGGCTGCGATAATCAAAATTGATTGTGCCGAGAATGGCAATTTCGTCATCACACAGCACTTGTTTTGCGTGGATAAATCCCTTTTCATATTCAAAGATTTTGACGCCCGCTTTTTGAAGTTGGCGATAAGACGAACGAGTGATGCCAAATATGTATTTTTTATCTGGAATGTGCGGAGTGATTATTCGCACATCCACCCCCCTACGCGCTGCGTTTGTGAGAGCGGTGGTTAGTTTGTTGTCTATAATCAAATAAGGGGTGGTTATCCACAAATATTTTTGCGCCTGATTGATTATGTTTAGATAGACATTCTCTGCGATATACTCTTTATAAAAATATCTTGGACCATCGCCATACGGACAAACATATCCCTCACCGGGCTCAAAATCTCCTTGATAGATATAGTTAGAGAAACTTTCAAAACGCTGATTTTGCACTTCATATAACTGCAAAAACATCAATAGCATGCTCTTCACCGCTTCGCCCGTCAACTTTAAGCCTGTGTCCTTCCAATGGCCATAAGGTTGCTTTAAATTGACATATTCATCGGCAAGGTTTAGCCCGCTGATGAAGCCAACTTTGCCGTCTATAATCGTCATTTTGCGGTGATCCCTATTGTTATGCACGGCGGACATGATTGGCACAAATGAGTTGAATTTTGTGCATTTAATGCCAAATTTTTCCAATTTTTTATTAAAATTTGCAGGAAGTTTGTGGATTGTGCCCAAATCGTCATACATCACGCGGACTTCCACGCCCTCAAGCACTTTTTTCTTTAACACATTCAGGATTGTGTGCCAAAATCTGCCATTTTCTATGATGAAATATTCCATGAAAATATATTTTTGCGCACGCTTTATTTCCTCAAGCAGTTCGGCACAGAAAATTTCGCCCTGACGAAGATATTTCACTTCTGTGTTTGAATAGGTTTTATTGCCTGTGGCGGAATAAATATATTCAAATTGACCATAAAACCTGCCTAGATTTTGCCTCAAACTTTCATCTTCATCTTGCGATTTGTGCTGATATTGAGTGATTTCGTTTCTCACGCGCTCATAAAACTTTTTATGCCTCTTTGGCGGACGCACTCGCACAAACAAGAAATATATCAATATGCCTAGAAGAGGGAACGCAAGCAAAATCACCGCCCAGCTCAACTGCCCTTCCACATTCATATCCGAATTAATGATTTTTATTAGCAACAAGATGCCAAGCACACTAAACACAAAGTCAATCGGAATAAACACATTGCTGAAATATAATGGGAAATGCTGGTTTATCAAATATGGAATGATGATTGAAAGACCGATTTGCAAAATTATTGCAACTATAACCAAAGTCATTCTGCTAAATACAATCTTAAAAAATTTCCTCATTTTATCCTATTGTGTGTTTTATTTAAACTTTTCATCAAAATATTTAAAATAGTAGTCCTTCAAAATGCCTTTATATTTCTCTTTCCACGGCTTATTTCGCCCCAGATAGTGAATTATCACATTATTATTTTCCACCCAATCTAAATCAATCTTATTTGGCTTGCGTGTGCGCATATTATAGAAAGTGATATATCTATCGCATAGATTATAGAGTTTTGGATCTATCAAGCGAATTCTATCCCCATAAAACTTGAAGAGCACATCTTCATCGTATAAATACATTCTCCAACCATTGCGCTTGATGAATTTGAAAATTTTGTCTGTGTCTATAATATTGCGCAACTCTTTCACATTCATAACCATCACGCCAGTGTTCATATAATAGTGATTTTTGCCAACGCACATTCTAAGGCGGTTTAGCCAGGTTACAAACCCTCTAATCTGGGTGCAAGCAATGAAAAGATTGCCCTCAAAATCGAGATTATAAAGTTCGTCTATATTTTTATGCACGATTAAATCGCTATCCAAATAAAGAATGCGCTCCACACTCTCTGGCAACATCATTGGAGCGAATATGCGATAATATATCTCATAAGGATAGCGTTTCACTTTAGGTGCGCCCTTAAAAAGCGATTCATCCATATAAATATAGATTAAATTAATGTTTGGCCTAACATTAGATTGGATATGCACTTTATCGCCGTCATCTAAATTTGAATGCAACACATACACATCGAAATCGCTCTCCGGATTGTTGATTGAAAGCGAATTAATCATGGTTAAAAAATGACGGACATAGCCTTTGTTGATATTAACTAAAATATTTTTCTTCATTTGCCACCTAAATATATGTTAATATATTTAACTGATTTTGTCAAGTGAAATTTCCGCAGTGTGAGAAAATGCACAGATATAAACGCTTCAATATAAATTTTTAGTTATTTTGGAAAAATGATTGAAAAATGACAATTTTTATGTTATAATAAAAGTCGATTTTAAAATTGAAATTTATTGGGGTATCGCCAAGCGGTAAGGCACTGGTCTCTGAATCCAGCATGCGTTGGTTCGAATCCAACTACCCCAGCCAAAAATTTTATTGTGATGAAGGCTTTATGTTAAATAAAGAAGAATATGAAAAAAGATTGGCAAAAAAGGGGCTCAGCGGATATAATGTGTTTGCCCCGCTTGATGTTTTTTCTTTTCCAAATTTTGATGAAGAAAAAGAAAAAATGGCCACTGATTTTGCTGAGGGGAATGCGGACTTAAAATCTTTGCTTCTCCTATTGTGGCAGATGAGCATTGAATCAAATGCCTGCTGTGCTGGGCATGAGGGCGAAGTGCACAACACGCCATATATCCAAATTTTGCTAAACAAACCAATCAGTTTTGAGTTTGTGAAAAATTTGAGTGAAGTTTTAGATAAGGAATTTCCAAACAGTGCAACCATTTCTTATAATTGCGAGAGCATTGTAGGAAGAGTGCCAAAACTCGCCTTCTCTTATGGCAGACCTTTTTGGAAGAATGAAAATCGAAGTGAAATTTGCAATAGATTTTTTAAAATTTTGCTAAGCGAATTTAAGCGCAATAAAAACAAAGTGATTTCTAAGCAAGACACCTTGCTAGACGAAATGATGGAATGCGTAAAAAATCAAAAAGGCGAGATTGTTGTGAAGAGATTTATTCCTAAAAGGATAAATTTGAGAAAAGGCATTTTTGATTTTTGGCTAGACAAGGAGGACATTTTAAAATATTTCCCAAATGAAAAAGACAATCTAGAAAATTTGATGAATGAAAAAATCGCATCATTTAAAATAAAAAAGGCTAACGATTGTTAGCCTTTTTCTAATTCACTATGTTGAAAGTTTGGGCTTCTAGTTTTTGCGGAATAGGATTTTCATCACTTTGTAAATCGTCAACAGAACTCTCATCTCGATTGTCAGTGGGAATTGGTTGCGCTTCTTCATTTTTTGAATTTTCTTGCTCGTTTTTTGTGTTTTCGCTTAAATTTTCCATATTTTTTGTGTTTTTAGCCTCATTTTTTGCGTTTTCTGAAAAATTTTCGCTTGTTTGCTCGGTTGCATCTTGTTTTGTTTGAGAAGATTTTGCGCTCTTTGTTGGGTCGTTGATTATCCCTAAAACCACGAGCAGACCTAACACAGCGGTGGACACTTCGTTCACATAAATAAAATCCAATTTAATTTTGAGTGCCTGCAAAATTAGCAAAACCGCACTCACCATTGAAACCCAAAAATTATAATTTGTTAATCGGTTTTTCCAATTCATTTTTTGCTCCTTTTTTCATTTTGAGATATACAATTTGATTTTTTAAGGTTTGCAAATATTGGTGATAAATATTAAACTTTTTCAACAAATCTAAATCAATATTCATAATACTCCAAACTAAGGTGATTAAGTTCGGCATTTTTATTTTTTGACGAAACTTCTAATCGAATTTTTTTGCAAGCCAATCTAAAATTAAAACTATTCACACCATCTTTATATGTTTCAAAGGTGGCAGATTTATCGTCCCAAAAAATTGTAATGCTCATCTCGTTTGAAGCATCAACAACTAGCGAGGTCAAAAGTTTTGTGCGGCGATCATCGGTCAACTCTTCGCTAGACCAAAACTTTTCCGTTTCAATCAGTCCATCATTATAATTAAAGCAAATTTCAAACAATTTATCTTTATCCTCTCCATTAGAAACAACCAACAATTTTTCAAACAAGTCAGTTTTGAGCGGATAAAACGCCAACACATCAAAGCCTTTTATGATTTGATATGTCATATCTAGCGTGTTCACAACCAAAATTGCGTTGTTCACATAATTCTCACCTTCCATGCCGACAGGCGAACCTTTTTCAAAATTTAAGCGAAGGGCTAAAAAGTAATAATGATTAATTGTTGATGAAACCGCACCCTTATTTATGCCATCAAGATTTTTGATTTCAATATCGCTCTTTATAACCTTTGTGCCGTTGAAGGTGTAAAGACCATCAAAAGTCATAAATAAAATTAAATTTCCACAAACTGAAACTGTGTTTTCCAAAATCCTGCTATTTGAGGCATAAACCTGACTAACGGTGATGTTTTTTTGCAAATAATTAATTTTTGAAATGCCATACTCACGAATTATATACACATCTTCATCGAATGCCACCACTTTTTTGGCATCTCCAAGTTCATCATCAAGCGAAATATAGCCTGATGTGGAAGAAGTGGCACCCACTTTTTCGGCGTTTAAATCTGATGCGTACCAAATTTTGAAAGCCGGCTCTTGAATGGTGCAAAACAGCACTCCATCATTCATGCACATACTCGTGATGACAGGAATATCTGTGATTTCTTTTGGGATATCGTTTGTTTTCCAAATGACCATTTTTTCTTTATCGGCAAGAATAATAGCATCTAAATCGTCTTGCTTAAATGTTAGGGCGATTGGCGGTTGCTCAAATGTGAGTTTGTATAGCCAAGACAAATTGTTTATGCCCATAAGCAGTTGATGGATATACACTTTTTTATCATCGCCATATAATAAAATTCGATATATCGTTTGCTCGTTTAGTGGGAAATATTGCCTAAAAGCCGTAATGCCTTTGATTGCAGAAATATTTGCGGTGGAAATGTCTAATTCGCTATACTCAGTGTCGGTTGGAGAGATTGGAAATTTGGCGCGTTTTATTGAAAAACTATTAAATAATTTTTCTTTTGGCAAAAAATTATAGCAAAAACGCGTTTTTATCATATTATTTGAAGCAAAATTATTAAATTTTTCAATTTTTAAATTCTTTTTCATTCCCATCTCCTCATTGGGACATCTATAATTTTTAAACTTTTAACGCTCTCTGCCCTTTCTTGATATTTTTCGTGATATATTTTAAAATCGTCAAACAAACCCTTAGAAAGGCAATAGTAAGCGCACAAACCAAACACAAGCACTTCAAAGTTTAATGGATAGAGAAAATCCAAATCGTCTTGTGGCGAAGTTATTTCTGGATATGTTTGATAGTTCACAACATATTCCCCATCTTCATTTAAAATTAACTTTTTGGAAATTATTTTATAGTTGTGCGATTTGCCGTTTTTAGAAACCGAATTAAGGCGGATAAAGTTTTTCAAATTAGCAAGTGGGAATGAGCCATTTTCAACCTTGATTTTTTCTTCGCTTGAAATTGGCAAATAATTTGAGCAGATTTCTCTAATTGCCAATTTAGACAAATTAAACAACTTCTTTATTTCTTCGTTTTTTAGCAAATCTTCTCCGTCTTGCTCCAACAATGCACATTCGGCTTCAAGCCCTAATAGTTCGCTTGCATTTGCCAATAAATTTTTAACTTTCATGATTACTCCTCTTTTAGTTTTTCCTCAACTAGTTCATTAAACTGATTGAAAGCGCAGGTTTTTTCTGCGCTCTCTTTCAGCTCATTTGATAATTTTACTTTGTTTAATATTTCATCAATATTTTCGACCCTACTTTCCTCCACTAATTTTAAAGTGCGTTCGTCTAAAAAACTATATGGCACAGTTAAGCAGTAACTTCCGCCACGCTGAGAAGAATTATGAATTTCATATCGATTTTTTTGCGTGCTGAAAACGATAAAATAATGTTTGTCGATTTCTTTTATTCGCTCGCAAATATTAAAAACATCGCTATCAATTTTTATTTTCATAATCCTCCTAAATCATTAATTAGCTTTTGGAAAACGGATTTGTGATGGTTGACTTTATGTTTGTGAATTTTGCTTGTCCGTTTGGTTGGTCGCAAATTAAATCTGCATATTTAACGAGTGTGGCTGTGTAGGCTGGATAGCCCGGTTTTTGACGCAAAATGTTGCCGCTCTCGCCTTGAATCCACTCCCAATCACAAAGTTGATGAAGGGTGAATTTTTTGGTGTCTAACATATATAGAGTGCCCTCCGGAATAAATCTATCCGAAACGAGTGGAATGCCGTTAAAGGTGATTGCTTTATAGCCGCCTTCAAGTTCGGTTACATCCACATTTCTCCTATAATAACTTAAATATTCCTGATAAGCGCGCTTCACATCACCACTGCAAGTGATGAAATCGATTGTTGAGCCCGTGTTTTCTTCTAAGAAATCCACCGCTGTTTGCAACACTGCATCGTTAATTTCTTGAGAGGTGTTGCTAACATAAGGGTTAAGCCATTTATTTGTTGCGCGAGTTAAGCCATAAAGGGTTTCCGATGAAGTGTTGAATAAAGCACCAAGGCCGGTGATTTCATTTTCTCTGCTGCCCTGCACATAAATTTCATCGCTTTCCAAAATTCCGCTAACGGTGGTGGTGAAAGAGATTTTTTTATTCTCCCTATCCACATAAGCAATTCTCAGCCCGGATTTATTTACGCTTTTGCCAGTATAAACATCAACAACCATACCTTCAATTAGGTTTTTGACGCTATCAACTGTGGCTTCGTTGCCTTCAAAAGATGACACTGTTGCCAACTTACCCGAGCCATCGCCATATAGCATTCTGCCAAGATTAAATTTAGATGCTTCCAACAGCCCTTCCATTTCAGCATTTAAAATGTTGATGAAATTATTTGAAGCGCTAGAAGCTCTAATAACCTTATCGCTAAGTTCAATCGTGCCATACAAATTTTTTAATGTGGTTTTAAATTGAGCATAATTATTTTCGTTTGCAGTTGGCAATAAGCCTGTTTCACTGCCTGCCCCTATTCCGCCATTAAGACCAACAGGTGCAACTTTGATGATTTGCTTTCCGTAAACATCGGCAGAAGACTGTTTGATTTTTGCGAAAAGCGGATTTGTTTTTGTGTTTAATTGATTGCAAATGGCAACGAGATACGCATCTTTTAATGCGTTTTCAGCCGTTTTTAAATCTACCATAATTTCTCCTTATTTATTTTTAATTATTGATTTTGCGAGCCTGCCCGCCTCAGAAATTGTTTGAGGCTGACTAGGCGGTGTGAGAGAAATGTTTGACGCACTAGAACTAACTTTGATGGGTGAATTTTGAGTGATATTTTTCAAATAGTCCTTTATGATTTTTTCTTTTATCTCCTTGTTTGAAAAAATATAATTATTCAAAAATTCTTCATCGCTAGCATAGTCTTGCGCTGATTTATAACTTTTTGAAATGAGTGAAAGTGCAACCTCTTCAAGGTTGGAATTTTCATCATTAGACAAACTTTCTTTTAATGCGCTTTTAAAAGGTTTTGCCAATTCAAATTTGGTTGTGAAATCTTCAACTTTTCTCTCAATGTTGGTTTGCTTTTCTCTTTCGTGCGCTTCTAAAATGCGCTCGTTTTCAAGATTGGCTAACCGTTGGCTTTTTTTAGTGAATTCGCTTTCAAGATTGTTGTAGGCCTGCAACAAACTTTCAGCATCCTTAAATTTGCCAAATTCTTTGGAGCCATTTAATTGTGGTTGTTCCAAATTTTCTTCCATAAGTTTTCTCCTTTAAAAAATTTTTAAAAATGTGAAAATTTAACTAAAATTTTAAATATTTTTTGAAATTTCGGCTTCTTTTTGCTCATTTAATAATTTTTTGTGCTCTTCAATGTGTGATAATAATTTTTCGATTATCTTTTTTGCGTTAGATTTTTTCTTAATCTCTCCGCTCAAAATATACGCGGTGTGTTCATCAATATGAATTTTATGGTCATCAATTGGGAGAGTGGAAATTTCTTTGCCGTTGCTTGCATCTAAATTTTCTTCTTTTGCATGATTGATTTGAAGAGAATGCAAATCGATATTATTTTCCCACATGCCAAAACCTAATAGGTCTAAGCAACGCTTGCGCATGCTCTGGCTAAAACCTCCGTTTTCGTCATACATCAAACCCATTTTTATAAGGTCAATTAACATTGTCCTTCGCTGAGCCAAAGTGTCGGTTATTGATGCGGAAGTGTCGAACGCAACATCATCGCTACATATTTCGTTTTGATCCCAATAATATAATTGCACGCTGCCCGCTTCACCACTAATTTTTAAAAGACGTGGCACAACTGCAAATTGTTTATAAAGCCTTAAAATATATTTCGCCATTTGCTTGATTGCCAACTTTGATGAATCAATTGCCGTTTGCAGACGAGTGTTGTCCTGCTCTGCCAAAAGTTCGAGAGCCACACCTGAAAGGTTTGTGAATTTATTATAACTATCCACCATCATGTCGCTCACGCCAGCCACCGTTTTAAACTCGCTGAGCAAGCGTTCTTCTTCCTCGTCAAAATTGAGATTGCAGTTTGGCTCTTGCATTATTTCTGGTGATTTGCTGCCCTGCCTATACACAAGCACTTTGCCCGGTGATAAACCATCAATTTCAAGTGCGTCAGTGTCCACCGAGCCATCTTCCACAGCGAGCACATTCATCACCGCGCGATTGAAATATTCGTGTTTGCGATTTCTAACGGCGTTATATGCGCGTTGCAGTGGGATAAGCCTATCCACAACACTTGCACCAAAGAAACTGCCCGGCTGGAAATTTGAAACCTGCTTAATGAAAGGGAAAGTGCGCCCGTTTAGTTCGTCATTTTGGTAAGGCAAATCGCCGTCAAAAAGCAATTTATCTCCTGCCACTATGGTTAGCCTGCCATTTTTTCTGGACTTGGTTGGGCGAATATATCTTTCTATCACAACGCAGTGATTTTTTAAAGGCATGTTTGCCATTTTGTTGATGTGTGCATCATAACCCAAGCCGCCAAGGTTGTGAGTTGAGCCGTCCAAACTAAATGAGTTTACTTCTTCGGGCTGGACATCTACACCCCATTGGCTTTTAACTTCTCCCACATCAACTGCGCGGGCATAAATCAGGCTCTTAACATTTTCAAGCCTTTCGCACGCCAAATTGTCTGGGAAAATTTCAAACGGACTAACCACTTCGATTTGCACGTCTCCTTCGCGGATTTCGTTGCCTAAATCGTCAGAGGCAACCATTTTGCCCGAATTTGTGTTCCACAACACCTTATAAAACGCCGTGCCACAAGTTTCGCTCCAAATGAGCGCATTTTTCTCTATGTCGGTTAGATTAATGCGATTTGCCACAGAGTTTAAAATTTCCTTGCTCAATTTGGCACTTTCGATGTCGCTTTCGTTTGTGCTTGCCGGCACAACAGTGATATTTGGAGTGCTGGCGGCAATTTTGGAAATGCGCGTTTCAATAATTGGTGTGATGTGGTTAAACACTTCTTTTTCCTGCCAAAAATATTCCTTTTCATCAACTCTTATTGAGCCATTGTTTGCAATGTAACTATACTGATTGCCTATGATGAAATTCATGTTTAACTGCCACTGATTTTCTAGGCTTAAACGCGCCGTGCGGCGAGCCTCATAATCGGTGCGGACTTCTTCCACAATTTTTGAATTTCTATTCATCTTTTGCTCCTTTTTTATAAATTGGTTTTAAATTTTTTGGCACTATTAATTTGCCTATTTCGTGATATAACTCTCTCATGCAACTTTCACAAAGATGCACGCTTCCATCAAAGATGAATTTTTTGTTTAATATCGAATAATCTGCCGAGCGATTGCATCCACTAGCATCACATTTAATTTTCATTTTTGTTTTTTCGATTTGCATTTTCTTCCTCCAATTCTTTTAATAAACGCTGTTTTTCTAAAATTAGTTGCTCATCTGTTAGGCTTTCATAAGATTTTTCTTCTTCAAAAAAATGCTGATAAAACAACTTTATGATGTCCGCATTTGGTGGCAAAACTTTTTCGTTCACCTTCTGTTTGACCAACTTCATTTTGTTTGTTTCTTCATCTAGCACAAATTCGTTTGTGGTTTCTTTTGTTGTTGTGCCTAACACGCACTGCTTTAAAAGTTTGATTGTTTCTTCGTCAAAAATAGTCTTTCATATTTTCTCCTTTATTTCCTCCACCTAAGCCCTTTAATGAGCCGTTCCTTTTCTTTCTCCACCTCGCTTAAAACCTTTGCCGGGCGTTTATTTTCCGGGCGGGACATTATGTAGTATCTAAGTTCGTCCATGCTGTGGTCGTCCTCTTTCACCGGGCTATCCCCCTTACCCCAACGATAAGATTTGATTTCTCGAATGAGATTTTTGCATGTGTTGAATATAAACAATTTTGTTTTGCCTTCGCTGTTTTTTAAATATGCTTTAACACGCTGAATGCCAGAAAACACATCTTTATTTACATTTGAATTTGTGAGAATGCCGTGCTCATAAAATAAATCGCTAACTGATTTTATTGAGGCGAGAGTGGTTTGATTTGCCGCACTATCAATAAGTGCTTCAATCATGCCGTTGGAATTTCTATGCCAATTTAAGCGGTTTGATATTTCGTGAATTTTTTGGCTGTGATAGGATATATCTTTTTCTTTATCGTAATGCTCGGCAACCACATAAATGTTGCCGTCATAATCCACGGCGTACCAATGGCAAGAAAGCGGATTTTTAAGCCCCGGGTCGATGGACAACTTATCTTGCCAATCGTATGGAATATCGAACGGCTCAATCACATTCACATTTTCATCAAACTCTGGATAAACACGCCCGCCCAAATCTAAAAATTCGCCATGCTCACGAGATTTCAACTCCTCACTAGACATGCTGCTTTTCATTGCCTTTTTTGCCTGCTCGCTGATGAAGGGGTTATCATCCCAAGAGATAAACTCGCACCATATATTTTCGTCATTAAATTTGTTTAGATAAATTTCATCATAAACAAATGTCATTCCTTTTAGCGGGGTCATGGTGGCAAATATATCGCCAAATTTATCTAGCACACGCATTCTGCACTCTGCGTAAATATCATAAGGCGGCTCTTCATCAAACCAAACATAGTCTAGGCTTGTGCCTTGAAATTTTTCCCTACCCTGGTCGCAACTTTTGAAACCTATGCGGCTGGTTGTGCCAAAAATGTTTTTCACAAGGATATAATCAATAATTCCATTTTGATAACTATCCTTTCTGCCAGAAGTCATCACTATATCTTCAATCCAATCTGGATTTAGATATTTCAATATTTTGCTTTGCGCCACATCTCTTTGCACTTGTGTGGACAAACTTACCACCCAGCCAGATGTGGCTTTTTCAATTTTTCTATATGGATGGCAACCGCGAGCAAAATATACCACCTCCACCGCTCCGCATTCGGTTTTGCCCGTTCTGTTTCCGCCAAACACCCACCTATTCTTTTTGGGGCACTTGTGAAACGCCAACTGCTTTTGATGTTTGATTTTGCCAGAGTTATATTCAAGCAATTTGTTTTTAGCTTTTCGCTCTTTTAAAATGCTTTCAATTTTCAAAATTTTTTCGACTGTGTTCATTTTATTTCAATATTTACACCAAAACTCGCTCATTTCATCCCAAAATTGCCAAATTTGTTAAATTTTTTTGAGTTATACTCAAATTATGATTATTTTAATGTTGATTTTAATTCTTTTTAATTCATTGGGAAATTTTTCAATCGGCGCAGTGCAAGCTCTTCAAGAAAATTTTTATTTTGCGCGGGTGATGGCAGACAATGTGATGCTATATAAAAACCCTTTTGAAACTGACGACTATGCCAACATCTATTTTGAAATTCCAAAAACTTTTTTCGTGAAACTTTTGGATAGTTATGACAGCACTTTTTATCATGTGGAATATATCGACATTAAAGGTTATGTGAAAAAGGATAGTGTAACCGCTATTATCGGCTCGCCTAAAATGCCATATTTAAATAACCTTAGCCTAAGAATTTATTCCGACCAAAGCAGAGATATGCGTAAGATGCCAACCAATTCGGGCGGAATTGAAAACCAAGTGAGTTATCTGCCGCTATACACTCAAAACCTAACCTTCTATGGCAAAGTGGCGGGTGAAAGCGTGATTGAAGAAAGAACAAATGTTTGGTTTTATTGCAAATATTCTGGCGATAGCGTTTGCTATGGATATGTTTATAGTGATTTTTGCGATGACGGCGCGGGCAACAGCATTTCAATTCCAATAAACAGCGAAGAGGTGGCCTACACCACAAATCCGGATTTCTCTTACACAAAAGAAGAAACCGCACTGCCCGTGGAGAGCAAAACCACACTGATTGTGATTGCCATTTTGTGCGTGCCTGCACTGATATTTGTTTTGATGTTTTTGAAGGGTGCAAAGTTCAGCAAAACAAGCAAGGTGCAAAACAAAGAAGTGAAAGATTATTAGACCGACACTGCACGATATTTGAGCGCCTGCCTCCTATCTTTAACATTTTCTTTAATATCCTTAATCCAACTTTCTGAGCGCATAATGCTTTCTAACTTTTCTAAATATTTAGATTTGTTTAGAGCCTGCGCAAGTTCGTTAAATGCTCGCTCAACCCAGCGAAATGCCGTCCGCTCTTTCATCTCTAAAATGCTGCACACTTCATCCATAGAAATGTTGTAATTCATCTTGATATAAAGCAATTTTTTTGCACTCACATCTAAACTCTTAACCGCACTATCCACAATTATTTTTAAATTAATTAACTGATTTTTTCTTTCCATTAAATCAATAATGTTTTCAAACACATCTGCCGCACCATACTCTAAACAATCCGTGCCATAATAAAGAGAATGATTATTAATAAATCTATCTATGGCATCGCACTTCTTTTTGAGCATACGATAAATTTTTACGATAGTTTCACTATCATAAATGTCCAACATAAATACCTCCCCTAAAAAATTCATAAGAAAGACAAGCCTAAATTTTAGGTTTTTTGCAAAAATTTCTTATGAAAACTGCTGATTGTGGCAAGATTTTCGCTTGTTATTTTACAATCAAAAAAATTATATAAATAAAATGTCGAAATGTCAAGAGTTATTGTCAGTTTTTTACAAAATTATTGACAAAAATATACTTTTTTGGCATTTTATGGGGTTTTATGTCGAACACTAGTTTTATTTTGTACAAAACTATTTTATTTTTTAAAATATTGAAAAATAAAAAAATTGCAAGAAATCTTGCAACATTAAATGGATAAATTAGACACTGAAACCTCGTATGCCAATTTGCTAACGGGCTCTTGCCCTTCCACCTGCTTTTTATATTCTCTGCTTTGAATTCTGCCTATCAGTTTTATTTTTGTGCCCACCTGCAA
>CANQDP010000004.1 GCA_947593585.1 uncultured Clostridia bacterium
TTATTTATAAGGGAAAAATCAATCTTGTCTAATCTAAAAGAGATTTAGTTAAAGTTTTGAATGAAAAACTTGAAAACTGCCGAGGTGCAAGCCTCCTGGGGTTCGAATCCCTAGCTCTCCGCCACATGCGGGCGCATCCAAAATATGGATGCGCTCTTTTTTGCAAAGCCTCACGGGCCATTTTCGTATTCAAAACATACCATGCCTTATCCTCCGCCTTGCGCTCCGCATAAAAATGCAAATTTATCCCAAAATAAATTTGACGAATTTTTGGGAAATAGGTCAAAATTTCTTGACTTATAATTAAATCTTTTTTAGAATTATAAAAATGTTTCAGGGGGGGGGGTATGAAGATTTTTGATAAGTCAAATGTGAAATTTGACTTGAAAAAATTCTTAATATGTTTGTTGCTTGCGCTCGTTATAGCGCTATCTCCTGTGTTGCTCACAGCGTGCAAAACTGATGGCGAAGATGGTGCCACCGGTCCAAAAGGCGAGCAGGGCATTCAAGGTGAGAGGGGCGACGTTGGTCCGGCAGGTCCGCAAGGTCCAAAAGGCGAAAAGGGTGATGACGGCTCTGCCAATTCATGGCGTTTTGGAAACACATCGCCAGACGAAGCAAGCATCGAATCCGCTTTGGTTGGAGATTTATATCTCAACACAAGCAATTACGACATTTGGGAGTATAAGTCCACCGAATCTGGCAATAAGTGGGAGAAGTTGGGCAACATCAAAGGTCCAAAGGGTGAAGACGGCTCTGCTGGCTCGCAAGGTGTGCCTGGTGAAAACGGCTCCACTTGGTATGTCGGCACTGGCGATCCAAGCGTGGACGAAGGCAATGTTGGAGATTATTATCTAAAAGTAACCACGGGCGATGTCTATAAGAAAAAGACAGCCACCGATTGGGGCAGCCCAGAGTTTAGCATAAAAGGTTTGCAAGGAGATGCCGGCAAAGATGGTAAAGATGGCGCTGCTGGCTCTAAAGGCGAGTCGGGCGAAGATGGTGAAGATGGCATTTATTGCTATCAGGATTATGCTGGTTATTTGTGGAATGGCTCAGAGCGCACCGCACTTCATTTTGAAGATAGCAAATTGCCGGGCGATGTGTTTGACCACACACTTGAAATCACCGAGGCAATGAGCAAATATTATGGTGCAAGTTATGTGGATCTATCCACAAATCACATCGCTTTGATGCCTTATTATAAGAGAAATGCAAATGTAACGATATTTTCCGGTATGGAAATTAACGAAATCACTGTCTATGCAAAGCAAGCCGGCGATTTATATATTGGCACAGCACCGGTGAAAGATATTGTTGAATCTCGCATAAGCCAAAAAACATTCAGCTTAACAAATGGTCAAAGCCATTCAGTGCAAGAGGGCAAGAATGTAATCACTTTCTCTGAGCCTCTTTCTGTTGGCGAAGGTGAAACAATCGCGCTCGGTGGTGAGGGCTCAGTTCCTTTATATTATGCTAAGGACATTCCTGTTAGCGATGAGGCGGGCAACTTCACCGTGCTAGATGGTCAAAAACACAACACAGTTGTTAGTGGCACGGAAGAGGGTGGTTATGCCGACACACTTGCCGTTGAAGTTAAAGTTCGTTTAGAAAAAGAATTGCCAATTTTTGAAGATTTAAAAGGGCATGTTGCTCAAGATATTGGAAATCTTTCTGTTATTACAAACATGGGCATAGAAAGTTTCGGCCCTTATATCTTTAATAATGAAAACCTTTTTGCAGGCAAAACAATAACAAAAATTAGCATTCCTGTTAAGAATTTGGAAGATAAAGGTAATGGTTGTCATCTTGACCTATATAAAATCCCTGCCTACAACACCCCAGGCGATGCTGATGCTATAGCTCAAAGAAAAACCTCAGGAGAAGATTTTCTTAATACTTATAGAATTAGCCCACCTGCAATCCAACTGACTTCAGAGCAAATTGTTGCAGCAAACCAAAAATTGCAAACTGAATATAATGACGGTGGTTATGGCTGGATTGATTTTAAATGCAACATAACCTTTGGCGATGGCAACAATGGCACAACCAAAGAAACATTAGCATTCTGTGGTTCCGATAATGGCGTAAACTGGGTGTGGGCTACCGATGAATTAAGTGACGAACATAATTTACCAAACAATCCATATTATGAACAACTTAAATTTTTCGGTTCACTTGGGAAAGATGGATATAGTGGAATTGATGTAGATCCAAAAAAATTTATGTTCTTTGACTGCTATTATTCTGCAGATTGGTCATTAGAGCAGCAAATTGAAAACATTGATAATCTTGAATTCGATGCTTCTTCGGCCGAGAGATACGACACATTAAAAACCACCCTAAGTTTAAAAGACATTAAATATATTTCTATCTTAGGCGATAGCATAAGCACTTATGAAGGCTATTCAAATGAATGGGACACCCAAAATAGCGACATTAAAAATAATGGCACTTGGGGAGGAGATGACGCTAACGCCCACAACCATTTTGGCAACAAACAATGCTATTTCAACGACACAACCGGAATTTATGATGATAAAGACACTCTTGACGTTGAGCGCAAAAACTTTTTAGAAGACCTTGGTGTGCCAAGCGTTAATGACACTTGGTGGATGTCCACAATCAACACCGCCGGGTTAGAGTTGTGCGTCAACAATTCTTGTGCGGGCGATATGGTAACTTCTTCTCTTGCCACCAAACGAAGCACACAGCTTCACGACAACATTCATCAAGATGAAAAACGGCCAGACCAAGAAGAAGATATCTACCCAGACATTGTGGCAATTTATATGGGCATAAATGACTTTAATTCCAAAAGCAACATCACTCCTGAAGCATTTGCCACAGCGTATAGAAAATTGGTGCAAAACATTCTAACAACTTATGGCTCTCGCTCTGAAAATTTCACAATCTTTGTGTTCACCTTGCCACCTAATAGTTGGGGTGAGTCGGATTGGGCACAATCTCAATATAGCGTCAACCTTGAGAAATACAATGCAAAAATAAGAGAGATTGCAAACGAGAGTGATGAGGACAAAATTGAATTGGTGGATATCTATAAAACTTGTGGCTGGACTAGGGAAACTGTTAAAACCTATGCACTCGATGGGCTTCATCCAAACAAAATCGGCATGGCAAAAATTTCTAGAACATTTGCCGATGCGTTATATAATAAGTATGTTAAGGTTTAGGAAGATATAAGGAGAAAAAGGGGAGAAATATGAAAAACACGAAAAAGTTTGATTTAAAGAAATGCTTAATATGTTTGTTGCTCGTGCTTGTGTTGGCGCTCACTCCTATTTTGTTCGCTGGCTGCATGGCAGACGGCAAAGATGGTGCGCAAGGTCCACAAGGTGAGCAAGGCGTTAAAGGTGATCGCGGTCCACAAGGTCCGGTTGGTCCGGAAGGTCCAAAAGGCGATCCGGGCAAAGATGGTGTGGGCAATTCTTGGCGTTTTGGCGCAACCACTCCAGAAGATGCGGACATTGATTCACCTATTGTTGGTGATTTGTATCTAAACACATCTAACTATAACCTCTATGAATATGTGTCAGAGGATGGTGTCAATAAATGGAAACAAATTGGCAACATTAAAGGTCCGAATGGCAGTGATGGTGCACAAGGCAGTCAGGGTGTTAAGGGTGAAAACGGCACCACTTGGTTTGTTGGCTCAAGCACGCCAGGGGAAGAGCAAGGCGTTGTGGGAGATTTCTATCTAAACGCAACCACTGGCGATGTCTATAAAAAGGAAGGAGCAAGCAATTGGGGTGAGCCTGTTGGCAACATTAAAGGCGTGGCAGGTTCTAATGGTGAAGATGGCAAGCCGGGCACACAGGGTGAGCAGGGCAATCCGGGCAAAAATGGTGTGGATTGTTATGTGGACTATGCCGGCTATCTTTGGAATGGTTCACAGCGCTCATCTTTGCACTTTGAAGGTGTAACCGCTGGCAAAGATGTGTTTGACCACACTCTTGAAATCACCGGCGTTATGAGCAAATATTATGGCGCAAGCTATGTTGATTTGTCCACAAATCACATCGCTTTGATGTCTTATTATAAGAAAAATGCAAATGTAACCATATTCTCTAGCATGGAAATGATAGAGATGACTGTTTATGCAAAAGAAGAGGGCACTCTCAATATCGGCACAGCCACAGTGAAAGACATTGTTGAAGCGCGCACAAGCCAAAGCCCTTTCACTTTGTCTAACGGCAAAACTTATCAAGTTGTTGAAGGCAAAAACGTAATTAAATTTGAAGAGCCTATAAGAGTTGGTGAATATGAAACAATCGTGCTTGGTGGCGAAGGCTCAGTTTCTCTATATTATGCTAAGGATATTCCTGTTAGCGATGAGACAGGCAACTTCACCTTGCTAGATGGTCAAACTCACGCTCAAGTGATTAGTGGCACAGATGATGGTGGTTATGCCGACACTCTTGCAGTTCAAGTTAAAGTTAAATTGCAAGAAGATTTGCCAATTTTTGAAAATTTGGAAGAAAATATTACACAAGATTTTGGCCCACTTTCGCAAATTTGCCATTATAAAGCAGAAAAAGGCGGTGTAGGTCCAGATAAACAACAAATAGTTGATCATTTCTCTACTGGTGACGAATATTGGGGAGCATATTTGTACCCTAACGAAAAAATTTTTGCCGGCAAAACAATAACAAAAATTCGTGTGCCTGTGCTATATCTTGAACAGACAGGTGACCGTTGTTATCTTGACCTTTATAAAGTAAAGGCTTATAATTCTCCTAAAGATGAAGAAGCGATAGCAGATAGAAAATCGGCAGGTTTTTTGGATAATCATCGTTTAACCAACCCTACTCCGTTGGAACTTACAAATAAACAATTTTTAGCAGCAAAAGCCGATTTGGAAGCTAATGGCGAACATTTTAAAAGACCAGACAAATATGATTATTTTTCACAATCTCTTCCAGAAAATCTTTACTTGGGTTGGGTTGATTTTAATTGCCATATTGAAGTTGGTGCAGATGAAACACTTGCCTTTTGTGGTTCAGGAGGTGGCGTGGATTGGATATTCTTAAACACCGCACTCAATACAAACACCTTGAAGGGTTACCAAGAGAAACCTGAGTATTACAATCAAATGAACATTATTGGCTGTGTTGGGAAAAATGACGGTGGTGCGGTTTATAGCGGCACTATAGAGCACACCCAATATATGTTCTTCGATATCTATTATGAAGCAACTTGGTCATTAGAACAACAAATTGAAAGAATTAACAAACTTGAATATGACTCCTCTTCCGCTGAAAGATATGAAACACTAAAAACCACATTAGCTTCTAAAGGCATTAAATATGTTTCAATTTTGGGCGACAGCATAAGCACTTATGGAGGCTATTCAAACGAGTGGGACACCCAAAACAAAGACATTAAAGACAATGGCATTTGGGGAGAAGTCGATAGCGACCACAACCATTATGGCAATAAACAATTCTATTTCAATGACGAAAACGGACTTTTCGATGATGATTACAATCAAAAAACGAACTTCACTGAAAAGCTTAACGTTCCAACAGTTGATGACACTTGGTGGATGTCCACAATAAAAACTGCCGGATTGGAATTGTGCGTTAACAATTCAAGTGCGGGCGATATGGTAACTTCTCAGCTTGCAACCAAGCGAAGCCAACAACTTCACGACAACATACATCAAGACACAAAAAGACCAGATCAACAAGAAGACATTTACCCTGACATTGTGGCATTATATATGGGCATAAATGACTTCAATTCCACAGAAAATATCACTGCACAAGCATTTGGCGAAGCGTACAAAAAATTGTTGCAAGGCATTTTAGAAAAATATGGGTCTCAATCTGAAAATTTCACAATCTTTGTGTTAACCTTGCAGCCTTGCAATTTTGGCGATTCCACTTTGGCACAAAATAACGAGCCACAATACAGCACCAACCTTGAAAGTTACAATGCGGAAATAAGAAAACTTGCTGCATCAATGGATAATGTTGAATTGGTGGATGCATTTAAAGATTGTGGTTGGACTAGAGATACTATTACATCTTATGCAAACGATGGTTTGCACCCAAATAAATTGGGAATGGAAAGAATTTCAAAATCATTTTTGAAAGCGTTATATGATTTTTATGTTGTAAATGCGTAAAATGTCGAAAATGCGTAAGTTTTAGATTAGGTTTTTTAAGCCTAATCTTTTTTTTGGGGGTGGTTAATTTTGGCAACCACCTTTTTTTGTTTTCGCCTAAAAATGATTGAATTATTGCGCTAGATATGTTATAATCATCACGGAGAATAAATTATGAATGCAAAAGTTTCAAAGCGTTTTTGGCTCATTTTGCCGCTAGTTGTGGCTTCACTTTTCGTGGGCTTAGTTTTTGCTGGCTGCGGCCATGAGCATAGTTATGAATGGAAAATTGTAAGCGCCGCCACTTGCACTGAGGCAGGGCTTAAAGAGGGCGTTTGCTCGTGCGGTGAAAAGGTGAGCGAGGTGATTGAGCCTCTTGGGCACGATTTTGTGTTTGATGGTGATGAAGACGAGTTCACCCATTCTTGCACGCGTTGCACTGAGAGTGGCGAATGTGAGTTGGAGCAAAAAGTGGTTGAGCCAACTTGTGAAGCGGGAGGCCACACTGAAGTTAGTTGCCACCTTTGCCATCACACAGACGAAATCAACCCAACTGAGCCACTCCCTCACCGCTTTAATGAATATCGCCAATATTGGCGAGACGGCAAGAGCCGCCATGTGAGGACTTGCGCCAACTGCTCTTATGCAGAAGATGCTGAATGCACCCCAACCGATGATGGGCGAGAGGTTGAGCCAACTTGCGAGCACGCAGGCTATATTTTGCACACTTGCTCAGTTTGCCACGACCAATATGAATTGCCAAGCGAAAAAGAAGCGCTAGGTCATAATTATACATACATTCACGCTGTGGAGGCAGACGGCAAGCATTATCACACCAAGCATTGCACTAATGAAACGGACGATGACCAAGACGAAAAGATTTATTGCAATTTCACAATTACCACCACCGATGCAGATTGCACCAATGCGGGGAAAAGGCATTATTATTGCCCAGATTGTGAGCATCAATATGACGAAACAATTGATGCACTCGGCCATGAGTGGACAGATTGGTCTTTTGCAGAAGAAATAAGCGCGGATAGCGCTAAGCATATCCACACTCGCACCTGCCAAAGGCAAGGCTGCAGCGAGGAGGAGAAGAAAGAATTCACTTTCAGCCAATCTAAAACCGAAGCCACTTGCTTAGTGGAAGGCTTCACCACCTATACCTGCCCAGACGATGACGGCGCTTGCGGCGGATATAGCGTAACTAAAAAGACGGAAGAATTAAAAGAGCATAAGTGGGGGTCTTGGACATATTTAGGTGATGACACTCATAAGCACTATCGAAATTGCAGCGTGGGGAATCACCGTGAAGAGAAGGCTTGCCAAGAAAATGCTGTGATAACCCCGGCAAACTGCGACCGTGGCGGTTTCACCACCCACACTTGTGAGGATTGCAAAAATGAATATACCGACACTCTCACTCCAATCCGCGCGCACTCATGGGGCGAGTGGATAAAAGAGGAGCAAGAGGACCACAAAACTCACACTCACGAATGCATTTATGAAGATTGTGATAAAACTGAAACTTTCAACTGTGAGTATGATATAGACGAAACTCCAGCCACCTGCCAAGCCACAGGCAAAAAGGTTTACACCTGCCCAGATTGCCAAGATAGTTATGAGGAGACGCTAGATATGTTGGCTCACATTTGGGGCAGTTATGAAAAAGCAGATAGAGAAGGCTATCATTGGCGCTATTGCTCGCAAGGCAATCACTATGAAGAAGCCGCCGCTTGCGTTGACGCCACTCCAACCACAATCGACCCAACCTGCGAGCAGGGTGGGCACACAGAAAATCATTGTGATATCTGCAATCAAGATTTCATCACAGATGAGAAAGATGCACTCGGTCATGATTGGAATGAGTGGCAAACCACAGATGACGACCACTCCCACACTTGCAAGCGCGAGTTGTGTGAATATCACACCGTGCCACTCACAGCCGCTCACGATTTCGCCGAGTGCAGTGTTTGCGAATGCGGCTATGACGGGCTAGAATATGAAGTTAGCGGCTCTTATGCGCATGTGTTAGGCTACGGCAAAGCATCTGGCACGAAGAAAGTTTGGTTGCGCGCCACATATAAGGGTCAAGAGGTGGAGAGAATCCACGAAAGAGCCCTTGAAAATAATAAAAATTTAGTTGAAATAAAAATTGATGAGGGCATTAAAAATATAGATAATTTGGCATTTAATAATTGTCCAAATGTGGAAAAAATTAGTTTGCCAGACTCACTCATCAGCCTTGGCTCAAATAACATTTCTTCAAAATATTTAGATAATCAAGAGAATTGGACTAAGGTTGGCAACGGCAGAGTGCTCTATATCGGCCACCACCTATATTCAGCACGCGATATCTCTGGCAGTTACACAGTTGAGCCGGGCACAAAGTCAATCTGCAGATCGGCATTTATGTTAAATAAAGGACTCACTGAGATTGTGATCCCTAATAGCATCGTGTTTATAGGCTCTTATGCGTTTAACGATTGCGTCAACCTTCAAAAATGCGTGTTTGATGGCACGATTGGCGACTGGTTTAAAATTTTCTTCGTTGATGAATTGTCAAATCCGCTTCACTATGCCACTGAGTTCCATGTGGATAGGGCATCAGGCACGATTTCGTTGCCAGAAGGCGTAACAAGCATTCCAGCTGGCACATTTATGGGAGACACAGAGATAACTCAAATTGAAATTCCAAGCACGGTCACCGAAATCGGCGCAAGGGCGTTCTATGGTTGCACAAATTTGGCAACGGTCATCGTTAAGAGTGAAAAAATCCGCAGCATTGGTGAGGACGCATTCACCGGCACAGCCTTCTATGATAATCAATCAAATTGGTCCAACGGCGTTTTATATCTTGATGTAAAAGCCGAAGACGGCAGCACCACTTGCAGTTATCTATTAAAGGCGGATAACGAAAAATTAGCAGACAATCCAGAAGTTATAATTAAAGAAAACACCAAATTAATTGCGGGCGGTGCATTTAGAAATTGCACTAACTTGCAAAAAATCACCATTTGCAGCACGATTGAAGTGATTGGCATCAACGCGTTCACAGGTTGCTCAGGTTTAACTTCTGCCATATTTGAAACAACTTGGTCTTGGATGGCGTTTAGCGACTCGCTCAATATTGGCAGGCATGTGGGTGCGAGCAAGTTAAAAGCCGACCCAGCAGAAGCCGCCAGAAATCTTGTGTTCAACGATGGCGGATGGACTGTTTATGGCAAAAATTCATAATTATATGAAATCAAAAGATTAGGCAACCCCTAATCTTTTTTGTTTGTAATTTTTGCATTTTTTTGCTATAATTAAATTATGAAAAAGTCGCAGAGACACGCGCACATGCGTAGTAAATCGGTTGTTAAAAAGTGGCAAAATCGATTATACTGAAGAGAGTAAGCAAATGTGATGGCAATAGGAGATTGGTTAAAAATGGATAGTTTGTTTGAAAATTTACACAATGACAAAAAACCGCTAGCGGAAAGAATGCGTCCAACCGAGTTGGATGATGTCGTTGGCCAGAAACACATACTTGGCAAAGGCAAGTTGCTTCGCAGGCTGATTGAAGCAAAGCGAGTGCCAAGCGTTATTTTTTACGGTCCTCCCGGCACAGGCAAAACCACGCTAGCACGCATAATTGCCGACACGAGCAATTCAAACTTCGTTAAATTAAATGCAATCTCAAGTGGGGTGGCGGAAGTTAAGGAAGTTATGGAAAAGGCGAAATCCGATTTCGAGCTGTTCGGCAAAAAAACCTATTTGCTGTTGGATGAGTGCCACAGGTGGACAAAAGCGCAAAGTGATAGTTTATTGGCATCGCTAGAAAATGGGTACATCATATTCGTTGGTTGCACAACTGAAAATCCTGCCTATAGTATGACGCGAGCCATAGTTTCGCGTTGCAGTGTTTTCGAGTTTAAACCACTTGACATTGCGGACATAAGCGCAGTTTTAAAGCGTGCGCTTGAAAAGGACGAAGTGCTGTCTAAATTTAAGGTTAAAATTGATGATGATGCGCTAACTTATTTTGCAACAGCTAGCGGAGGCGATGTTAGGAGTGCGTTGAACGGGCTAGAAATTGGCGTTATAACAACGAAAGCGGGCAAGGACGGTGTAATTGTCATCACAAAGGAAATTGCAAGCGAGTGCCTTCAAAAAAAGGCTCTAACGCTAAATGACGATGTTTATTATCATATACTTAGCGCATTTTGTAAGAGTTTAAGGGGTAGCGACACCACTGCGGCTTTATACTACGCCAATAGGCTGATAGAGGCAGGCGTGGAACCGCAAGTTGTAGCACGCCGGCTCATCGCGCATAGCTCGGAGGACGTCGGTTTAAGTGCACCAAATGCTTTGGTGCAATCGTGTTGTGCCTTATATGCTCTTGACCATTTAGGTATGCCGGAAGGCAATTTAGCACTTACTCAAGCCATAATTTATGTGTGCGAAAGTCCAAAGGATAACCGCGTTGTTATTGCAAAGGAAATGGCAGAGGATGATGCGCGTAACCACGCTGATGATA
This sequence comes from uncultured Clostridia bacterium, assembly GCA_947593585.1. Lineage (GTDB taxonomy): Bacteria > Bacillota > Clostridia > Christensenellales > UBA1242 > Onthoplasma. Next base: position 10,656 of record CANQDP010000004.1, read on the forward strand.
GGATACCAGATTATTTGAAAAATCATACTGAGGCAAGCAAGAATTACAAATATCCCCACGATTATGGTGGGTGGGTTGAGCAACAATACTTGCCAGATAGTTTAAAGGATAGGTGCTATTTTAAACGCAAAGAGAAAAAATAACACCGATGTTTGACATTAAATTAAATATTTATTAAAATTATAATGGATGCGTTTTAAAAAACAATTTTTGTCCATTATAATTTTTTGCCAAGTTCTGTTTATCTCGCTTGGCTTTGGTTTTTTAATCTCAAAAAATGAACAATCGAATATAACAGCATTTGCATTAATGCAAGAAACCGAGAAAATAACCTATAGCGACCCGGAACACCTAGAGGATCTTCAAAATGCAAGTGATGGGCAACTTGATTATTGGGCAAAAAGCCTTGATAAATTTGATGGAAGAGAATATAATTACTTAACGCCGGTACGAAATCAAGAAAAAAGAAATACTTGCTGGGCGTATGCGGCGGTTGGGGCAGCTGAGGCAAGCATTTTGCGTAACGGAATAGACAAAGATGTGACAAATCAAACTCTTGACCTTGATGAAACAATAACAGCATACAATCGCCATGTCCGTGATGGAAGCCAAGATCCATTACTTTTAACAACAAATGACACATATAATTTTGGAACTTGGAATCAGGGGGACCCTGGTGCGGCAACCGCGTTTTCAATTATGACGCAAGGCTACACTTTGTTAGATGAAAACAATTTTAACACTAGCGTTGATGTGAATAAAATTAAAAGCGCACTTAAACAATCCAAATATTATGTTAAAAGTTATCAAAGTATTTCCAGTGATAAAAATTCCATCAAGCGTGCCATCTTGCAATATGGAGCGGTTACATTTAGTTATGCAGCTCCAACTGCTATAAAATTTTATAATCCATATGCCGAGTCAAATCACACCTCAATCATTGTGGGCTGGGATGATACTATAAAGATTTCAGAATTCAAGCCAAATAAGCCAAATAATGATGGTGCGTGGATAATCAAAAATAGTTGGGGAAGCAACACGGGAGAGAATGGTTACTTTTACATTTCCTACGAGCAACCAATAGGCGGTTTTTATTCTATTGACGTGGCAATGCAACAAGACTATCAAAATATCTATCACTATGACGGAAATGTAACAGTAAATATGGCAAAAAAAGCAGGCGATGCTCAAGCAGCCATTTATGAGGCAAAACTCTCAAGCCCTACAAAGCAGGAACAATTAAAGGCCGTTATGATATATGTGCCAGAGGATAATTTAGACGTAAATGTTAAGATATATAAAAACTTAACGGTAAATCCTGGCAATGTTAATGACAAAATCAACAATCCAGAGCAAGACAGTCCAGCCTTAAGCATGAACACAAAAATTATGCGAAATGGAATGCACACTATAGATCTACAAGAGCCAATAAATCTTGAGCAAGGCGAATATTTTTCAATTGTGATTAGGTGCACAGGGAATAATGGTGCATCGGTTTCGGTTAAGTGTGCGGTTGATTACAACAACTCAATCAATGATATGACTTATTATCTTGAGAATAATCAATGGATTAGTTTTAAAAACAGCAATTATTATGCCGATAGTTCGACTGGCAACAAGACCGCTAAAATTAGAGCGATAACAAACACGGTGGAAAGAACAACCGAGCCAAGCAATGACTTAAAGTTTGCTAGGGTGGAAATTGCAAATCGACTTGTCTATTATGCACAAGGCGAGCAGCTAGTTCCAGAGGTGCAAGTTTATTTGGATGGTGATTTGCTTGAAAACGGGCAAGATTATATGGTGGAGGCTTTAAATATAACTGCGCCTGGGAAGACGACAATAAAAATTGTTGGCACGGGCAACTATCAAGGCACAAGAACAACTTATTTTGAAGTTGCAAAAGCCAAAGACCCACCAGGCAGAGTAAATGAAACGATTGTTGTTTACAATGACAAAACTTTCTTGCGAGATGTTCCAACTCCTACTGATTGGCAGTGGGATGATGAAAACAAAGAACTTGAAAATGGAACTAATTCAGTTTCAATGATTTATGTCGGGGAAGATAGGAATTTTTATCAAAACCTAACTTGCAATGTTAATGTTAACAAAATTAATCAAAATCCACCTGCTGATATTGATATTTCATCAGCGCTAGTGGAAATTGTTGATAATTGTGTTTACACAGGAGAACCAATCGTTCCAAATTTGAAAGTTCTATGTAAAGGCACCGAGTTGCACTTTGGTATCGACTACACTTTAACATTTGAAAACAATACAAATGCGGGAATTTCCACAGTTATTGTCGAAGGAAATGGACGCTATTTTGGTGAGGTAAGGCAAACTTTTGAGATTCAAAAAGCAGAGTGGCCAAAAAAAATGCCAAATAGCACATTTATTGTTAGTTACAGAATTAAAAACTTGAATCAAATATCCTTAAATTGCAATAACTGGGCATGGGAAACGCCAGATTTTGAATTAAAAAGCGATAATTTTCAAACTACAGCAATTTACACAGGGCAAGATAAAGATAACTATATTAACACACAGATGCAAATAACAATAATTCGAGAGCCTCAGCTGGAAATTTCATCGTTAACAGAGTTATTCCTTGACGCAACCTCGTTTGTCTATGATGGACTTGAAAAGACACCGAATGTAATCGCAAGAGATGGAGTTTTTATCCTTGTGAAAGGCACTGACTATGAAGTGGAATATAAAAATAATACTTTTGCCGGTCAAGCAAGTGTTATTGTTAAAGGTATATATGCTTATACAGGCACAAAAGAACTCGTTTTTACAATCTCAAAGGCAGATAAACCTAATGTGGACACAAAAATTCGCATAACTCAAAAAGTAACAAAATTGTCCGATATAAAACTACCAAATGGCTTTGTTTGGGAAAATGAAAACATGGCAATTTCAGCTGATAAATTCACAGCGAAAGCAATTTATAAAGGTGTAGATGCAGATTGTTATGAAACAAAAGAAATTCTCTTTGAAATAACAATTACCAATGAATCCGAGACGGATACTATGCCTATCGGTTTAATTTGGACGATAATACTTGCGCCAGTTGCTATTGGAGCTGTTGCTTGTGTTATATTTGCAATTAGAAGACACAAGCGAAATAGGTGGTAAAGTAGTTTAATTAAAGAAACGGAAGTTTCCGCACGATTATGGCGGCTGGGTAGAACAACAATATTTGCCAGACAGTTTAAAGGATAGAAAATATTTCACGCGCAAAGAGAAAAAATAATTAATTTTAAATTCGTTTGTCACTTGTTTGATTTAATTATAATAAGTTTGATATAATAATTATATGGCGAATAAAAAACCAAAAACTTTTATTTACATCATTTGTTTACTATTGCCTTTGGTAATGGGGTTCTTTTTTTGCTATTATTTGCAAATTCAACCAGCAAATGCAAGCGCAGCCATAACAAGCGAAACTGAAATAAATGGGCAAAATGCCGACCAATTAACGATAGATGATTTATTTGAAGATTATACACAAACAAGTGTTAAACAAAAATACAATTCTATTGAAAAAATTGAAGCATACGAAGAAGCTGTCAAAAATCTTGATTCTTACAATAAAGAAGATTTCGAACGTGCAAAAAAAGTTGTCAAAGGCGAGGTTAGGTTTGATCCGCGCAGAGAATTTTCAACCTTAGATGATGCGTTAAACAAACTCACTCAATATGGCGCTATAAGGAATTATTGTCAATATGATATGCATATGAAGCGATTTGGTTCTGACAGACAGCCAACAGGAATTTATGCCAATGCCAAGGACAAAATCACAATTTATATGGAATGTGACAGTGATAACTATCGCCCTTATGTTGTTTTCACGCAGTTTGAAGGGTCAAGCAGCAGTTTTAAATCTGCTGATATCCCTATCATGAACGGGAAAAATGTTTTTGAAGTGCCAGATTTAGTGACAGGAAAACTTGGTTACAGCAAAAGCGTGGTGCATGGAGGTCCTATTCATCTTTCAAACCCACGAACGCCCGAGATGCAGGGGGACGTGAAAGTTTACATAGAGGGCGGGGACTTTTATCCTGTTTACAAAAAAGGCGAAGATGAAGCTTTATTTTTGCAAAATTTGACGGAGTATTACAAAAACTATCAAAGCCACAAATCAACTATGTTTGATATGGCGGAACTTGTTGCCGACCATGTTTATTTCACAATTGCCGCTTCGGCGTGCTATAAAGAATATGTGACTAATGGCCATAGTGTGAATGACAATCTTATAAGTTGGGATAATTATATGCGAATGCTTTTAGAGTATTCTGGCGTCACATTTGACCCCGATGACCCTGACTACAAAGAAATTAACGAACATTTAAACATCAATATTCGTGATACGCAAAATCTAGAAGGTGCCGGGGCATATGCGGGGACTGACCATGTGGGAATTTATAAGGGCAGTTTGTGGGAGCAGATTGCGGTTTATGTTGAAGACGGAAAAGATGCTATGAGCAGAGATTGGGGTTTTGCCCATGAGATAGGACACATGCTTGATACATCCGAGCTTGAAATAACCGAAACAACAAACAATATGTATGCTAAATATGCTGAAATGAATTTGTTTAAAGGGGCTGTTCCAAGTGATGCACCAACACATGACCACACAAAGGAAACGTTTGATCATCTTGTTAGCGACGACACGGCAAAAACCCCGTTCTTTGAAACAGATGATCAAAGAAAAAACTATTTTGTTTGGTGGTATTTGGAGTCGGCTTTCCCAGGATTTTGGCCAAGGCTTCAAAATCTTTATCGAAAACGCGTGGTAAACAAAATGATGTCCTCGACTGAAAAAATGGTGTTTTTGTCATCAATTGCGGCGGGGATTGACCTTTCATATTATTTTGAACGCTGGACTTATAAGGCAGATGTTAAAAATGAGCCTTTCAAAGAGGCAACTGCGTCGCAATATTTTTTGCAAGAGATGCAACAAGCACAGCTAGACGGGGAATTTCAGTCAGATTTTAAGCCAAAACTTTGGTATCAAAATGCACAAACATATGAAAATCTTGCACGCAAGGGGCTGTCACTTACAGATGAGATAGACACTCTTTTTGACGGCACTCTAAGTTGTGAAATTTTAAGTGTTTTCAAAGATGGAAATCAATATACAATAAAATTAAAAGATATTGATGACTTTGCGCTTTTGGGCTATGAAATTGTCGACACAACAACAAACAAGGTTGTGGGATTTACTTACAGCAATTGCATCGTTTTAGATATGGTCGGAAGTCCAAAATTTAAGGCGATTGCCTATGATATTTATTTTAGAACGTCAAAACCAAGTGAAGAAAAAAGCGCAACAACAAGTGAGAATGCAGTTTGTTCGCTTAATGGAAAAACCTATACATCCCTCTCACAAGCAATTAATGACGCTGCAAGTAATGATGTAATTAAACTTTTGGACGATGTCCGTGAAGAGGGAATTCATATATACAACAAAAATATCACGATAACGGTTGATGACAGCGTTAATCACAACATTATAATGTTTGCAAAAACAAAAGAAATTTTTTATGCAAATGGAGACGACACTGCCACTCTTAAAATACTTGGAAAGCCGAATGCAAAAATAATTTTTGAAGGGAATAATCTCAGTAGGCAAATGGCATTTATTAGGACAAGTGGAAATGGAGATTTGTATGTTGAAAATGCATATTTTAGAAACAGCAACACTCACAATACAAGCGGTCTTTATGCGATGAACAGAGGAGATATCACCTTCAAAAATTGTGAATTTGAAAATCTAAGCGGTGCAAACGGTGGAGCAATTTATATAAACAATGCCATAAATGTTAATTTTGATGACTGCGTTTTTGCAAACAATTTTTCAAGCAACTCAGGCGGGGCAATAATGGCATCTTGCGAAAGTTTAAGCATTTCAAACTGTGTTTTTGATGGCAATAGGGCAAAGAGTGCCACTGCCGTTTGCCACAACTCTGGTCAGCACTTAATCATAAAAAACACCACTTTAAATACGCTGCAAACAGACGCAATCGCGGTTAAAGAAAGTGCTGGAGATATTAAAATTTATGCCGATTGTCATCTTGAGGGAATTCTTTACAGTACAAAAACCATTACTCTTTGCAATGGGATGTTTTCAGTTGTTGGCAACAAAAAAGTGACGTTTGATTTTTCTGAGCTTGAGAAAGATATACCAGCTTTTGAAAGTGAAAATTTTGGAATTTCAGATGAAGTGTTGGCAAAATTGAATAATATGGACAATAACACTTTCAGGCTCGAAAATGGAAAAGTGTATATTGGCAATGACAAATGCACACTAAAATTTTATTGCAACGGACAGGAAATTGATAAGGAAGTTGAAAAAGGTGATATGTTGACGCTTGACGGAAGTCTTTTCACATTAGATGATAAATATCCCGAAACTTTCACTGAACGTGGTGGCAAGAGTTATGGTTATGGCGAAAAATTTGAAGTAAAGGGCGATATGATTTTTGATGTCACATTAGCAGATTTACTCAAAATTAAATGGATTTATCTTAACAGTGAAAAAGAAGAAAAAATCTCTCCAAAGAAAGTTTACCTGCCACAAAAAGAAGGCGGGAGCAATGTTTTAGGCTGGCTAATTGATGAGAAAATTTATAATATAGGCACATTTGTGGAAATAACCGAAAACAAGTCTATCATGGCAATTTATGAAGGATATTTATATGTCGTGTTTAAAAACAATGGCGAAATTGTGGCGCAGCAAAATTGTAAATATAATGCATCCGTTTCTGCACCTATGCTTAACAATGGGTATTTGTGGTTTGCAAACAATAAAACTTATTTGCCAAATAGCAATATAACTGTAAAATCCGACACCGTGTTTAATTCAATAAGCGCGGATGCACCTATTCCAAAAAACTTAGAAGACCTTTCAATAACCTTAACCGAAAACATATTTGTTTACACTGGCTTTGAATTTATGCCAGAAGTGACGATTATGGACGGCGATCATAAACTGATGAAAAATGGTGATTATAAGGTGGAATATTTTAACAATAAAAACGCCGGCAAAGCTTATCTTGTTATTACTTCCATTTCAGAAAATTATTATGGCACTGTAACAATTTATTTTGACATTCTAAAGGCAGAGGGAAGTGGAACGGTTTCAATTGCTTCATATGAATATGGGCAAAATCCAACCGAAGTTTTGATTAACAGTGACACAAATCCAACAGAAGGCGCAAAGGTTTATTATAAACTAAAAACAACAAATAGTTACGATGGAAAAAGGCCAATAGATGCCGGCGAATATGATGTAAAAGTTGTGCTTGTTGCTTCGGATAACTATAACCAGCTCACTCTTTATACAACCTTGACTATTGAAAAGGCTGAAAATCCACCTCAAATGCCTGAAAAATCAATTACTATCAGCAGAAAGGCAAAAACCTTGCAGGATGTTGAACTTAACGCTGAGGGTTGGCAGTGGGTAAATCCTAGCACCAAAATTGACGAAGACACAATTAAGGCTTATGCAATTTATAAAGACACGCAAAATTATATAAACTATCAAGTTGAAATTACAATAAGCAAGCTTCCGCCAAAGGATATTAAAAAGTTAAATGTAAAATTGGAGACTCAAAATTTTGTTTATGACGGATCGTCGAAAACTCCAAAAATAATTGCAAAAGACGGGGATTTAACACTCATTCCTGGCACAGATTATGATGTTCAATATGAAAATAATAAACTAGCAGGTCAGGGCAAAGCAATTGTCACTTTCAAAAATGACTATACAGGCACAAAAGAACTCGTTTTTACAATCTCAAAGGCAGATAAACCTAATGTGGACACAAAAATTCGCATAACTCAAAAAGTAACAAAATTGTCCGATATAAAACTACCAAATGGCTTTGTTTGGGAAAATGAAAACATGGCCATTTCAGCTGATAAATTCACAGCGAAAGCAATTTATAAAGGTGTAGATGCAGATTGTTATAAAACAAAGGAAATTTTATTTGAAATAACAATTACCAATGAATCCGAGACGAATACTATGTCTATTGGTTTAATTTGGACGATTATACTTGCGCCAGTTGCTATTGGAGCTGTTGCTTGTGTTATATTTGCAATTAGAAGACACAAGCGAAATAAATGGTAGGTTTTATTGAATAAGCGGAAGTATAGCGCGCATACGCAGAGCAGTTTCTCTCAAGATTTGTTATCAGAGCTTATAGGGAAAAAACAACAGATAGAGTGTATTACACTCCAAGCAACAATGGGCGAGAGCGTGGGTTGGTTAAGAAAAAAGATAGGTTTAAAAACTAATTTTGCCGTAAAAATGACATTAAAACATTTGCAAAATAAAAAAGAATAATTTAAAATATTTTTATAACCATTTAGGAGGAAGTTATGGATTATAAATTTGACATCAAAGGCACGCAAACAGAGAAAAATTTGCAAACTGCTTTTGCAGGCGAGAGCCAAGCCCGCAATAAATACACTTATTTTGCCAGCGTTGCAAAAAAAGAAGGTTATGAGCAGATTGCAGCAATCTTTGAAGAAACTGCCAATAACGAAAAAGAGCACGCAAAAATGTGGTTTAAAGTGCTTAACGGAGGCTCAGTGCCATCCACTGTTGAAAACCTTTTAGCCGCAGCACAGGGCGAAAATTATGAAACCACAAAGATGTATAAAGAGTTTGCCGAAACAGCCAAAAAAGAGGGATTAAAAGGCCTTGCTGTGTTGTTTGAAGGCGTGGCAAAAATCGAGGCAGAGCACGAGGCTAGATATCGCGCCTTGCTTGAAAATGTTAAGAAGAAAAAATGCTTCGTTAAAAAGGAAGCAGTTGTTTGGGTTTGCAGAAATTGCGGTCATAGGCATGTTGGCAAGTCCGCACCAGCAGTTTGCCCAGTTTGCGGTCATCCACAATCATACTTTGAAGTTGAATCAAAGAATTATTAAAAAAGGGCAGAGCGTTCTGCCTTTTTTAAACAAAAAAAATCACCTTTCGGTGATTTTTTTATTAAACTCTTCTTGCTTCAAGTTCAGCCACAGCGGCTTCACGCTCAGCAATCAAACTTTCAACCTTGCCAAGAGCCTTATCGATGTCTGCAAGTTGTTTTCTTAAAGCCTTTAATGATGGGTCGCCATCAAGGTCAACGCCTGCAGCCCTCAAAGTCTTTTCAGTTAAAGCAACTTCTTTTTGCTTATTGCGATATTCAACGCTTAAATCTTTTTGTTTATTCTGTGCTCTTGTTAAAAGTTTTTTTGCTTTGATTAATTCATCACTAGAGTCTGGAGTTGTATGCTGTTTCTTTTCAAGTTCAGCACTTCTTCTCTCGGCCTCTAACCTTGCAGCTTCTTCAGCACGTCTTTCTTCCTCAGCTAAACGAAGTTTTTCAGCCATAAGGCGTTTTTCTTTAGCAGCTTCTTCGGCTTCCCTAGCAGCTCTCTCTTCAGCAAGTCTTTTTTCTTCAGCCTCTTTAGCAGCTCTCTCTTCAGCAAGTCTTTTTTCTTCAGCTTCCTTAGCAGCTAATTCTTCAGCCTCTTTTCTTCTTTTTTCAGCTTCAGTCTTTAAGAAGTCAACACCAGCTGGCCAGTAGCCACCTTTTTTGCCATCATCGTGGATAGCAAGCGGTTTTTCAAGCGGTTTTTCCTCAACTACTTCCTCAACAGGTTCAACAGGAGCGCCTTTTTCAGCGGCTTTGCCTTCTAATATTTTTCTAACGAATATTGGATATTTAGCATATCTGCCAGCATCTAAGTCGCCAGCTTCAAATTTTGCACGATCTGCCTCAGCATCTTCCAAAGATTTAGTTGCCTTTTTCTTCTTTTCTGCGGCAACAGCCACACCATAACGGGTTCTAGCATCTGCTTTTTCTTTCTTCTTTTTTTCTGCCAATCTAGCACGCTCAGATTCTCTTCTTCTTGCCTCAGCCTCAGCTTCTCTTGCTCTCTTTTCAGCTTCTTCTTTTCTCTTTTCTGCAGCCTCTTTCTTCTTGTCGGCAGCTTCTTTCTTCTTATCTTCTTTTTCAGTTTTCTTTGCAGCCACTTCTTCAGCTCTTTTTTTCTTACCTTCAGCAATATAGTCCATAGCCTTGTTTATACGGTCATTAGCAGTTAATCCAAGACCATCGCTCAAAACTTCAACATAATAGTATTTGTCAAACCATTCAGTTGCAGCTTTTGCTCTAACTTTTGCATGATGTTTTGCTTTTTTGCGATTATATGCAGAGCCATCAATAATCAAATCGCCAAATCTTTCACCAATATCAAATTCTTGAAGTTTTTTGATGTCGCCATTAGCATAAGCAGCAGCCTGCCTATACAAAGCACCAAACAAGTCTTTTCTAATTTCGGTTTGAAGAGCAGCTTTGCGGTCGCGAGTTTCTGTTAAGATATCTGTATCCTCACCGCCAAGTTCGATTGCTTTTGTGTCTATGTCAATTTCTTTTGCAAGTTTTTCTCTAAAGTTGTTAATGCCAGTAAGCCTATTGCGGTTTACCCAAAGTTTTAATTTGTTCCAAATCTTCTTAAATGGATTTTTTCCATCATAAGAAAGAATGTCAGCCTCTGTTTTAATGTATTTGTCCACCAATCTGGTGATTGCCAAATCAATTTTAGACACATCAGTGTCGCTATTCACCAAATCTTTGATAGAATCAGACAAAGTTCCTCTCAAAGCATAGTGAAGCCAAATGCTGAATTTTGTAATGCCTGCGATAGTTGCAGTAGCTGCAGCGGTCAACACGCCACCAACAGTGCCCAAACTTGCGATGTTAGACAAAACGCTTTCGGTTAAAAGTGGAATTGTGCCAACGCCAAGGCCCAATGCGCCAACGATAGCAGCGAAAACGCCACACACACCTGCACCGATAAGCCCAGGGATAAGCACCCACTTAACCAAGAAACTTAAAACTGGGTGATTGCGACCAACGATTTCACCTTTTTTGTGGTTTTTCTTTTCCACTCTTGCGGTTATGCCCAAAGTTTTAACAATATCTCTAGCTTCTTCCTTTGTTAAACCTGTGCCTTTATGGGTAGGAGCAAAGTGGTCGGCAATATTTTTTGCCACTCTACGAGTTTTAGCAACATCAGAAATGGCATTTGCCTTTCTAGCTTTTGCCAAAAATGCTAAATATTCCCCAAATTTATTAGCATTTTCCAATGTCCCAAGTTCTGCGATTTTTAATTCTGTTGGGGAGATAGATGCTGCGCTGTCGCTGAAATCAAAAGAACCATCTTCTGCCACTTCAAGATATTTATTCATGAAGTCCTCGAAAGAAGGCTCGCCACTAGCAAGATATTCAGTGAACATTGCATTGAGTTTGTTTAATTCTATGGTTTTAGCCATAATTCCCTCCATTTCTAAGAAATCCCTTTCTTATTGTCTTGATTATAATACACAACTTGAATTTTGTCAATACCCATTTTTAAAATTTTTTTTAATTTTTGAAGAATAAATCAAAAGCCCCAAGAAAATGACGAAATTTATTATAATATACTGCAAAACCCACTAAAATATTGCATATATAAATGTGATAAATTTCCTCTGCCTTATTATATTTATAATTTTTTTTGAATTTTGTTTCATGTTTTAGAAAGTTATGCCAATTATTGTGGTTTGCTTGTAAATCAACTCTTTAAGCCTAACAATTATTTGTTTTAAAAGCACAATTTCAGCAAATTCGCGTGAAGAAAAGGGCAGGTCTTTTTCAGCGTCCTCCGCTTCATTTTTGCATATCTTTTCAAGAGATTGAATGGCAAACTGCACAAACTCCACATAACGCCCCTCGTCAATTATCCCGTTGCTGACGGCGGTGTGGAATATGTTCACAAACTCATGCGAAATGCGCTCAGCCTCTTTTAAATAATCTTGAAACTCGCTCGTTAAATCGGTGAGATACCCGTCCGTCAAATGCCAAAATTCATTATATAAAGGCTCTTTGGTCAGCAAACGCTTTAATTGTGAAAAGTGGTCCTTCACCTCTTTTTGAAAAGCGAATGTTAAAAATATGCTATAGAGGTCGGCAGTGTCTTTATTCTTTTCATAATATTTGATTTTTCCGTTTGTGCGATTAAAATATTTATATGTGTATTGAAAAAGGTTCTCAAAGTCCTTAATCGCTTTTTCAAACATATAATCCATCGCTTTGTCAAACACAAATTCTTTATAGCCCATAAAATTATTATACCGCAGAATCGAATTTTGTCAATACCCAACAAAAAAGAAAAATGGCATTTAGCCATTTATCATATCAAACATTTTGTTGCAGACCTCTTCAGCGGTCATGTGCGAAGAGTTAATGCGTTTTGCACCCTCTGGCACAACGAGTGGGGCATACTTTTTATGCCTATCAATTTTGTCCCTAGCCCTGATTTGTGATTTTATTTCATCTAGAGTGATTTTCGAATTTTTTTGCTTTTCTTCGTTAAATCTTCGCCTTGCGCGCTCTTCTAGCGAGCAATCTAAATAAAATTTCACATCAGCATTTGGAAACACATGGCTGCCAATATCTCGCCCGTCAATCACCAAATTGTTAGTTTTGGCAAATTTTCGTTGAAAGTTGTCTATCATTGAGCGAATGTGCTTATTAGTGCTAACGGTTGGGGTAAGCAGGCTGATTTCATTATCTCGCAGATTTGGTGTGCAGTCCAAGCCGTTCACACGCACAAACATCTCTCCCTTTTTAAATTCGGCCTCAATATTGAGTTTTTTAATCGGGGAATCGTCAGTTAAACTTGCAAAATCAAAATCTATGTGCTTTAAATAGACGGTTACTGCGCGGAAAATTGAGCCCGAGTTGAAATGCACAAACCCAAGTTTTTTGCTGAGCATTTTTGCAACGGTTGATTTCCCGCTCCCGGCAGGCCCGTCAATTGTTATTATCATAAATTATCCTTTTATATATCTTTATATATAGTTAATAATAAGTGGATTATAAATATTTATTTATTAAAAACTGCCTTATTTTTTAATTCTCGCTCAATGCGAATGAGTTGATTATATTTTGCCACACGGTCTGTGCGTGAGATTGACCCAGTTTTGATTTGACCAGCGTCAACAGCCACAGCCAAATCGGCAATAAATGTGTCCTCAGTTTCGCCACTGCGGTGTGAGATAACAGTTTTATAGCCGTTAGCCTTTGCCAAAGCGATAGTTTCAAGCGTTTCAGTTAGTGTGCCAATTTGGTTAAGTTTAATTAAAATTGCATTTGCCACACCCTTTTTAATCCCTTCTGCCAAAATCTTTGGATTGGTAACAAACACATCATCGCCAACCAACTGAATTTTGTTGCCCAACTTCTTTGTAATTTTCGCCCAGCCGTCCCAATCGTTTTCGCTCAGCGGGTCCTCAATCGAAATGATAGGGTAGTTTTTAATCAGTTCGGCATACCAATCAATCATTTCAGCGGTGGATTTTTCACCGCCTTTGCTTTTTGTGAGCACATATTTTTTTGTTTTGGCATCATAAAATTCACTCGCAGCCACATCCATTGCAATGGCAATGTCCTTTTTAGGCTGATATCCTGCCGCTTTAATTGCCTCCACAATGGCTTGCAAAGGCTCTTCGTTATTTTTAAAGTTTGGGGCAAAGCCTCCCTCATCTCCCACGCCTGTGGAATATTTTTTTGCCACAAGCACCTTCTTCAATTCCATAAATGTTTCGCTCGCCATTTGCATAGCCTCAAAAAATGTTTTTGCCCCAACAGGCACAATCATATATTCTTGGAAATCCACATTTGAAGTGGCATGCGCTCCGCCGTTTATAAAATTCATCATTGGCAGAGGTAGGGTTGTGCCTTTGCCAAGTGTTTTAAATAGAGGTTTGTTTTTTAGCATTGCGTTTGCACGTGCGGCAGCAAGGCTAACAGAAAGCATTGCGTTTGCTCCCAATTTGGTTTTAAATTCAGTGCCGTCAAGAGCAATCATTTTTTCATCTAATGCTTTTTGATTTTCCACATTCATGCCAACCAATGCCTTGGCAATAATTTTATTCACATTTTGGCAGGCCTTCAAGACGCCTTTCCCATGGAAGCGTTTGCCACCATCTCTCAGTTCAAGTGCTTCACGCTCACCGGTGGATGCTCCACTTGGCACCATGGCACGAGCCACAATCCCATTTTCCAACCTCAACTCACATTCCACTGTTGGATTTCCTCGGCTGTCAATAACTTCATAAGCCACAATTTTTTTAATTTTCATATCAAACTCCTTAAATTTATTATAGCAAATTTTTGATTAATAAAAAACAATTTTGATTATTTTGCAAAAGTTTGAAAAAATAAAAAAATTTAAAAAATTTTAAAATAATCGCCAAAAAATCATAAAATTTTTAAAATTTTCAATAATCTTTTGCGTTTTTTTAAAAATTTTTTATAATATTTGTATGGAAATCAAATCACTATCACTAAAAAATAAAAATAATGCAAACATATTTTTAGCCCTAACCAGCAAGGGCGAATTTTCTTTGCACAGTGAAGCAATCGTAAAAAACGGTATTAAAGTTGGCGAGGTTGATGATGCAGTGTTTGATTCGGCTCTTATGCAAAGCAATATTTTAATTGCAACTGAGCGGGCGATGAAATATATTTCCACAAAGCTTAAAACAGAGCACCAAATTAAAGATTATTTGTATAAACAAGGTTATAACTCGCAGGTGGTAAATCCTGTTGTGCAAAAATTGAATGATTATAACCTTATCAATGATTTTCAATTTGCTAAATCATACATGGTGAGCAATAAAAATTTTAGTGCAAACAAATTAAAGCAAAAGTTAATTTCTTTTGGGGTGAAGCAAGGTGCGATTGACGAGATTTTGTATGAGGTGGACGATTTTCCTGCCTGCCAAAAAAGCGCACAAAAATTTTTAAAAAACAAGCCTCTCGATGCTGCCACAATTCAAAAACTAACCCGCCATTTGCTTAGCCAAGGTTATTCATTTGACACAATCAAAACTGTTTTGCACACACTGCAAATCGAATATGAAGAGTGAAACGAAAAAATTTTTAAAATTTAAAAAATCGTTTTACTTTTTTTTGTTTTTATGCTATATTAATTATATGTTAGGCATAGACATTGAAAATTCCAAGCGTTTTGCGGATTGGTCTAAGCGAGAACTAAGCCGAATTTTCACTGCGGGCGAAATTGAGTATGCTAGCAGGTTTGAAAATTCAATAGAGCATTTTTGTGGATTTTATTGTGTTAAAGAAGCGCTTGTCAAAGCACTGGATAATAAACAAATTGAATATAAAAAAGTTGAAGTCTTGCACACAAATTCAGGCAAGCCATATTTGAGCCAAACGAGTGTAGAATATTTGCTAAAAGGCACGAACTATAAGAAGGTGGAGATAAGCATTTCACATTCAGGGGATTTTGCAATAGCAGTTGCACTATTAAATTAACCAAGGAGGAAATATGTTAGGAATGTTAGAAGTTAAAGAATTGATGAATGTTGCGGCCGTTCACGAGCCTGGTTATGTTGTGAACCCTCGCTTGCTGTGTGGGAAGTCTAAGTTGAACACGCGCGAGGTGAGAATTGAAAAAGTTTTGCCAGATGTGAATTCACTTTTGGTGTTGGATGAAAACGGCAAATTTTCCCCTCTTAGCGAGCAGGAAAAAACTGATTTGATAATTAAAATCTTCAATGATTTTTGGAAGCATCACATGAATTTCAAGCCTAAGGGGTTTGAGTTCATTGGCCTTTCGGACGATTTCTTTTGCGACACTTCATATTATAGGCTTGAAGAATATTCAAAAGTGTTCTTTGATAGAAGAATGGATGATGAAATTGCTAATAGAAACAATTTTAAATATAGGCTAAGCACTGCCACCGAGCTTAAAAATTTGAGGTTTTTCCAAGAGAGCTTCAATCGTGGCTTGAAAAAGGAAAAAACCAAAGTGTCTAGGGCTAGGGCAAAATATAGAAAAGAGCAGGGCGGCGAAATTAGGCAGTTATTAATGTTCTTAGTTGCCAACCATCTTGCACGCAAAGATGAGGGTGAAGATTTATCTAGGACGCTCGAATTTAATATGGCTCAATAAATTGCTCATTTTGAGCAATTTTTTTAAAAAAGATAAAAGCATTTGCTTTTATCTTTTCATTTTAACGGTTATTTTTTCATCGGCAATTTCAACTGTTTCACTAATCTCAGGCTTGTCAATTTTTGTTATGTCGAGTGCCAACAGTTCTGCCTTAATTTTTGATGCGTATTTTTCGATAATTTCGTTTAAATCTGCGCTAGATGTGTTAAATTCCACATAAATTCTATCTTCCACATTAAAGTTGGCTTGTTTCCTAAGCACTTGTGCGGCACGGATAAGCTCACGAGATAACCCTTCAAGCATAAGAGCACGGTCAATCGTGATGTCGAGCACAACTGTTATGTCATTTTCGTTTGAAATCACATAGTCCTGCTTAGGCTTGGTGGATAGGGTAAATAGCGTACTATCTAAGCCCTTAAATTCTTTCACATCAACTTTGCCTGCCTTAAAGCCGGCCACCATTTTTTGCATTTCACTTTCGCTCGCTTCAAGCAAATAATTTTTAACTTTTTGCACATCGCCTTTAAGCACCGCACCCGCGCGCCTAAAATCAAGCACCAAAAATTCGTCATTAAACTTGGCGTTATCATGCTCCATCACCACATTTTTGATGTTGAGTTCGCTCTCAATGATGTCGCGATAGAGATTTACTGCCTTAGCCACATTTTGATTGCCATTTATATATAAGGTTTTAAGCGGTTGTTTCACTTTAATTTGATTTTCGTTTCTAAGCTTACTTACCATTGTGAAAATATTTCTCACAATGTTTGTGCGTTCGGTCAAGTTTTCGTCCTTCACCTTAAATTCGCCAATCACATAGCCGTTAAGTGCCACGCTTTCAGCAGCGTCTTTATCTAACTCGCGCACCGCATTTTGCCACAAATATTCGCTAATAAATGGAATGATTGGGAACATAACCATGCTTATATTTTTAATTGCATAATTTAGGCAGAAATATGCATTTAAGGTGTCTGTGTCATTTTCGCTCTTATAAAAGCGCCTACGATTATTACGGATATACCAATTTGTGAGTTCGTCAATCAAATTTTCAAAATCTTTTGCCACCGCTCCAAATTGAATGCCTGAGTAAGCGGTGTGTGCATTTTTAACAAATTCATTAACGCGATTAATTAGCCACCTATCCATAAAGGTCAGTTTGCGCTCATCTGGCTTAAAGTTGGTTAAATCCGGCTTATCTATAACCGCATAAGTGTTTAAGAAAATATAAGCGTTCCAAAGCCCCAAAAGTTTGCGCTTAACCTCATCGCAAGTGTCTCGCCCAAACTTAACATCGTTAATTAGCGGGGTTTGCACGAAATTATAGCGGATAATGTCCGCACCAATCTCTTTAAATGCTGTGTCAAGCGGAATATTGTTAGGGCTAGATTTAGATAACTTTTTGCCGTCTTGCGCAAGCAACATGGGTGTTGTGCCAATGCGCTTATATGGTGCTTTGCCTGTTAGCACAACGCTCATCACAAGCAGTGAATAGAACCACAAACGCACTTGTTCTTTGGCTTCAATCACGCATTCAACAGGGAAGTTTTTATTAAAGAACTCTTTATCTGTGAAATATTTTTTAGTGCTAAACGGAGTGATGCCCGCATCTAGCCAGCAATCGCCCACCTCTTTAATGCGCTCTACTTTGTTGCCACAATGTGGGCAGGTTATTTTAATGTTGTCGATATAAGGGCGGTGAAGATGTGGCAGTGCATCAACCTCTTTTTCGCTAGATAATTTTTTAAATTCGTCAAGACTACCCACCACAGTTAAATGTCCACAATTTTTGCAAGGGTAGAAAGGCAGTGGCACACCATAATAGCGCGAGCGTGAAATTGCCCAATCGCCCATATTATTAAGCCAATCTAGCATACGCTTTTTCATAAAATCTGGGTTAAATTCAACGCCGTCAATCGCCTTAATTAGTTGTGGGCGCAACTCGTCCATTTTAATAACCCATTGGTCCACAAGCCTAAACAACAAAGGCTGTTTGCACCTCCAACAATGCGGATAGTTGTGTGAATATTTGTGGATATAATAAGTTTTGCCACACTCTTTCATAAGTTCAAACACAAAATCTCTTAATTCATCTGTGTTTGCGTTTCTGCCGGAAAGCACACCAAAGTTGTTGTAATAAATTCCGCTTTCATCAATAGGGCAAATTTTTGGCAAATTCAACTTTTTGCCCAACTCAAAGTCTGCATCACCGCAACCTGGGGCGATGTGCACTGCGCCCGTGCCTTCGTCCGCGCTAACATCATCCCACGCAACGATTTTATGCTCAAATTGTTGCTCGCTAAGTTCTGGGAAACAAGTTTCATAAGTTAATCCAACAAGTTCGCTGCCTTTAACGGTTTTCAAAACTTCCACCACATCATCTTTTAAAACTTTCATAACACTAGAGCAAACAATTATGTTGCGGCTAGAAGATTTAACTTTCACAATGTTATATTCAAGTTGTGGATTAACAGCAATAGCCACATTTGCGCAAAGTGTCCAAGGGGTGGTTGTCCAAACCAACATATCGTTATTAGTGCCTTTAATTGGGCATTTAAAGAATATTGCTAGGCAACTAACAGTTTTATATGCGTCTTGGTCGCTCATCTCGTGTTCGCTAAGGCTAGTGCCGCACCTGGTGCACCAACGCATAATGCGGTGGCTGTTTGAAATATAGTGCTTTTCATCACACTTTTTTAAAAAGTGCCAAATTGAAGTGATGTTGTTGTCGCTATTTGTATAATAACTATCGTCCCAATTCATCCATTGACCAAGGCGAATTGAAGATTGCGTCATAGATTTTGCATATCTATCGCAAACTTCCATACATTTTTCCACAAAATTGCCAATGCCATATTGTTCAATTTCTTTTTTGCTGTTTATGCCCAACTCGCGTTCCACACGCAACTCAACGGGCAGACCGTGGCAGTCAAACCCGTTTTGGAAATGCTCATCGCAGCCACAAAGTGCGTTAAACTTAAACATCGCATCTTTAAAAGTGCGGTTATAAGCGTGGTGCAAGCCCATATCATAATTGGCAGTAACCGGGCCGTCAAGCGTGGCAAAATATTTGCCTGTCTTTTTATTTTTGGCCTTCATTTTTTCAAAAATATCGTGCGTCTGCCAAAAGGAAAGCACTCCTTCTTCCATTTTCACATAATTTAAATTGCCTTGTTCTTTTTTCATAATTCTCTCCTTTAATTATCTAGCAGCTTACTGACAGATAATTTCTCCTTTATTATCTGGCGCGTAGCGGACAAATAACCTTTAACTAATAAAAATAAAGTGCCAGCGACCTGCTTGACACTTTCATTTTCACAGCAAATCGCAACATCTAATCTAGATGTTAATAATAATGTTGCGAATAATAATTGCCTTAAACATGTTTATATATTACCAAATTATTTTATATTTGTCAATAATTTTAATGTTAAAGTTTGCTTATGCCAAATTTTTTAAACAAAAAAACTTGGAAAACCAAGTTTATTGTTGAAATGAGTTACTTCTAATTTTGTTAAGAAACAATAATAAATCAATTAGTGCGCTATCCGATTCGTTGGCGCTCCTAACATATTTTTTATATGCAGCCTCTTTTGCCTCATGAGTTTTTTGCCTTACGGTCTTTTCCAAAAAGGCTAAATATTCTTCGCCAAAAAGTTCGTACATGTATTCAAGATAAATTTCTTGCATATCGCTGCAAATTGGGCTGTATGGCACACGATTACCGAGAAATATGTTGTAAGATTGGCTATAATCAATTTCATCGCAAGTTAATTCAACCCAAACAGAAGGATATTCGCCATTTACAATTTCATATTTATAATGTTTTTTGTCTTCTTTGTTGCGGCTGGCAACACAGCGGTTAATAAATTCTTTTATTTGTTCATTAGTTAAAGTAAAATTCACAATTTCTCCTTTTTCATAGCTCAATTATACATCAAAAATTCGTTTTGTCAATAGACAATTAAATAAAACTTGCACTAGTTATGTTACAATTTAATTAAATCAATTAGATTTTTAAAATCGGTTTCTAATTCGGTTATTAAGGTTAGTTTTTGCGTTTTTCATTTTTCTTCTCCATTTTTAGAGTGCGGATTGTGTTTAAAAAGTCGATATTCCAACTCACATAATCGTGCCCGCCTTTATAAATTGTTGTGTTTAAAGGTTTGATATATTCTGCCAAAATTTTTGTTTTGTTTTGAATTGGTTTAAAATCCGCATTTCCATAACTCAAACAAAAGTTGGTCTTGGGCGCATTTTTCTCATAATAATCTAAAAATTTGTTGTTTTTAAACCAAAGAGAAGGGGAAGAGCAAACGATATTTCCAATAAAATCACTAAAATATTCGTCAATATAGAGTGCGGTCAATCCTCCAAAACTCTGCCCCCAAAAATAAAAGTTTTGTTTATCCGGCTTTGCAAGTTTATTGTTAATTAAATATGATGTTATTTCACGCGAAACAAATTCTGCAAAATCTTTAAAAGGCAATTCCTTGCTTCTATCTTGTTGCAAAACGAAGCAAACAATGAAGTTGTCTATTTCGTTGATTTGTTCTGCCAAATGTATGGAATAATGCCACACTCCGCCGTCAGTTACAATAAGGCATTTTTGCTGTTTCTTTTTATCATAGTTTTTAGGAAAGGCAATAATAATTTCATATTCTTTTTTCAAAATTTGGCTATAAATTTTGTGCGTTTCAGTTTTCAAACTAAAATTAGGGATGCTTAAAACGGGCAAGATATAGTTTTGCGAAAAATATATTTCACCATTTTCATCATAAAAGTTTAATTTGTTTTTAGCATATATGTCGTCAATAATATGGCTATCCCGTGCTTCTCCTTTTAAATCCTCACAATCTTTAAAAAAATAATAGCAAAGATTATTCACATAATCGCGCTTATATTCCAAAAACCAAACATCTTTTTTGATTTGTTTGAATTTGAGGCGGTTTGAGATTTCGAGCGAATGCACATCACCATTGGAAACAAATAGATGCTGAATTTTTAACTCGTCGCCATTTTTCTCCACATAAACGCTTCCACTTTGCTTTAAAATTTCCAAAATCTCGCTAATAGATTTTAATTTGAGTTCGTCAATGTTAAACATTAAATTCTCCAATCAATCGCCGTTAGGTTGTGAGCGGTTAAAAAATAGTTACATTTACTAAAATGTTTGCAACCGAAAAATCCATTATAAGCCGAAAATGGGCTAGGGTGGGCGGATTGCAAAATTAGGTGATTAGGGTTATTGAGTAGCGGCAAAAAAGATTTTGCGTGATTGCCCCAAAGCATAAACACAATCGGCTGATTTAATTCGTTTAAAATTTTAACCACCTCAGTTGTGAAAGTGTGCCAAAGTTCGTTTGCGTGGCTGGCAGGTTGGTGCTCAATAACTGTCAAACTAGTGTTTAAAAGCAAAACGCCTTGCTTTGCCCAAGCAGTCAAATCAGTGTTGCCACTCATCTCAATATGCAAATCGTCATTAATCTCTTTAAAGATGTTTTTAAGGCTGGGTTGAGGCGTGCCATTATGGCAACTAAACGCAAGCCCGTCTGCCTGCCCGCGAGTGTGATAAGGGTCTTGCCCAATGATTACAACTTTCACTTTGTCAATCGGCACAAGGTTGAGCGCGTTGAAAATTAATTGTTTGGGCGGGAAAACAACCTTGCTTGCATATTCGCCATTAAGCCAGCCAAACAATTTCCTTTTATAATCTTGCTCAAAACGGGAGGATAGTTTTTCACTCCAACTTTTTTCTAACACATAATCCATAAAATAATTTTATCACAAAGCAAAATTTTTTGCAATAAGTTGGGCAAGGTTATGAGGCATTGCTAACACACAAACTTAAAAAATAATCGAAAATGGAAAACATAAAAATTTTTTAAATTTATTGAAAAACAACAAATTTTTGCAAAAATTTCTTAAAATTAACCGCTATTTTTTAAATTTTTAAAAATTTTTTTAAAAGTTTAGCAGATTGTTTTCTTTAATTCTTCTAAAAATTTTTCTGCCATTTCTTTTTCTTGATGCTCCACCATAATGCGCAAAACGGGTTCAGTTCCGCTTGGGCGAACAATTATTCGTGCTCCCAAATTTTCAAACTCATTAATTTTTGTTTTGACACTTTCGGTCATTTCAAACTTGCCACCCAATTTCAAATTTGCGCTCGCCTGATAAAATTCAGCATAATCTAAAGTGAGTTGCTTTAAAGTTTTTTTGGTGGTGGATAGAATGTTGGTTAACACAATCGCATTTAGCAATCCGTCCCCCGTGTTGGTGAATTGCTTTAAGATTATGTGCCCGGAGTTTTCGCCTCCCAAATTGGATGCGTTATTTTTCATCGCTTCATAAACCAACTTATCTCCAACCTGCGCCCGCTTTAAAATCACTCCGTTTTTTGCTAGCGCTTTTTCTAGCCCCGAATTTGTGTAAATCGTGCCAACCAAAATGTCCCCACGCTTTTGGAAAAATTTAGATAGGATAAATAAAATTTTATCGCCATCAAAAATTTCGCCCGCCTCATCAACGGCTATTAGTCTATCCGCATCGCCATCAAATGCAAATCCAATTTTATGCTCGCGAGAGCAAATCGAGCGCAAAAATTCTATGTGAGTGCAGCCGGCATTTAGGTTGATATTTTTGCCGTCATGTCGCTGGTTGATGATTTTATTTGTGGGGAAAACGAATTTTGCAATTTCGCTCGCTCCACCAAAAGCACAGTCGATAACGCACGGCAGATTGCTCTTTTTTATTGACTTTAAAAATTTTATATATTCCGCTTTTAAGTTTTCTTTGTTTTTAGCGGTGGCATAGTTGATTTTAAATGAAAATTTTTTATCCATAAACCGCTCAATCTCTTGCTCAACTTGCTCACTTATTTTTTCTCCCAATTCATTGAAAAATTTTATCCCATTATATTCATGCGGGTTGTGAGATGCGCTTATCATCATAGATAACGGATAACCGAACTTGTGCGTTAAATATGCAAGAGCAGGGCTGGTGCAAACACCAATGTTGTGCACCTCAATTCCGTGCTTTAAGAGTGTGGATTGCATTATAGATAAAATCCAATCGCTAGAAATTCTGCTGTCGTTGCCCACCAAAAGCACTCGCTTTAATTTGTGAGTGTCATAAAATTTCACCAACGCCTTGCCAACCTTATTTATTAAATGTTGGGTGAAAGTTTTCCCAGCAATCCCCCTTATTCCGTCCGTTCCAAAATATTTCATAAAATTAAATATGAAAAAATCAAAAAGTTTGTTATCTTCGCCCATCTATTCATCGGGTTTTGCCATTGCGCTTTATTTTTACTTCTCAATTTATTAAAAATAGGTGCAATGAGCCAAAAAATTGCAAAAATTTTGAAAATAATCAGTTGCATTTTTTTTTGCTTTGATATACAATGAAATTATGAAATCTTATAGCATTCCGCCGTCAGGTTTTACTATCTTTGGCTTTGAAATCGCATTTTATGGTGTGATAATTTCTTTTGCCATGCTTTTGGGCATAATAATTGCATGTGTGCTAGCAAAAAGGCGGGGCATAAAGAGTGATGACATCATTCTTCTGGCAATTATATGTCTGCCACTTGCCATTATCGGTGCGCGATTATATTATTTCATATTCTATGGCGTTTCCTTTAAAGAGTTCTTCAATTTTAAAGATGGCGGGCTTGCCATTTTGGGCGGGGTGATTGGTGGCATAGTTGGTGTGTTAATCTTCTGTGCAATTAAGCGAAACTTTAAGATTTTGATAGACATTTTCGATATTTGCGTGCCTGCGCTAATATTGGGGCAGGCAATAGGCAGAGTGGGTTGCTTTTTCTCACAATGCTGCTATGGCAGTGTGGTTACAAATCCAGACCTGCAATGGTTTCCTTTTGCTATGAAGGTGGAAACTTATGTTGGCTCGGGGGTTTACACTTGGCGTTTGGCCACAAATTTATATGAAAGCCTATGGAATTTGGTTGGCTTTGCGCTAATCTTAATCGTCTTTTTAAAGTGTAAGCAAAAAGTTATCCCAACTGCCACATATCTTGTTTGGTATGGGCTCGGTCGGGCAATAATAGAAGGTATAAGGGGCGATAGCCTGTTTATAGGCAATTCAAATGTTCGTGTTTCGCAAATGGTGAGCATCTTAATGCTAATCATAGGCGCATCAATCTTGATTTATAAATTGATAAGGTCGATTTTAAAAAGAAAACAAAAAAATAGTTAAAAGGAGCAAGCCTTGGGCAAAAAATCTAAAATCTTATATTATTCAGTGTTGATTGTGAATGTTGTGTGCTTCATTCTAGATTTGTTGCCTATCAATTTTCCTTTTTTCCGCATTAGTTTTGCCGTGTCGCTCATGCTTATTGGCATTTTGTTAATTGTTCGTGCTTTTTCGCTAAAACTAGACAGTTCTATGTTTATAGGCATAGTCCTTCTGCTTTGCGGAATTTTAAATTTTGTGCTATACTTTGGTCAAACAAAGGGTGGTTGGCAAGTTTCACAATTTTGGCCATACTATTTGTTTGCAGTGGCGGCAGCGAGCCTATTCACAGGGCTATACTTTAAAGATAAGTTTCAATTAAAATTATTTTTCTTGTTTTTAGGCTTTGGGCTTATCACCTTGCTGTTTGTGCAAAAGATTATTAATCTTTGGTGGATGATTGGCTTGCTCGTTGGCTGGTTTATTTTATACTTTGTGTTTAACATAATTAAAGGGAGAAAGAAAAATGGATAAGAATGTAGATAACAACGCAAAAATCGCCGAGTTGCAGGCCACCATTGCCGAGCAACGCGCCACAATTTCACGCCTGCGCGCGATTGTGGAAGATTATAAAAATAAAGAGCAGTCAATTTCTAGCGCAATTATTGCCAGCATGGAGCACGCAAATCAACTTGAAGCCAGCCGCAAAAAACTTTATCTTTTGGATATTCAGCGCAGCAGGTTGATGTATCTAAGAATGGAGCAAATTATCAACGAACTTTATTTGCGCTATCCAGAGCTTAAAAATGACGCCAAATTAAAAGACATGAGCGAAAAATTTAAAACACTCGTTTATAGCAATCTTAACGCCAACCCAAAAGAGCCGGCGGTGGACATGAAAAAGCAAGTTGTGGTTGACGACCCAATCAAAAAACTTCTTCACAACATTATCAACTGCTTTGATAGCAAATCAGTGGGCGGAGATGTTAAGCGTGGCGGCCCAACGGACGATTTGTTAAACAATGTCTCGTCAAGTGGCTTTGATTTCAACGAGGCGCTTCATCCAAACATGGAATTGGAAGAAATTTTAAAAGTGTTCAATCTTGGTGGAAATAGTGGAGCAGGCAACAAGTAAGCAACAATAAAGGCGGCAAGCCTTTTTTGTTTGGAAAGCGTCAAAGCAATAAAACTTTTTAAAAAATAAAAAAAATAATTGACAAACAATTTGTTTGGTGATAAAATAAATTTATCTTTAAAGCGTTGACGGAAAGAGTAGCATGGGAAATGGCTCAAAGTGAAATAAGGATAGTGAGAACTTATTAGCGCAGCCCTTGTGAAAGACGCTCCTGAGCTTTATGGTTTGCCCTCCAATAAGGGCGCAAAATTAAGTGGCTGAAAAGCAAATTAGGTGGCACCGCGGGTTTTATATAATTCGTCCTAATGATTAAGCATTTTGCTTATCATGGGGCGATTTTTTGTTGCCTAGCAATTTGCGAGAATAAAAAGGGAGAAAATATGAGCATTTCAGTGAACAAATATAGGTCGGTTGATTGTGGCAGTTTGCGTTTAACCGACGCCGGCAAAAAAGAAACTCTCGCCGGTTTTGTGGACACAATTAGGAAATTAGGAGGCATCACATTCGTTGTGCTGAGAGATTTCTATGGCAAAACTCAGGTCATTTTGCCTGAAAATCTTTCAATAGAATTAAATAAAGAAGATGTTATTTCGGTAAGCGGACTAGTGCGTGAGCGTTCAAGCAAAAACCCAAATATGCCCACGGGTGATATTGAGTTGGTGGCGGAAAAAATTGAGATTTTGGGCAAGTGCGAAAATGTGCTTCCTTTTGAAATCAAATCTAGCCAAGATGTCAATGAAGATTTGCGCTTAAAATATCGCTATCTAGATTTGCGTGCGGACTATAATAAAAATATGTTGCAACTGCGCAGCGACTTAATGCTCTATGTCCGCAACTTTATGAATAAACTCGGCTTTTTGGAGGTGCAAACTCCAATTTTAACTGCGTCTAGCCCAGAGGGTGCACGAGATTTCCTTGTGCCTTCGCGTTTAAATCCGGGCAAGTTTTATGCGCTTCCGCAAGCACCTCAGCAGTTTAAGCAACTTTTAATGACTAGCGGTGTGGATAAATATTTCCAAATTGCCCCTTGTTTTAGAGATGAAGATGCGCGTGCCGATAGGTCGCCAACCGAGTTTTATCAAATAGATATGGAAATGGCTTTTGCCACGCAAGAAGATGTGTTTAAGGTCATTGAAGATTTATATGCTGGCATATTTGAGAAGTTTGCCGGCAAGCGTCCAAAAACGCCTTTTGCTCGATTGACTTATGAAGAGGCTATTCGAGATTATTGCAGCGATAAGCCAGACCTTAGAAATCCGCTCAAAGTTTATGACGCCACAGAAATCTTTAAAGATAGTGCTTTTAATGCTTTTAGGGGCAATGTGATTAAAGCAATCAAGGCAAATTGCGGTGAGAAGGGCAGAAAGTTTTATGACGCCCTGACCGAGTTTTTAAAGGGCAGAGAGGCAAAAGGCCTTGCTTATGTGCATGTGAATGAAAACTTAGAGTTTGAAACGGGCATTAGCAAATTTATCACACCTGAAGAAAAACAAAAGTTGAATAACCTATTGCACTTTGAGAAAAACGACACGATTTTCTTTGTGGCAGATAGCAAAGATAAGGTCATAAAATTTGCCGATGTGTTAAGGCAAGAGTTGGGCAAACGCCTAGAATTAATTGATAATGATGCTTATAACTTTGTTTGGATTGTCGATTTCCCTTTCTACGAACTTGACGATGAAGGCAACATCGCTTTCTCTCACAATCCATTTAGTTTGCCTCAGGCAGATATAGAGGAGGTTAAGCGCAATCCACTTCAAGCCAAGGCTTATCAATATGATTTGGTCATAAATGGATATGAAAGTTTGTCTGGTGCGGTGCGCAATCATAGGCCAGACTATATGGTGGAGTTGTTTAAACTCGCCGGCTATGATAAATCGGTGGTGGAAAACAAATTCCCAGCGCTCTATAACGCATTCTCTTATGGTGCGCCACCTCATTGCGGTGCGGGTGCGGGTTTTGATAGACTTATGATGCTTCTAACTCACAATGAGTTTATTCGCGATGTAATTGCCTTCCCAATGAATAAAAATGGTTGCGACCCACTCACAAACGCACCAAACACGGTTGACGAAAAACTCTTAAAAGATGTCCATATTAAATTAATTAAAGAATAAAGGAGAGATTATGAAACGCATTGAAATTAAAGATTTGCAAAAGAAATTTAAAGATTATGCAAACAAAAAAATCACTGTCTGCGGCTGGGCGCGCACGATTAGAGATAGCAAAAACATTGCCTTTGTTGAGTTGAATGACGGTGCATTTAAAAGCGTGCAAATCGTTGTGGAGAAAGAAAAACTTAAAAATTATGATGAAGTTGTTAAGCAAAATGTGGGCGCATCTTTTTGCGTTGAGGGCGTCTTGCTCCTAACTCCAAATGCGCAGCAACCATTTGAAATAAACGCCACAAAGGTGGAAGTGTTGGGCGAGAGTGCCACCGATTATCCGCTTCAAAAAAAGCGCCACACGGTTGAATTTTTGCGCACAATCCCCACAATTAGAGCGCGCGGCAATTTGTTTAACGCCGTGTTTAGAATTCGCTCGGTTTCCGCTTTTGCAATTCACAAATTTTTCAACGAGCGCAATTTTGTGTATGTCCACACGCCAATTATCACTTCTAACGACTGCGAAGGAGCAGGCGATATGTTTCAAGTCACCACACTTGATTTAGACAAGGTGGCGAAGTCAGGCAAAGTGGATTATTCAAAAGATTTCTTTGGCAAAAAGGTGTCGCTCACAGTGTCCGGCCAACTGCATGAAGAAACAATCACCCACGCTTTTGGCAAAACTTACACCTTTGGTCCAACTTTTAGAGCGGAAAACTCAAACACCACTCGCCACGCTGCAGAATTCTGGATGATGGAGCCAGAAATCTGTTTTTGCGACCTAAACGAACTTATGGATAACGAAGAAGAGATGGTTAAATATGTTATCAACTATGTGATGAAAGAATGCCCAGACGAATTAGAATTTTTAAATAAGTTCGTGGACACAGGCCTAATCGCCCGCCTAAAAAACATTGTGGAAAATGATTTTGTCCGCCTAGATTACACAGATGCAATAAAGCAACTTGAAAAAGTTAAGGATAGGTTCACATTCCCTGTTAAATGGGGCGTGGATTTGCAAAGCGAACATGAAAGATATTTAACCGAAGAGGTTTATAAAAAGCCTGTGTTCTTAAAGAATTATCCAAAAGAGATAAAGGCCTTCTATATGCGCCAAAATGATGATGGCAAAACGGTGGCGGCTGTTGACCTGCTCGTGCCGGGCATTGGCGAATTGATTGGAGGCAGTCAGCGTGAGGAGAGGTTAGATAAATTATTAAATAGAATTCACGAGTTAGGGCTTAAAGAGGAAGATTATCAGTGGTATCTGGACACTCGCCGCTATGGCACAAATGTGCACTCTGGCTATGGCTTGGGCTTTGAGCGTATGGTTATGTATCTCACAGGCATTAGCAACATTCGTGATGTGGAATTCTTCCCTCGCACGGTTGGCTCAATTCAAGGCTAAAAAGAAGATGCGTTCAGCATCTTTTTTTGTTTCAAACAAACAGATTTCATTAAAAAGTCATATTTGTTCGCTCGCAATCATAAGTTAGGTTAGATTGGAGGAGAAATGGAAAAGAATTCTAGCATCTATCTTGACATTGCAAAGCGAACAAATGGAGATGTTTATATCGGTGTTGTCGGCCCGGTGAGGTGCGGCAAATCCACTTTTATTCAAAAGTTTATTCAAAATTTTGTGCTAGGCAACATCACAAATAAGCACGACCGCGAGCGTGCGAATGATGAACTTCCGCAAGCGAGTGAGGGCGCAATGGTGATGACCACAAAGCCTCAGTTTGTGCCGGCTGAGGCAGTGCGCGTGAAAATTGGCAACGCAAATATGTCTGTTCGCCTAATTGATTGTGTTGGTTTTATGGTGGACGGTGCAACGGGTGCGGACGAAAACGGAAAGCCTCGCTTGGTCAAAACCCCATGGAATGAAGAGCCAATTCCGTTTGCACAAGCGGCAGTTATCGGCACGGAAAAGGTGATAAATGAGCATTCCACAATAGCCCTAGCAATCACCACAGATGGCAGTTTCACAAACATTCCGCGCAAAAATTATGTGGAAGCAGAAAGGCGCACTGTCAAGCAGTTGAAAGAAACAGGCAAACCATTCGCGATAGTTTTAAACACCGCAAACCCAACTGACGAAAAAACGCTTTCGCTTGCACAAGATTTATGTGAAGAATATGCTTCACCTGTTATCCCTGTGAATGTAAATGAATTGAAAAAGGAAGATGTGGATAAAATCATGGCAGAAATTTTAAAAGAATTTCCACTTGAAGTGGTAAACATAAAAATGCCAAGGTGGTTAAAACCGCTAGATGTTTCGCACCCAATCATAAAGGAAATTTTAGATTCTGTTTCGAGTGCGATAGATGAAGTTTCTAAGATAGGCGATTATAATTCAAACAAAATTCTCTTTGAAAATAGCGAAAACTTTGAGCCAATTTTAAATAGCAGCATAGAGATGGGCACAGGCGAAGTAACTTTCGACATAGTGGCAAAAGAAGGTTTGTTTTATAAAGTGCTTTCTGGTGAGTGCGGAATGGAAATCAAAGACGATTTCGAGCTCGTTAATTGCCTTAAAAACTTAACTAGTGCAAAAGCCAAGTATGATAAAATTTCTCAGGCGCTAGACCAAGTGAACGAAACTGGCTACGGCATTGTGATTCCAACCATTGATGAAATGGAATTAAAAGAGCCCGAAATTGTGCGCTCTGCAGGCAAGTGTGGCATAAAACTTAAAGCGAGTGCACCTAGTTTGCACATAATGAAAGTGGATGTGGAAACGGAAGTTAGCCCAATCATGGGAGGCTATGAGCAGAGCGAAGATTTAATCAAATATTTAATGCAAGAGTTTGAAAATAATCCTCAAGGAATATACAAAACGAATATGTTTGGCAAATCACTTGAAAGTTTGGTAAACGAAGGTTTGAATAGCAAACTAACTTCAATGCCTGTTAATCTTCAAAACAAATTAAGAAAAACTCTTTCTCGAATTGTAAATGAAGGCAAGGGCGGAATACTTTGCATTTTGCTCTAAAATTAATTATGTTGATTGCTCAACAAAACAATTTTTGGTAGCCTCAAAAGGGCTGCCTTTTTCAAAATTGCCTATAATATAGTGCAATGTGGCGCATTTTGTTTTTTGGATGAACGCAGTTTATAAAAAATGTTTTTTGCTTTTTTAAAAATTTTCGTTTCATTTTTTTATTAGAAAAATCAAAAAAAGTTTATCATTTTCACTCAAAAATTTAATCAAAAAAAATTTTTTAAAAAATTTTAAAAAAATTGTTAAAATCGTTTGTATTTTTTTAAACAAGGTGATACAATGTTTTTAGTTACTAACAAAGGGGGAGTGAATATGGAATTTATTTCGCAAAATTGGTGGTGGATGGTTATAATCTTAGCCGTCATCATTATCGCTCTTATCGTTGTGCTCATTTTAATGGATCAGCGGGATAAAAAAATTATGTCCGACTTCCAAGAAAAAGTTTTAGCGGTGGAGAGTGAACAAATGGAGGAAAATATTGTTCCAGAGGCAAAAAATGTACAAAAGGAGGATGAAATGAAAGAAGTACACAAAGCCACTCAGTCAACTGCTAGCGTAACGACTGCAACTGCAAAAGTTGAAAAGAAAGCTAGCCCAGCTAAGAAAACTGTTGCTAAAAAGCCAGCTGGTAAAACTGTAGCAAAGAAAACTGCTACAAAGGCTCCTGCAACAAAAACCACAAAAGCTGCTGCAAAGCCAGCAACTAAAACAGCTGCTAAGCCTGCTGCAAAGAAAACAACCACAACTACAACTAAAACAGTAGCAAAGAAACCTGCTACTAAAACAACCACCACAAAAGCTGCTCCAAAAACCACAAAGAAAGTAACTAAGACCACAACCGTTAAAAAGGTTACAAAGAAAAGTGGTAGTGCAATGGCTGTTGCAAAATCAACTGTAACAAAGCCAGTTGCAAAGAAAGCACCTGCTGCTCCATCAGTAGCACCTGCAACAAAGGCTTCAAAGCCGGCTGCTAAAGCTGCTGCAAAGCCAGCAACAAAGACCGCTGCAAAGAAAGCTCCAGCAAAAACTGCTGCTAAGCCTGCAACAAAGTCTTGCGGTTGCAAGAAAGCAGAATGCAAGCCAGCTCCAAAAGCTGCTGCTAAAGCTCCTGCAAAGAAAGCTCCAGCAAAAGCTGCTGCAAAGCCTGCAACTAAAACTGCTGCTAAGCCAGCTGCAAAGAAAGCACCTGCAAAAAAGAAGTAATCAAAAAAACCCTAAATCATTAGGGTTTTTTTATGCCTTTTTAGTGCAAATTTTAATCAATCAAAACTTGACTTTTATCATTCATTAATTTAAAATAAAAGCATGAGAGTGATTGCAGGAAAATATCGCGGAAAGAAATTGAAAGAATTTGATTTGCCATCCACAAAGCCAACTCTTGATAGGGTTAAAGAGGCAATCTTCAACCACATTCAATTTGATGTGTTGGATGCTCGTGTGTTAGACCTTTTTTCTGGCACGGGTGCGTTTGGCATTGAAGCAATTTCACGCGGAGCACAGAGCGTGCAGATGATTGAAAATAATGAGCAAGCCGTCAAAATAATTAAAGATAATCTCAAAGGAGTGGAAGGCAACTTCTCACTCAAAAAAATTGATGCAATTTCTTATTTGCAAAATTGCACTGAGCAGTTTGACATCATTCTCCTAGACCCTCCATATAAAACCACTCTTGGCACAGATGCCATAAACATTATTTTAGAAAGAAATTTGCTAGCGGCTCAGGGAATAATTATATTTGAAACAAACAAAGAGCACGAATTTAATTTCGCATATCCTGATTTTGAAATTCGCAAAAAGCAGTATGGCACAGTTGCCGTCTATAAAATTACAAAATTAAATTAAGGAAAATCTTATGAAAGTGCAGCGTTTTAAAAACAAATTGATAATAGACAATCCAGCCGATTTCGATGTGGTTCAAACGCTTAATTGCGGGCAGATTTTTCGTTATGTGATTGACGCAAACTCTGCGGTGGTGTTTTCTAAAGATAAATGTGCAAACATATCTTTTTCTCCTGCAAAAATTGAAATTTTATCAAATGATGTTGATTATTTCTATCATTTTTTTGATTTGGATAGGGACTATTCCAAAATAAAACGCACTCTTGAAAAAGATGAATTTTTGCGCCCCGCAATTAAATATGGCTATGGAATAAGAATTTTGAATAACGACCTGTTTGAAATGATTGTTAGTTTCATCATCTCAGCAAATAATAATATAGGCAGAATAAAAAAGTCGATAGAATATCTATGCCGGCATTTTGGCAGCAACATGGGCAACTATCACGCTTTTCCAACTCTTGCACAATTAAAAAAAGCAAGCGTGAAAGATTATCAGTCCGCAGGCTTGGGTTATAGGGCAGAGCAAATGGCAGAAACAATCTCGCGTTTGACCGAAAAAGAGATTGAAAGCCTAAATTCTATGACCCCATCCGAGCAACGCAATTTTTTGATTTCTCTAAAAGGTGTTGGCGAGAAGGTGGCAAATTGCATCATGCTGTTTGGCTTGGGGGTTAAGAGCGTGTTCCCCGTGGACACCTGGATAAATAAAGTTTATAACGCCCTCACAAACACGCAGCAAAAAAATCGCAAACTCATCACGGAGGAATTGTACGCTCGTTATGGAGAATTATCCGGCTATGCTCAGCAATATTTCTTTTATTATTATAGGGATAATAAAATCAAATAGAGCATCAAAAAAAGGCATCACTGCCTTTATTTTTTTTGTGCCTTTTTAATTTTGTTTAATAAAACTAATCTAACAATGTAGGTGATAAGCATCGCCAAAAAGCCAAAAAGGCTAACGCCAACCACCACCCAAAACAAAACATTTTCCATAAAGAAGGTCAAAACCGTGCCAGCGATTGCAATCGCGAAGAAAACGCTCAGCAAAATAAAAGTAATTCGCTGCACTTGATTGCGCTTTCTCACCAATTCTTGCTCTTTTTCCACTTCGTCTGGCATAATAAGATTTTCTCTTGGCTTGGTGTAATCCCTCAATTTTGCTCCACAATTAGAGCAAAATTTTCTGTCATTCCTATTTTCAGTTCCACATTGGTCACAAAACATATTTCAAAACCTCAATTTTATTCTAGCATATTTCGTTTGGATAGTCAAATGGTTTTACCAACTTTTTGCCTGCCCAAATTTAAAAAAG
The DNA here is from genome assembly GCA_947593585.1 of uncultured Clostridia bacterium. Lineage (GTDB taxonomy): Bacteria > Bacillota > Clostridia > Christensenellales > UBA1242 > Onthoplasma. Next base: position 44,273 of record CANQDP010000004.1, read on the forward strand.
GGTATTGACAAAATAAAATAATGTGATAAAATTAAACTAGTCTAATTGTTCTAATTTTAGGGCATAAAAGGAGCAGCTAAAATGGAATTTACTGCAATATTCACACAAATGGGTTGGGTGCCAGCAGTTTTGCTAAGCGTTGGCGTTGTTTTCTCAATCGTTGAAGTGTTTGTGCCGGGCTTTGGCTTTTTTGGAATTGTTGGCATGGGCTCAATGGTGGCAGGAATTATCGTAAGAATTGCACAAGGGCTAAATGTTTTGCAATCAATCGTACTCATTTTATTGGTTTTGGGCTTCTTTGCTGTGGCGGGAATGTTTATGGTTTTCAGCGCACAGCACGGCATTCTAAGTCAAACAGGTCTTTTTGAAACTAACACCACCATTTCACGAGATTACGATAAAACAGAAAAAGAGCTTCGCAAGTTAGTTGGCAAATCTGGCAGAGCGGTCAGCAAGTTAAATCTTGGGGGCAAAGCAAAAATTAGAGGAAAAATTTATGATGTTGTGTCTGCCACCTCGTTAATTCCGGCAGGTGCACACATTAAGGTGATAGAAATAAAGGATAATCATATTATTGTTAGAAAATGGTTTGAATAAGGAGGATGAATGTCCAGTTTATTAATATCAAACACTCAATTAATTGTGTTAATCGTTGTGCTGGCAGTGGTTTTAGCGCTCTTTATTGCGCTCTTTATCATCGTGCCAACAAATGTGTGGTTTAGGGCACTTGCTTCTGGTGCACATGTTTCAATGTTCCGCCTTATAGGCATGAAAATTAGAAAAATCAATTATAAACAAGTGGTCAACATCTATATTGTTTCGCAAAAGGCGGGGCTTAAAATTCCAATTTCAGATTTGGAAACGCACTTAATGGCAGGCGGGCATATCGATAGTCTTGTGAACGCAATGATTGCTGCCCACAGCGCAAAAATCAATCTCACATTAGAGCAGGCAAAGGCAATCGACCTTGCCGGCAGAGATGTGGTTGAAGCGGTAAAAACCAGCATCACCCCAAAAATCATCCGCACTCCATGGATTGGGGCAATGGCTAAAAACGGCATTCAAGTGAAAGTTTTGGCACAGGTAACAGTTCGTGCCAGGCTTGATAGGCAAATCGGCACGGCAGATGTGGAAACAATCTTGGCGCGCGTTGGTGAAGGCATAGTAACATCCATCGGCAAAGCCAACACCCACACTGAAATTTTGTCCGACCCTTCAATTATTTCTAAAACAATTCTTGACGACCATCTTGATAGGCAGACGGGTTATGAAATATTGTCAATAGACATTGCCGATGTCGATGTTGGCGACAATGTCGGCGCAAAATTAAAAATCGAAGATGCCGAGGCGAAGAAGAAAATAAGTCAGGCAGCAGCCGAAGAGAGAAAGGCTCAAGCCGTGGCATTAGAGCAAGAGATGAAGGCGAAAACTCAAGAGATGAAGGCGATAGTTCTCGCTGCGGAGAGTGAAGTGCATAAGGCAATGGCTCAAGCATTAAAGACGGGCAAATTCGGCGTGATGGACTATTATAAACTTCAAAACATTGTGGCAGACACAAACATGAGAAATGCCATCAGTGCACCAAAAGAAGAAAAGGATAAAGATAGGGAACGCCCAGCCGGCAATAATGGTGGACGCCCTCCGTTTAAAGACTAAATATCATAAAAGAGGCTAGAAAATGTCGATTGTGGAAAAGGTTCTCATACTGTCAGCGGTTCTAATGCCTTTCATAGCATTAATCGTGTTTTTGCCGAGTTGGATAAAAAATCGAAAAATAAAAAAGGCAAATGCAAAGCCGGAGCCCACGCCACAGCCAACAAAAGAGCCTGAGCCCGAGCCCCAGCCGGTAACACCAACTCCACATAAGGTGGATTCACACGGGCACGAAAACGATTTTTTGGATTATGCAGAAAACAAGCGCAAAAGGGTGTCCGCCCCCAAAAGGAACAATCCAATCCCTAATTTTAGAGATTTTGAAAGATTTTCTCAATCAAGGCCGGTCGTTCGCCAGCCGGTTGAAGAAAAGAGCATAAAGGAAGAAATCAATTCCCTCAGCCCAAGTTTAAAAGCTCTAATTATTTCGGGAGCGTTGAATAAACGAGATTTTGATGAATAAAAAATATGCATTGCTGCATATTTTTTTAAACTTCTATATTTGGGCGAGAGCTTAACGGTTTATCCTCAATTTGTGCGCCATAATTATTAATAGGTTGGCTAGAGCGAGCGTCCATAACGGCAATCACTCGTTTCATAGCCTCTTTATTGATGCCCTTAATGCCAGATAAATCTCCGCCATTTTTCTTTATTAATTTAATTATCTTATATATATTATAAGGATTATTTTTAAAAGTGGGGTGATTAATCATTTTTAGGCAAGCGTCCAAATTGTCGCTCGCTAAAAGGCGGTTAAATAATTTTTGGTCGGCCTCATCATTAGGGTAGAGCGAGTGAGCGGCCTCATATTTAAGCACCTCAATTCTATCGTTTTGTGGCAAAGAAGCAAACTCCATCTGGAAATTTTTAAAACTCTCCTCAATAATTTTGCCATAAGCATCTAGCAAGTAGTTTTTAGAAGAAAGTTCCTTTTTGGTTTTAAAATAAACTTTTCTAAGATAAAGTTTCATCTTTTCAAGCGTTTTGGAAGGATATTGCTTTTCAACTTCATCAAATAACTTAAGAGCCTCTAATAGTGCCTGGTCGTTTGCTTTTTGCTCGTTTGGGTTGGCAGAGTAAAGCGAAAGCGTAACATCCACACCCGTTTCCAAGTCAAAACCGCAAATCGTTCTAACTGCGTATAGCACATTTTCATATTTGAAATGCTCAAGATAAGCGGCGGATGGGTTGCCATATTCATCTTTTTGAATTTTGGAATTTTCATTGTCCGTTTGCAAATGGCTAAACTCATGCAATATGGAGTCAATAATTTTCACTGCTCGCTTATATCCGCCTTTAAAAAGTTTGTCGTTTAGGCTGATTAATCCGGTTCCGTGTGCTCCCAAGCATCCGTTAAGCCCCCTCAAAACGGAAAATTTGATTTCACCAAGTTGCAAATCGGCTAATTTATATTTAATTAAACTAAGGGTCAACTCTTTGGAAATGTTTGCCCTGCCTCTATTATCTGTGAAAGAGGCTATTAAATCCACAAGTTCACTCAAGCACTCTTCCTTAGTTTTGTTATTTACTATATTAATCATGCTTATAATTATATCAAACAATCAAAAGTTGTCAAGAAGCAATTTTTGAATTTCGCCTTAAAATTTTCAAAAATCACCCTTTTTTGGCGTTTGATGGGGTAGAATAGGTTCTTAAAACAGGCATTTTCGGCATATTTTCGTATATTTTGTCAAAACTTTAAAAAAAATCCAAAAATTTTTAAAAAATTTTAAAAAAACTGTTGACAAAAAATAAAATGTGTGTTATATTAAACTTGCATTCAGCCTGAGGCGGGGCAATCCAAATCAAGCAAATGCCTATAAAATAAGTGCTTTTGCACCATAGTTTTATAGTAAGGACAATGACAACTGCATATTTAAAATACAAATACGAGAAGTAATTGCATCAAAGCAATTCAATTTCAATTTGTAATTTTGCCAAAGAACATTTATCAAAGGAACAAAGACGATTAAGCTACAAAGAGCATATAGGGAATGCCTTGGCACTAAACGCCGATGAAGGACGTGACTAACTGCGAAAAGCTACGGGGAGCTGTAAATGAGCCGTGATCCGTAGATATCCGAATGCGGAAACGCACTATGGTGGAGCCATAGTATCATAACATGAATTCATAGTGTTATGAGGGGAACTCAGGGAACTGAAACATCTAAGTACCTGAAGGAAAAGAAAGTAAACAACGATTACCTTAGTAGTGGCGAGCGAACGGGTAACAGCCCAAACCATGGGTAGCAATATCTGTGGGGTTTAGGACTCAGTGAGTAGTGGAAACGCTTGTAGTTGAACAATCTGGAAAGGTTGGCGAAACAGAGTAAAAGCCTCGTAGGCGAAACAAGCGTTAAGCGAATGAGTATCCAGAGTAGCGTGGGGCACGTGGAATCCTGCGCGAAGATAGGAGGACCATCTCCAAAGGCTAAATACGATTTAGTGACCGATAGCGAATAGTACCGTGAGGGAACGGTGAAAAGAACCCCGGGAGGGGAGTGAAATAGAACCTGAAACTATATGTTTACAAGCAGAGAGAGCACTACGTAGCAATACAGTGCAATCTCGTACTTTTTGTAGAACGGGCCGGCGAGTTACTGTATGTAGCGAGGTTAAGGCATTAAGTGCTGGAGCCGAAGCGAAAGCGAGTGTTAATAGCGCGATTTAGTTGCATGCAGTAGACCCGAAACGAGACGACCTATCCATGAGCACGTTGAAGCAGAGGTAACACTCTGTGGAGGACGGAACACACTCCTGTTGAAATAGTAGGTGATGACTTGTGGATAGCGGAGAAATTCCAATCGAGTCTCGATATAGCTGGTTCTCCTCGAAATAGCTTTAGGGCTAGCCTCTGTGTAAAGATAGTTGGGGGTAGAGCACTGAATGGTCTAGGGGGCTTCGCGGCCTACCGAAACTTATCAAACTCCGAATACCAACGCATTGATAGCAGGGAGTCAGACTGCGAGTGATAAGATCCGTAGTCAAAAGGGAAACAGCCCAGACCCACAACTAAGGTCCCTAATGTACAGTTAAGTGTGGAAGGATGTGTAAACGCATAGACAACCAGGATGTTGGCTCAGAAGCAGCCACTCATTAAAAGAGTGCGTAATAGCTCACTGGTCGAGTGGGTATGCGCCGACAATAATCGGGGCTAAACTGTAAACCGAAGTTTGGGAATATAATTTATTTATATTGGTAGAGGAGCAATGTGTATTGGGCTGAAGCACAATCGAAAGGGTGTGTGGACTATACACAAGAGAGAATGCCGGCATGAGTAGCGAGAGCGTAGACATAATCTACGCGGTCGAATGTCCAAGGTTTTCTGGGGAAGGTTGAACCACCCAGAGTAAGTCGGGGCCTAAGCCGAGGGCGAAAGCCGTAGGTGATGGACAACAGGTAGATATTCCTGTACCACTTAATGTAGACCAAGAGTCGAGGCAGGGACGCAGAAGGATAGTGCAACCGTGCGAATGGAAGTGCACGGCTAAATCATTAGTAGGATTAGGTAGTGAAGTACGCCAAATTATTAACTATGAGTGATGATGGGGAATGAAATTTAGTAAGGAAGTGCATGAATCCACGCTGACGAGAAAAGCTGCATACGATATACATTTAAGTGCCCGTACCCCAAACCGACACAGGTGGACGATGTGAGAAACATAAGACTGGCGGGATAACCTTTGTTAAGGAACTCGGCAAAATGACCTCGTAACTTCGGGAGAAGAGGTGCCTATGATTAAGTTCATAGGTCGCAGAGAATCGGCCCAAGCAACTGTTTACCAAAAACATAGGTTTCTGCAAAATCGTAAGATGATGTATAGGAGCTGACGCCTGCCCAGTGCTGGAAGGTCAAGGGGAGATGTTAGAGCAATCGAAGCATTGAACTTAAGCCCCAGTGAACGGCGGCCGTAACTATAACGGTCCTAAGGTAGCGAAATTCCTTGTCGGGTAAATTCCGACCTGCATGAATGGCGTAATGATTTGGGCACTGTCTCAACAGAGGACCCGGTGAAATTGAAGTATGTGTGAAGATGCACATTACCTGCGACTGGACGGAGAGACCCCATAGAGCTTTACTGTAGGTTAATATTGAATTTCGGAATTGTTTGCACAGGATAGGTGGGACGCTTTGAAGCACGGGCTTCGGCTTGTGTGGAGCGAACGTTGGGATACCACTCTGATAATTTTGAAGTTCTAACTTGTAGCCATTATCTGGTATGAGGACAGTGTTAGCTGGGCAGTTTGACTGGGGCGGTCGCCTCCTAAAATGTAACGGAGGCGTTCAAAGGTTCCCTCAGGATGAATGGAAATCATCTGTAGAGTGCAAAGGCAGAAGGGAGCTTAACTGTAAGACAGACAAGTCGAGCAGATAGGAAACTAGGACTTAGTGGGCCGGTGGTTTAATATGGAATTGCCATCGCTTAACGGATAAAAGTTACCTTGGGGATAACAGGCTGATCCATCCCAATAGTTCACATAGACGGGTGGGTTTGGCACCTCGATGTCGGCTCGTCACATCCTGGAGCTGTAGTAGGTTCCAAGGGTTCGGCTGTTCGCCGATTAAAGTGGCACGCGAGCTGGGTTCAGAACGTCGTGAGACAGTTCGGTCCCTATCCATCGCAGGCGTAGGATATTTGAGTGGGGCTGCCCCTAGTACGAGAGGACCGGGGTGGACGCACCTATTGTGCACCTGTTGTCGCGCCTAGCGGCATAGCAGGGTAGCGAAGTGCGGAAGTGATAAACGCTGAAAGCATATAAGCGTGAAACATGCCACAAGATAAGATATCCCATAGCATAAGCTAGTAAGACCCCTTTAAGACTAAGAGGTAGATAGGTCAGGAGTGTAAGTGCAGTAATGTATTCAGCGGACTGATACTAATAGGTCGAGGGCTTAATCACCTTCCTTTTGAGAATTTTCTTTGAGTAAAATTACATGTGTTTGTATTAGCAAATCTCAGTTTGTTCAATCTACGAGAGAAACCGCTAGCGGTGTCTCTTGTAAACACGAGCAAACGAACATAGGCTTATGTGTTGTGTAGTAAAACGAAACAACACTCGCAAATGTGAGATTTGCGAGTGTGCAGTTGTCATTGTTCTAAATCAGCAAATGCCGATGTTCAATGTACCATGATGGTGATTATAGCTGAGAGGTTCCACTTGTTCCCATTCCGAACACAAAAGTTAAGCTCTCAAACGCCGAAAATACTTGGCTGGAGACGGCCCGGTAAGATAGGAAGTTGCCATCAACCTGATGCGAGCAATTCGCTTGCTTTAATCAAAACCCACTGAAATTCAGTGGGTTTTTTCATTTTTAAGCGATTGCTCGCATTCTATGAGGGACAACCAGCAGGCTGTTTTTCCCTCATTACTCCTTTTCCGGTTTAATAAGGATTTGTTATTTTTGCAGAGTTTTTTTTCGTCTCCAGCCAAGTGTCGGGGTCCCCGCAAAAAGTATGTTTTGCGGGGATAAGGAGCAATCGTGCAAAAAATGAAATTTGCGAACTTGTGAGCAAATGATAAAAAGTACGAATTGCGACGCGGAGACGGCCCGGTAAGATAGGAAGTTGCCATCAACCTGCATCGCAAATGGCCTTTATGGCTGTTTGCGATTTTTTTATCTCAAATTATCAGTTTTAGGCGTTTGCAATGCTCAATGGGAGAAAATGAATATAAAAAAATAGACATCTCCGCTTAACTTTAGAATTTCTTCTCTTGACAAATTAAACTTTCAGTGTTAATATAAAAATGATGGTGGTTTTTAGGCTTAAAAACCTTAAAGTTTAAGTTGTTTGAAAAATAATTTTATATTTAAACTATTCAAAAAAGTGTTAGATTAGTAAATAAAAAAGATTGGAGGTCCTTATGAAAAATGTTCAAATAATTCCTCATTATTGCGAGGATTTTGAAATATATTACGGCAAAAAAGAGCAAAAAGAATTGGGCAAAATTTTATCTGATGTGTTGTCCAGATTTAATTTGACGAATGAAGAAAAAGCGCAGTTGTCCAAATATGTTTATAGCGTTAAATCTTTTTATCATAAAGGTCTTTGCCCTAAAAGGGAAAATTCCGCTAATCTATACTGCGGAGATTATGTGGATATAAAGCTTACTCACATTGTGGACTATGACGCACTCATTTTTGAAAATTTTCACAATCTTGAAGTGGACATTTCTTTCTTAAATAATGACACAATTGAAGAGCACAAAATAGACGCTCGAGATGCGGACATTCCTAAATTGGTGGAATTAATGGTTCTTTTCAATAGTTTGTGCAAAATAAATCATATGCCAAAATACTCAAACAAAGAATCAAAATATCATGAAGTGTATAAAATTTATGTGGATATTCTCGAAGCAATCGCTTCTGGCAGCTATGCAGAATTAGAGCCATGTTTAGAATACATCCCAACATGGTTGGAGATAAACAAAAAAGGCGAGGATAATTGGCAAAATCTTCTCACCAGGACGCAGAACACAGCAAGCCTAAAAGCCATATATAAAGGTGGAAGCATCAATCAAAAGCAATATTCAAAATATAAAGATTATTTAAAACGCATATCATTTGATGCTGTGAAATCTAAATTGTTGCGCGAATTGGAGAGTTAATATGAAATTGGTTGTGGAGTTGTTCAACGCAAAGCGACACAGGGCGAAGCTTGCACGAAGTGCCATTGTTTTGGAAAAATGTTATAGAAATTCAAAGTCTAAAAGTTTAAGAAAAGAAACGAAAGCGCGAATTAAAAAGGTTGAAAAAGAACTAAAAATTTGCGATTTTAAAGTGCAATATTTCACCCGGCTATACATAAATCATGTTGAAAAACAAATTAAAGAAAACAAATAAATTTTACAAATTAGCCTAGTTTATTAAAAAAATTGTGCAAAATGGCACAATTTTTTAGTTTTTTTAAAATTTTTTTTACATTTTTAAACAACTAAAAGTTAGGATTGTTTTTTGCCAATTTATATGTGTTTTCCATCAAGCAAGCCACAGTGAGTGGGCCAACGCCACCAGGCACAGGTGTAATCATAGAGCATTTTTCTTTCACGCTTTCAAAGTCCACATCACCACAAAGTTTTCCGTCAACTCTGTTCATGCCAACATCCACAACCACCGCACCAGATTTCACAAAATCTGCATCAATAAATTTGGCTTTTCCAATGGCAACAACTAATATGTCTGCCATTCTTGTGATTTCCTTTAAATTTTCAGTTTTGCTATGGCAAAGCACAACGGTTGCATTCCTTTGCAAAAGTAGGTGAGCAATGCTTTGACCCACAAGTTTGCTTCTTCCCACCACAACGGCAGTTTTTCCTTCAATTTGCACATCATATTTATCAAGCAATTTTATTATTCCGCTCGGTGTGCAAGGTGCAAAATTTGAAACTCCTTTAAAAAATAGTTTGCCCATATTTTCGTTTGTTAGCCCGTCTGCATCTTTTCTTGGGTCAATTTTGCCAATTGCACTTTCTTCATCAAGACCATTTGGAAGTGGCAGTTGCAAAAGGATTGCGGAAACATCCTCATCTTTATTTTCTTTTTGAATTGCCTCTTCAAGTTCATTTTGTGAAGTGCTTTGGTTTAATCTTATCAGTTTAGAAAGCAAGCCACACTCTTCACAAGCGCGTTGCTTGTTTCTCACATAAATCTCGCTGGCAGAATTGCCTTCAATCATCAGGCAAGATAGAGTTGGTTTCTTAGTTAAAGAAGAAACCTTTTCTTTCACTTCATTTTTAATTTCTTGCGCCAAACTTTTTCCATCTAAAATAATCATACATATATTATAGCACAAAATTTGCATTTTGCAAAATTTTAATGATTTTTAATTATATATTTAATTTTAATTAATTAAAACCTTTGCTAAAGCAGGGTTTTGCTTAAAATAATGTTATTGGCGTAATTTTTAGATTAATCATTTTTTGTTTCTCTCATATAGATTATAAACATAAGATTTTGTTAGTTTATATTTATCTTTAATCTGTTTAATTGCCTCGTTTTTATCTATGGTTTTTGTTAGTTTATTTAACTCGGCAATAATCTCTTTTTCAGCAGGAACCTCGCCTGTTTTAGCCGCGTTTTTTATAACCAAAACAAACTCGCCTTTGGGCTCATTTAATTCAAAAGGAAGGGTGGCAAAAATCACATTTTCATGCAGTTTTGTTATTTCGCTAACTATGGCAATTTCTGCATTTCCAAGTGTCAAAAATAGATTGTTTAAATCCTTATTGATGTTATATTTTGATGAATATAAGATGCACGTGCCGTCAAAATTTTTTATGCCCTCCAACTGTTGCTTCATCTCTTTATTTTTTTCGCTCAAAAAGCCAAAAAACGCAAATTTGCTTGCATCAAAACCTGATAAAACAAGGGCAGAAAGCCCCGCATTTGCGCCGGGGATAATCGTGAATTTGATATTTTGCTCAATCAGTTTTTTTGCCAAAATATTGCCCGGGTCGCTAATCACAGGCATACCAGCATCGCTAATAATTGCAATGTTTTTGCCCGCTTTTTCCAACTCAATTATGCCGTCAGCACTCGTGTTCTCATTAAATTTATGATAGGCAATAGTTTTGGCTTTAATGCCATAATGGTCAAGCAAAATTTTGCTATGCCGCGTGTCCTCACACGCAATAACATCGCAATTTTTAAGCACTTCAACCGCTCTAAAACTAAAATCATCGAGATTGCCAATCGGCGTTGCAACAAAATAAATCATTTAATTTCCTCTTTTAGAATTCTAACACCCGGGTTGGCGTTTTTCACTGCTTCAATCAGCACCAAATACGCCTCTTTTTGGTTAGTGAAAATAAATTTCATTTTTTTCACTTCTAGTTTATAATTGTGGCAAAGGGCAACAAGTTCAGCCGAGCGCGATGCCAAATGCACCATATAAAGCCGACCCTTATCCTTAATCAGTTCGCTAGATTTTTTTATAATGTCCTCAAGTGTTGCTTCAATTTCGTGGCGAGCAAGTGCAATTTCTTTTTTTTCATTGATAAGGCTTTTCCCATTCACTTTTTGATAGGGCGGATTGCATATCACCACATCAACGGGCTTATTAAAATCACTCAGTTTCAAATCTTTTAAATTGCAATTAAAAATCTTGCTTTTGCGCTTAAAATTATTAAATTTTATGTTCTCTTCAATAATTTTGCACATTTCTGGCTGAATTTCGTTTAAATAAAGGTGGTTGAAAGGGCAGAGCGAATACGTATAAAAACTAATAATTCCACTGCCGGCGCAAAGTTCTAACACATTATCTGTGTGCTTAATGTTGCAAAACTTGGCAAGCAAAACAGCGTCTTGCGTAAACTTATATAGTTCTTCACTTTGGTAAACCGAAATTCCGTTACCAAAGTTTTCAAGTTTAAAGTTATCTATGTTTTTCATTTGTCCCCTTAATCACAATCCAACCAGCACCATTGCTGCGTTTAACTTTAAATGGCTTAACTCTTTCAACATTTTCAAGCCAAATAAGAGTGCAATATTTCTTTTGTAGCGTTGTTTCCCAATCTTCAAATTTGTCTGTTCCTATTTGCCGACCATATTGTTGCCTTATTTCATCAACCTTTGTAGGTGTAAGTTCATAATATTTCACTTCTCGCACCTTTGCCGTTGCAGTAACATCTTTGCCTGTTTCTTTTAGAAAAATAGTGTCGCCTTTACTAACCTTGTTGTATGGTGCAACTTTGTGCATAGACCATCGGCTTTCAATAGTCTTTTCTCCACTTAAAACCATATCATAAAAAGGTTGTTTTAAAATCGCCAAATGCTTCATATCCACTCCCAAAAACAATTATGATTTAGTGAATTTATTTCGTTCTTTTTGCCTTTTCAATCTTAATGTCCGCAAGGTCATAAACTTTTTGCTCAGTGCTATCGTCTTTCACAAAATTAACAGTTACAGTTTCTTTTAAAAAGTCTGTGGCAGCCACAGTGCCAACCCCATCAGGCGTGGTTACAGATGCATTAACTTTTGGCATTTTCTTTTGCATCTGTGCATAAAATTCATCTTCATATTTTAAGCAGCAGAGCAACCTGCCACACATTCCATTAATGCGGGTGGGGTTGAGCGCAATGTTTTGATTTTTTGCCATTTTGATGGACACTTTGTCAAAATCATTTAAATAAAGTTTGCAGCAAGTTTCACGCCCGCAAATGCCAATCGCACCGATGGTTTTAGTTTCATCACGGTTGCCAATTTGACGCATCTCAATGCGAGATTTATACTTCGCACCCAACACTTTTAATAGTTCCCTAAAATCAACACGCTCATCGGCAGTGTAGTTCACTGTCAGTTTGCTCCTATCTAAATTTGTGGTGATAAAGCCAATTTTCATGTCCAAATTCAGTTTTTCTGTTTCCTTTTTAATTTCAGGCAAAAGTGTGCGTGTGTAGTGGCAATTTTCACAATGTTTTAAATTATCCTCCTTAGAAGCAGCACGCACAATCGGCACTAAATCTGCGGTGTCTATGTTCACCACGCCTTTAATAACGCCGAGTTCAAAACTGCCCGCATTGTTCACCACCACTCTATCTCCACGCTTAAAATTGGCAGTTTCTTTTGCGTAAACCGACATAGGCGTGTTAAATAAAACTATTTCCATCACTTGCATAAAAATCTCTCCTTCAAAATGTTAAAAAGCAAATTGTCTAGAATATAAGAAAAATTCACATTTGCCATTAATTTTTTATAACTTTCATCAATTAAAGGCAAACACTTCATTAGTGCTTTTTTATTAAACTTTGCCTTAACGGGTGCAAGCACACTTTCATCAAATTTGTTTTCTTTTTCATTCAAGCAATTTAAAAATATGTCTAACATACACCCTAAAAATAAAGGTTTATCTTCAACTTCAATCGCTGACACCACTCTTGGAATGTCCGCCGTAGAATTAAGATTTGAGAATAGGTCTATAATTGAAGCCACAGTTGCCTGATAACTAGTGTTAGTGGCAAGATTGAGCATCTCAGTTAGCGAAAAATCTCTGCCAACATAAGAGCGAATGTCCACTCCACCAGCCATAAGTTCGCTCGCAATTTTTTCCTTATCTTGCACGCTAAAATTCGGCACAAACACTTTTTTGAGCCTGCTAAGAATTGTGGGCAAAAGTTTATCCGTTTTAGTTGTTGTCAAAATAAACACAGCGCTCTCGGTGGGCTCTTCAAGTGATTTTAAAAGTTTGTTTTGAGCCGTTTCGTTAATCACTTCGGCATTGAGAATTACAAACACCTTTTTATTAGACGAAATTGGCTTAGTGGATAATTTTTCGATAATAGCACGCACATCGTCCACTTTCACACTGTCTTGCTCCAAAATTAGCACATCGGGGTGGGAATTTGCCAAAAATTGTTTGCAATTTGGGCATTTTCCGCACGAAGAATTGGTGTTGCACACTAACGAACGGGCAAAAGATAGCGCAATTTGGTTGTTTTTTTCTTTATCTGCTGAAAAGAAAAGATAGGCGTGAGATACGTTCCCGCCCAATTTAAGTGAAGAATAAGCGTCTGTGTCTTTAATGCACTCCAACATATTTTCATTATAGCATAATCTTTGAAATTTTACAAATGAAATCAGTTGACTTAAACTTTTATTTGTTTTATATTAATAATAAGTTATAAGGAGGGTTTTTATGTCAACAACTAAAAGGTCATTCATGCTTTCGGGTTCAATCATCAGCATAGTGCTTTCAGTTATTTTAATTGCTTTTGGCTCAATTCTCATCATTTTAGCGCCTCATCTCACAACTGATAATTTTGTGAAAATCTATGAGAGCGACACAGTGAATTATGAAAAACATCTAGATGATGCGGGCGAAATTGATTATTTCATTGAAAAGGGCACTGACCCAGCGGTTAAAGTGTATGTGAAGGATTTGGATTCACTTTCAAAGGTTTTGAACACATCTTTAAAAGTGCTTGGCGGTATAATTGTCGGCGTGCAGGTGGCAACACTTGTGTTCAGCATCCTAGTTATTGGTGCATCAGTTAAAGGGAAAAGTAAAATTGGCTTAATCATCACCTTGCTGATATTAAGCATCTTCAGTTGTAATGTTCTCACATTTGCATTTATGATTGTATGCTTGTGCTTAAAGGATAAGCCGGAAGTAGAGATAGAAACGAAACAAGCATAACAACAAGACAATTTCTCAAATTGGCTTATTAATTGCTTGTGCTTAAAGGATAAGCCAGAAGTAGAGATAGAAACGAAACAAGCATAACAACAAGACAATTTCCCAAATTGGCTTATTAATTGCTTGTGCTTAAAAGATAAGCCAGAAGTAGAGATAGAAACGAAACAAGCATAACAACAAGACAATTCCCAAATTGGCTTATAAAAAAATAGGGCAGTTATCCCTATTTTTTAGTTTGCTTTAATCTTAATGATTTTATATTCCACAGCACCGGCAGGCGTTTTAATTAGCGTAACATCATTTAATTTTTTGCCCACTAAGCCCGCTCCAATTGGTGAAGTGTTGCTAATAAGCCCATTCAATGGGTCGCTATCCACATCTCCAACGATTTTATATTCAAGTGTTTGATTGGTTTTTGTGTTCTTAATTGTAACTCTGCAACCAATGCTCACTTTGCTTGTGCTAATCTTTTTGCCGTCAATAATTTCCGCTGATTTAATTTTGTTTTCAAGCTCAAAAATTTCTTCTTCAACAGTCGCCTGCTCAGCCCTGGCAATTTCATACTCATTGTTTTCGCTCAAATCGCCATAACTTCTTGCTTCGGCAATTTTTTTCGCAACTTCTTGCCTTTTTTCGCCTTTTAGATATTCAAGCCTTTCCTTTGTGCGTTGCAAACCCTCGCTAGTCATAAAATTCTTTTCGTCCATAATGCCTCCTTCGGTCAATAAATAATTGCAATAGATTTCCTATCGCAACATTGTCATTATATCATTAAAATTTGATAAATGTCAAGTGTTTTTTTGTGCTTGACACGATAATTGACAACATAATATATGCAAAAAATAAAAAATTAGTAAAATTTTATTCAATTTTTTTAATTTGTTTCTTTCATGAGCTCCAGCACAAACTTTTCAAAGTTGACCGACTCCACAAAATCATCCGGCCTAAACACTGAGATGTGGAAAAGGTTGAAGTCATACACATGCTTATCCAAAAGCACAGGTGTGGGGATATTTAAGCGGTGGCTAACTTGCTGCAACATATCAAAAAATGAGCATGATTTTTCATCAATGTCCACCACAACGCCTTTGATGACCTTATCGTCAACGGTCAGTTTTCCCCAAATTTTTATCATAGTTTTATTTTAAGATAATCTCCAAAAAAAAGCAATCATTTTGCCAGCAGTTTAATTTTTTATTTGACAAATTTGATTGCTTTTATTAATATAAAGTTATGAACGATTTTGTTGCATTAAATTATATTGAAGAATATGATGTGAAGAAGATAGAAGAGGCATTGCGTGCGTCAATCTCTCTTTTAAATCTCGAAAAAGTTATAAAGCCAAAAATGAAAGTGCTAATCAAAGTTAATCTTCCATACGAGGCTTCGCCAAATCAGGCAATCACCACCAATCCTGCCGTTGTGTGCGCCCTTGCAAATGTCCTCACAAGCATGGGGGTGAAATGCATTGTGGCGGATAGTCCATTTAGTTCGAAAAACTCGCTAGATTCCGTTTATTTTCAAACGGGCATGCTAGATGCAGCAAATAGGTCGAATTTCAGCCTAAATCACGACCTTTCATCGTCAGAAATTGAAATCCCTAGCGGCACGATGGCAAAATCCTTGCTTATGCTGAATGTGTTAGATGAAGTGGATGCGATTGTTAATGTGGGCAAGGTTAAGATAGACAAACGCTTTGGTTATCTTGGTGCAGCGTCAAATCTTTTAGGCCTTTTGCCAGGTGAATATAAAGACTTAATTTTAAATCGTCTTGCCACGCTCAAAGATTTCAACAATTTGTTGATAGATATTTTCACAACGATAAAATCCAAACTTATGTTCAATGTGCTAGACGGAATTGTGGCTCAAGAAGCGGGGGATAGCCAGCGCGTGCTGTCTTGCTTGGCAATGAGCGAAAATTTGTTTGCGCTTGATGCCGCTTTAATAAACATCCTTTCAATTCCTATGGAAAACACAATTCTCAATCAAGCGGCAGAGAGAGAACTTATAAATCTTTCTCACCCTTATAAAACATTAAACGAAGAGCCTGCAAAATTTAAGGTGGAAGATTTTGCTCTTGCCGACTTTAATAATTCCACACTGGTTAATAAAAATGCTAGGCAACAAAAATCTTATTTCAATTCGCATCAAAAACGAGTTGTTATAAAACCTAAAAAATGCAAGGGGTGTGGGGTGTGCAGCAAAATTTGCCCAACGGGTGCAATTATGATGAAGTATGATAAAAACGGCGAATTGTTTGCAAGTGTGGATTATTCAAAATGTATATTCTGCTTTAAGTGCAAAGAGGCTTGCCCTTATCAGGTGGTGGACTTCCACACACCGCTTGGATATAAATCATTAATGCGTGAAATAAAAACGGATGGCGAAAATAAATAAAAATTTTAAATATTTTCAAAAAAATACATAAAAACGCCAAAAAAATTAAAAATTTTGGTGTTTTTTTGTTGTCTATTTCATTTTTAGAATAAAATTTGAAAACAAAAACAAAATAGAAAAAAGAGGTTATTATGAGAATTTTCGCTTTTATTTTAACTTGCTTGGGCGGACTAAATTGGTTGATGATTGGTGCACTTCAATATGATTTTGTTGCTGGCATTTTTGGCACACAAGCAAATGTGCTTAGCCGAATTATCTATTTCTTGATTGGCATTGCTAGCATATACATTTTGATTGTTACAGTTTTTGGCAAAGGAAGGTTAAAACTTTTTGGCTATAAGAAAAAGAAAGAGCCCAAAAGAACAGAGGTTGAGGATTTTTAAAAAATTGCCCAAGCGGGCAATTTTTTATTCCACCACCTTTATGCAATCTTTTGGCAAAATTGTTTCAAGCTCAAATTTCAAACTTTCGCGAATTGTAACCAAGTGGTTTGTTTTGTATGCTTTGTTTGAAGCAGTGTCCTTAATAAACACTTCGTCAATTCCATTATATTCACCCAAAATCTTTTCCACGGCCTTGTGCAAAATGCCGTCTGCAAGATTATATTTTAACCACAACTTTTTAGGTTTTTGTACTTCCACTTCTTTTTCTTTTTCAGGAGTTTCTTTTTCACCGTGTTCAAGCAATTCGATGTTGCTGATTGTGATAGAAGGGCGGTGCCCTTCGCGTACTGTGAACCTGCCTTTGATTGCCACCAATATGTCTTTTGCAAGCATTTCTCTAAATTTATCATATTGTTTTGAGAAAACGAAAGCGTCAAAAGTGCCCGTCAAATCTTCAATGGTAAGGATTGCCATTCTGCTTCCCGTTTTGGTGGTTATCACTTTAATGTCTGCAATCACACCGCCACAAGTTACCATATCGCCATCTTTCAAGCCGTTATAAAGTTCTTCTTGAACCTCCTCGTTTTCATCTTCAATAATTTGTTGAGAAGTGAGCGGAGCTTCATCGCTTTGCTCTTCATCTTCTTCCACATCTTCACTTGGCAAATAACTAGAATTAAATGTGAAATCTTTAATCACATCTAAGAAAGTGTCTAGTGGATGGCCGGATAGATAAGTGCCCGCAATTTCTTTTTCATATTGTAGCTTCACATTAGAAACATATTCGCTGATGTTTGGATATTCGTTTTCTTCAATGAGTTTTGTGTCCTCAATAATGTCGCCAAACAGATCCATCTGCCCGTTCATAGATTTTTTCTTGCGCTCATAAGCCCTGTCAACCACCACACTGAAAACTGCCATCATTTGGCTTCTGGTTTTATTAAAGCAATCAAACGCACCCGATTTAATCAGTGCCTCAATACATTTTTTATTGACCGCTTGCCCATCACATCGCCAAATAAAGTCACTTAAATCTTTAAAATCGCCGTTTTTATTTCGTTCTGCAATGATGTTTTCGATGTTGGAAACTCCCACATTTTTAAGCCCTGCAAGCCCAAATCTAATCGTTTTTCCGTCCGTTGAGAAATATGTTTGGCTCTTATTAATATCTGGCGGCAACACCTTTAAATTTTCTTCTTTTGCATAGGCGAGATAATGCTTGATTTTATCGCTTTTTGAAATGCGGTTATTGAAAAGGGCAGTGATAAATTCCGGCTCATAATAACACTTTAAATAGGCGGTTTGATAGGTGATAAGTGAATAAGCCGCAGCATGAGATTTGTTGAATGCATAAGAGGCAAAGTCTTCCATGTCCGCCCAAATTTTATTTGCAATTTCTTCGCTAACGCCGTTTGCCACACAGCCTTTAATTGCCGGCTCATGCTTGCCATGGTCGTCCACAAACGCTTCACGCCCGTGAAGGAATGCCTCTTTCCATTTCATCATTTCCGCAATCTTTTTCTTGCCCATAGCACGCCTAATGTTATCCGCCTGCCCGAGCGAGAAACCTGCCAAGTCTTGGCACACCCTCATGACTTGCTCTTGATAGACCATATATCCGTGCGTAACCTTTAAAATTGGCTCTAAGAGAGGGTGGTCATAGCGCGTGTCCTCTGGGTGATGTTTGTTGTGGACATAAGCGGGGATATATTTCATTGGGCCGGGGCGGTAGAGCGACACGGCTGCCACAATGTCTTCTATGCAGTTTGGTTGAAGTTCTTTTAAAAACCTTTTAAACCCGCCAGATTCAATTTGGAAAATGCCGTCAGTGTTGCCTGATGAGATGAGTTTAAACACATTTGGGTCGTCATAATTCGATTTGTCAAAATCAATTTCAACCCCATGATTTTCTTTAATAAGTTTTAGAGCACCCTTAATATCTGTCAGGTTGCAAAGAGCCAAGAAGTCCATTTTAAGGTGGCCTAAATGCTCCATATCCACGCCTTCATATTGCGTGCAAATAAGGTCGCCATTTCGGCTGAGTGGCACGTGTTTATCCAAAATGTCTGCACCAATAATAACGCCACATGGGTGAATGGATTGTTGTCTTGGGAAATCTTCAACCTTCATAGCGATGTCCACCACTTTTTTCACTTGTGCATCATTATTATAAAGCTCAACAAGTTCTGGCACGGCATACACTGTGCCAAAGTCTTTATCTCCCTCCTTAGGAATATGAAAACCAAACACCTTAGGCAAAATTGGGCTTTTATACATAGGGATAGATTTAGTTATCCTATCTGTAACAGAATAAGGCACTCGCAACACTCTTCCCACATCTTTAATTGCGTTTTTTGCTTTCATTGTGCCAAAAGTGATAATGCGCGCCACTCTGTCATCGCCATATTTTTTGCGCACATACTCAATAATTTCATCGCGCCTAACATCTTCAAAGTCCACATCAAAGTCGGGCGCAGACACACGCTCGCTATTCAAAAATCTTTCAAAGTATAGTTCGTATTTTAGCGGGTCAATGTTGGTGATGCCCATGGTGTAAGCCACAACTGAGCCCGCACCCGAGCCACGCCCCGGGCCAACAGAAATGCCCATTTTGCGTGCGGCGTTGATATAATCCCACACAATTAAGAAGTATTCAATAAAGCCTTGCTTTTCAATGACGCCAACTTCCATATTCACACGGTCGCGGATTTTATCATTCCACTCGCCATATTTTTTCTTCACGCCTTCATCAACTAGCCTTAGCAAATATTCTTTTGGTGTTGCTCCCACTTGCTCGTTATATCCGCCTTCTGGGGTGTAGTGTGGAAACAAATAATGTCCATAAACAAAGTCATAATTGCACTTGTCCGCAATTTCAAGCGTGGTTTCGAGCGCATCTTCATCGTTTGGCAACCCTTCTAACATCTGGTCATAGGTTTTGAAATACAACTCATCGGTTGGAAACTTCATTCTGTCCGGGTCATCAACCGTCTTTTGCATTGCCACGCACATCAACACATCCTGCATTTCAGCGTCTTCTTTAAATAGATAGTGAACATCGTTTGTTGCCACAGTTTTAATGCCAAATTTTTTAGAAAACTCGCGCAATTTTGCGTTCACCAACTCTTGCTCGGCAATTCCATTATGTTGGAGTTCGAGATAAAAGTCCTCGCCAAAAAGATTTTTAAACCAAAGCACCAACTGCTCGGCTTTTTCATATTGCTCTTGCACAATCAGTTTGGGAATATCTCCCGCAAGGCAGGCGGACAAACAAATCAGCCCCTCGTGATATTGCTCTAGAAGTTTATAATCTATGCGTGGTTTATAATAAAACCCCTCTTTAAAAGCAATGGAGTGGAGTTTGCAAATGTTTTTATATCCCTGCTCGTTTTTAACCAAAATTATTAAGTGAGATAACTTTTGTTTGCCGTTTTTCACAGTCAAATCGTCTGCCACATAAAACTCTGTGCCCAAAATTGGCTTAATTCCAGCCGCCTTGCACGCATCGTAAAAATGAGTTGCGCCATACATATTTCCGTGGTCGGTCATTGCCACGGCTGGCATGTTATATTCTTTGCAAAGTTTCACAAGTTTGGAAATCCTTGCCGCACCATCAAGCAGCGAATATTCTGTGTGGACATGTAAATGCACAAAAGGTTTCATTTGTTTTCTCCCGCAATCTTTTTATAAATTTCAATGATTTTATCTAGCCTATATTTAAGCCCAGCGCGGCTTATTGGCTTGTTTGTGAGTTTTTGCAAATCGCTAAGCGACACATCTGGGTTGGCAAGGCGCAATAGGGCAATTTCTTTTAGATTTTCATCTAATGTGTCTAGCAAATCATTTTGATATAAATATTCTATTGCTTCTAGTTGAGGAGCACTAGAATTTAGCGTTTTATCCAAATTATAGCCGAAGCAATTATTTTGCCTGTTGGCACTATTTCTCACTTCGCGCATTGCAATGTTGTTTTGAATGTCTAAAGCCGCCACATTCGCTCCAAGCTTAACTAGCAAATCGCAAATTAGTTCGCCATTTTTTGTGTAAATCACAAAATTGTGTTGACGAGTGCTGAATTTTAGATTAAACCCAAATTCTGCAAGAAGGGTGGAGATTATCTCAAAATTTTCCTTATCTTTAAGCACAAATTCAAAATTGTATCCTGTTGAGTTTTTGTTGCTATCTTTATTGTAATAAAGGTTTGAATAAATCAAAACATAGGCCTTTAATAAACACAGTCTATCGCATTCACTATCAAATAGGCTTAAATAAATCTTTTCATAATTATAGTCAACTAAAAAAGAGTAGATGTCCCCCCTCAGCATCAAAAAACCATCCCAATGCAAAATTTCTAGATTGGGGTTAAATTTATTAAAAATATCAATCAACTTTGCAATTAAGAAGTTGTTTGCGTTTATCAATATATAGTGGTCGGCATCGTCTATGATGGCACAATTATTTAAAACAACGGAGATGAATGAATGAGCGCAACACGCGTTGAGTGGTATTGATTTGGTTATCTGCTGCTTCCATTCAATCATATAGCCTCCAATTAAGCCTTCTTTGCCTTATCCTTTTTAAATGTTGGAAGTTGGTTATAGTTTACCACCGCACTTTCAGGAATTCTTAGCCTTAAAATTGCGCTCAAACCCTTGTGGCAATCTCCAACGCGGTCAGGCGAGTGCGCATCACTATCTATAACGAACTTGCACCCCAAATTATAGCAAGTTAAAATTTCCTCATCGCTCATGCCAAGGCGCTTGCCGTTCAATTCAATAAGAGTGTTGGTTTCCTTTGCCACTCTTGCCACCTTTTCCACATCCACCTTGCACACATGGTTTAGATGGGTGATTATGTCAATGTCATATTTTCGCATAGCGTTTATGTAGGCATTTGTGTTCTTTTCAATCTGCTTTTTGCTCGTGTGGTGGAAAATGCTGCAAAACACATTTTTGAGCACAAATCCAAACTGTTCCTTCCTCGAAGTGGATTTAACTAGCCTGTGAAAGCCACATAAAAGAATGTCCACATTATTCATGTCCTCATCCACAATGTCTATGTCGCCCCTGCTGGAAATTAGGTTTGCCTCCACGCCAAGCAAAACATCAATAGGGTAATGGTCTTTCGCCTCTTCAATGTCTTTCTTCACATTAGCAATGTCTGCTCGCCTAACGCCATACCATTTTTGATTGAAACCATGGTCTGTGATAGCCACTTGCCTTAGCCCGCGCTCATAAGCCACACGAACATTGTCCTCAATCGAACCTTTTCCGTGGTGATGGCGGGAATATTTAGTGTGAGTGTGATAATCCGCTAAAAGTGCCATGTTTCTCCTTATAAACCTTAAATTTGAACAAATTTTGCTCAAAATGTTGCGTGATTTTGAAATCTAGTTTATTATATCACTCTTAAAGAAAAAAATCAAATAAAACCTATTTGATTTTCTTAAAATATAAAATTTTTTATGTCTTAAAAAGAGGGCATTTATCACCCAAGTCAAATTTTTATTTCACAATTTCGATTTCAAGAGGTAAGGTAAAGCCGCACGCTTCTTTTACCTTTGCATTAACAATCTCAATTAGAGTGGAAATGTCCTTGCCGCTTGCACCTCCCGTGTTAATGATAAACCCAGCGTGTTTTGTGGACACCATAGCACCACCAACCCTCAGCCCTTTAAGCCCAAGCGCATCAATAATCTTTGCCGGCACAATCTCGCAAAGTTGTTTCCCATTCGAATTATATTCAATTAGAGCATTTTGCCCGCAACTGTCCTTGTGCGGATTTATTTCATTATTTATCCAATATCCACCATTATGATTATAACAGTTGTTATTAAGATTTATATTATCATCATTTAGATTTACTTCACAAATTTCTCCATATTTTATCTTTACAATGTGCTTATAACTATTGTTATGCAAATCTGTTTTTTTATTGGGTTTTTTATTTTCCTTGTCGCAACTGCATGATTTAAAATTTATTAAGGTGTCCTTCTTATCATCACAACATGGGTCATAAAATTTTGCACTAATTGTCTGTTTTTCATTGTTGTCTTCCAACTTAAAACCCACTAAGCCGTTGCCTTCATTATCATTATAACAAATGTTATTATTTTTTATTTTGTCTTTATCAATGAAAAATCGCTTAAACACACTCCCCGCGCTGGGGAAGTCTAGCGGTTGGGTGGCGGATTTTTTTGCCAGGGCGGAGAGCATGTTTGATTTTATTGTTTCTTTATCCGCAAAATTTAATTTGAGTTTAACCCTCAAAATAACAAAATCACCATGCTTAAATCTGCTAGTGCGATAGCCAAATTTACAGGCAGAATTTTTTAATTTCACATGTTTGCCAGCCCCGTCTAAGCAGAGCACATATTCAAC
The DNA here is from genome assembly GCA_947593585.1 of uncultured Clostridia bacterium. Taxonomy (GTDB): domain Bacteria; phylum Bacillota; class Clostridia; order Christensenellales; family UBA1242; genus Onthoplasma. The sequence goes on from CANQDP010000004.1 coordinate 67,221, forward strand.
AAAATTATTAAACTCAACTCCAAAAGCGCCCAACCCGTTAACCACCGCACCGCCCACGCTAGATGGTATGCCTGCAAGTTTTTCTATTCCTCCCAAACCATGATTAAGGCAGGCGGGAATTAGTGCAGAAATTGCCACGCCTCCGTCAGCATAAACGCAGTTGCCTTTCAATAAAATTTTATTTGCTCTGTTCACAATAATAGCCCCGTCAAACCCGTTGTCATCAAACAGCAAGTTCGCACCAAACCCTATAATCTTATATCTTATTTTGTGTGATTTGCAACAAAAACACACTTTATTTAGTGCACTGTTGCTGTGCACAACAAAGAGGAGTTTTGCTTTTCCTCCCACCTTAAAAGTGCAAAATTCACTTAGTTTTGCTCCTTTAAAAACCTCAATGTCCTCATAAATTTTCACTGCAAATTTCCACCAAAAAAAATTGTTAAAAACAGTTTGGAATGCCCGCACTCAAAAGTGCGTTTTCCATATCGTTATATATTCCTGTGGAATAAATTTTGGGATACTTGCTGCTAAAAAGTCCATAGTCTACCAGGCTAATTTGGTGTTCGTCATCAAGTGCCATTTGCAAAAATTTCATGCTGATTTGGTCATTAGTTGTTATGCCCAAATATTGAATTAGGTCTGTGTAGTTGCCAATCGGCGTGATGCTGGCACTCGCTCTGCCCACAGCGTTTAGGTTGCTCACCCTAAACACATCTCGCGCACTGCCCAAAAGTTTGCTCTCTTTGTCATAGATAAAATCTTTATAAGCTTCATATTGGCTTTGCTTCTTAGTTAAAGAATAATTCATTTCGACATAAATTTTTTCTGGGTGGATATAATCATTTTCGCCACAATAGAAATTTTTCACTTGCCCGCCATGGCTAAATTCCGCATATCCACTAACCAGATATGGCAGGGCAAAAAGCTTGCTGTTAAAGCTCCCGCTCGCCACCAATTCATCGCGCACATCGTGAGTGGCAGTTAATTCTACAAAATGAGGCAAAAGCAGTTTGCCCACTCCAAACCCAAACGAAACGATGTCCGGCACACTTTCATTTAGTTCACTTTCAAGTTTGCTTGGCTCAATTTGTTTTATCATAATCAGCACGCCTTTGTTTTCACTCTCAATTTTTCGTGCAATGTTTTTTAAAAAGGTCAGGCGCGATTTGCTCCCACCTTCAAAAGTTTCAATATGCCAAACTGTGTAGATTTTAGTGTCGACCACCGGCTCTTTATAGATTTCGTAGTCTTTTGCTTTTTTTATGGCAACCAATGGCACATATATGCATAAAAAAATAATTCCCGCCACACTTAATAGTTTGACCCAATGCTTTTTTAGCCAATTTAATTTAAAAAATTTCATACTTATTGTATGAAACTTTTTTTTAGTTTATTATATGTTAATTTAATGTTGAAATTGTGCCATTTGCCTCATTAAGGTCTTGAATATATCTAGGAAACCTTAATTGACCATATTCATTTTGTGCGGTTTTCATATAATTTAAATATGCATTATACATTTCTGCCAATCTTTCCGCACTTGCCCTGCCAAGATGTGATGATATCCTTGCACTAACGACCGTTAGCCCAAAATCTCGCAATTCATATCTGCAAAGTTTCCCATCTGCCTCAAATTGCAATATTCTCGACCCGTTTTTAGAGTTGGATAAAAGCAAATCGTCCACCTTACCAAACACTTGTTCTGCAATTATTTTTGCGTCCTCTTCTGTGATGTCCCTAACATAAATATTTCTCATAAGTTTTCCTTATAGGGCGATTATAACATCGGTTTTGCGATTTGTCAATATTTTAATAATTTTCTTTTAAATAATTTAAAACTATGTTATAATAAAATTATGAACATCATTATGGATAAAGTTAAACGCTTGACTACCGACCCGGGCGTTTACATCATGAAAGATAAAGATGAAAATGTCATATATGTTGGCAAAGCCAAAAATTTAAAGAGGCGCGTCAGCCAATATTTTTTGCGCAAGCAAGAGCATATAAAAGTTCGCAATATGGTGGAGAATATCCGCGATTTTGATTTTTACATTGTCAATGACGAAGTTGAGGCTCTTGCCCTAGAAAATAACCTTATCAAAAAATATAAGCCTTATTATAACATTTTGCTTAAAGATAGCAAAACTTATGCCTATATCAAAATCAATTTGAAAGAGGACTATCCTCATTTTGAAATTTCACGCAGGCTTAATAAAACGGACAAATATTTCGGGCCATATATGGCAGGAGTTACGGCAAAAGATGTCATTAGCATTTTAGATTATGCCTTCCCGCTTCGCAAATGCCGCCTGCCGCTCACCGAGAGCAAAAAACCGCTAAAGCCTTGCATTTTCCACGAAATGCACTTATGCTCGGCTCCGTGCGCCCACAAAATCTCAAAAGCGGAATATATGGGCATCGTGAATGACGCCATTCGCTTTTTAAAGGGCGAAACAGACGAGGTTGAAAAGATTTTATTAGAAAAAATGCAAATAGCGTCCGACACTCAAAACTATGAAACCGCCATAAAATTGCGCGATAGGCTCAATATGTTAAACAAGATGAAAGCGCGCGTTATCACCAGCCTTGGAAGCCTTGTTGACTATGATGTGTTTAATCTAAAAACGAGTGGTGAGTTTTCGGCAATGTGCGTGCTAAACATTCGCGGTGGCAAGTTGCAAGGTGTTGAAACCTTCGACATTTTAAATTTTTTGGACATAAACGAGGCGTACACTCAGTTCGTTATGCAGTATTACACTTCGCATCCGCTCATTGTGGATGAAATCATCATGCCGGATGTGGACACGCAAGAAATCGAAATCTTTTTGCAAGATAAGGCTAAGAAAAAGGTGGCGGTAACCAAGCCAAAAATCGATAGCGTTAAGTTTAAACTGCTAGAAATAGCCGAGAAAAATGCCATAATGCACATGGAAAAGAACCTAGAGCGCACCACAAAGCAGCAAAACGCCAGCATAGGTGCGGTTAGGCAACTTAAAAAGGATTTAGACCTAAAGCATGAGCCAAAGCGCATCGAATGCTATGATATTTCCCACACTTATGGCACTTACACCGTTGCCAGCATGGTGGTGCTGATAAATGGCGAAAAAGCGCCGTCAATGTATCGCAAATTTAAGATAGAAACGGTGGATTTCATTGACGATTTCGCTTCAATGCGCGAAGTTTTGACTAGACGAATGGAAAAGTTAAATAGCGATGACATCAGTTTTAGCCAGATGCCAGACTTGATTGTTATAGACGGTGGCAAAGGGCAACTCGGCATTGCGGTTGAAGTTATGGAAAAATATCATTTCACAAACGATTTGATTTCACTTGCCAAGCGTGAAGAGGAAGTGTTTAAGCCTTATGAGCCACGCCCGTATATGCTTTCAAAGGGCAGTTTTAGCCTGCGTTTGGTGCAACTTGCACGCGATGAAGCGCACCGCTTTGCAATCACCTTTAACCGTAGCCTAAGGCAAAAGGGTATGTATCGTGGTGGGCTAGAGAGCATTGAGGGTGTTGGGCCTGCCACTCGCCGTGCTCTTTTAGGCAAATTCCGCACGATAGAAAACATCAAAAACGCCACTCTTGAAGAACTAGAGCAAACAAAAGGCGTGAGCACGTCCACCGCACTAAATATTTATAAAAGGTTTAACAAATAAAGTCCAAGCTCAACCGCTTGGTTTTTTTAATTTTTTTAGCAAATTCAGCACTTTAATTATTTTTGTGTTCAAAATTTGCCGTTATTAGCACTCAAATAAAAAGATTGCTAAAAATTTTTAAAAATTTGTCAAATTTGCTTGACATTGCAATTTTTAAGTGATAGAATAAGGGCGAAAGTCAAAGAAAGTCAAACCACTGTGATTGTAAGTTGCTCCCTATCCCCGTGCAAGTGCTTGTGGGGTTCAAAATAAATGACAAACTGTGATTTTCTTAAAAGGAGAGATGAGGTGTGAATAAGAGTGTGAGTGATATAATCGAAGAATTTATAATGTCTAGCTTAGACGATGACAGTTTCATTGAGTTGTCGCGAAATGACCTTGCCAAATTCTTTGCCTGTGTGCCTAGCCAAATCAATTATGTGCTAAACACTCGCTTCACAATAAATCGTGGTTTTGTGGTCGAAAGCCAGCGAGGTGGCGCGGGGTATATTAAAGTTTCGCGCTTAAAAGATAATGACGACAATTTCTTAAAGTCTGCGTTAGACCTTTGCAATCAGCCGCTAAATTTAACTGACGCAAATCAACTCATCAATCAAATGATGGATAGAAATTTGCTAAGCAAAAATGAATGCGAACTTATTAAAACCACAATAAGCGCAAAAGCGCTAAATAACCCCATAAATATTGATAATACTATTCGTAGCAATATTTTAAAACAGGTTATAATTAAATTGATGCAAAATCATAAATGACAAAAACAAGGCAAAATTTTGCAAAAAAACGCAAAAAATGGTGCAAAATTTGAAATTTTAAAAAATTTTTAGCCAAATTTAAAAATAAAAGGAGAATTAATTATGAAATGTGATCGTTGCGGAAAGCCAAGTGTCTATCACTCAACGCTAATTGTAAATGGAGTGAGCCAAACCACAAATTTGTGCAGAGAATGTGCAATCAAAGAAGGGGTGTTCAATTCATCGCCTGCCAGCATTTTCGATGATATGTTTGCGCCTTTTAGTGATTTCTTATCTTTTGAAAAGGTGGCAGATATCGTTTGCCCGGTTTGCAAAACAAGTTTGCGTGAATTTAAAAACACTCAAAGGTTAGGTTGCCCAAATTGTTACGATGCTTTTAGAGATGAAATTTCACGAATAGTAAAAAAGATTGCTCCGTTTGAAACTCATAAGCCAGAAATCAAAGCAAAGGCAAAGAGTGTGAAAACGAAAAAGAGCGAAACAAAGGCAGAAAAAATTGCAAGCCTTAGGCAAGATATGGCGGTTGCTGTGAAAGAAGAGCGTTATGAAGATGCAGCAAAGATAAAGAAGCAAATTCAAAAGTTGGAGGCAGAAAATGAATAATGTAATTTCCACAAAGGTTAAGATTTTTAGAAATGTTAAAGATTATAAATTTGTGCCAAAACTTGAAGAGCAAAAGAAAGATGAAATTATAGATAAACTTTCTTCTGCGTTAAAAGGCGAAATGAATTTGCTTAATATAAACACAGTTGACGAAAACATCGGCAAATTCCTAAAAAGCAGAGGCTTAATTTCAAATGCAGCAAATCCAAATTTCTTTTTGGGCAAATCAAATAATTGCAGCATCACCTTGTTTGATGATGAGCATATCACAATCACTTCGCTCGCCGATGGATATGATAAATCCGCTTTCGAAGTTGCTCAATCGCTTGCTTCTCTTTTATCAAACAAAATAAATTTGTCTTATAGTGATAACTATGGCTATCTTATGAGCGACCTATCAAAAATTGGTGCGGGCGTTAGGATTGAGTGTGTGATGGATTTCAACTCGATTGTGGCTCTTGAAAAAATCGAGCAGGTTAGGCAAAATGTTAGGAAATTAGGCTATTCTTTGGCAAAAACTGACGATAAAAACCTGTTCGTCTTATCCACAGTCTGCAATCTTGGGTTTAGCGAGAGCGAAATATTTAGCGAGTTTGATAAAATGGTTAATAAACTTCAAGACCTTGAAATAGAAAGTGCAAAAATGTTGGATGTTTCCAACCATGATGAATTGTTAGATAGAGCATTGCGCTCAGTTGCGGTGTTGAAATCTGCATATATCATGGATTATGTTGAATTAAAATCTCAAATTTCCACTCTTCGCACCGCTTTAAATTTAGGGCTAATAGAAATTTCTTCCAAAACGCTAAACGAATTGCAGAATTTAACCTATGAAAACAAAGAATTTATATCAAGAAGCGAAGCCATAGGCTTAGCAAAAAATGTGCAAAAGATTTTAAAAGGAGATAAAAATGTATAACCTAACAGATTTGGCAAACAAAACCATTCAAGTGGCGAGCCAATTCGCCTCAAATTATGGCAACGAGGTTGGCACAGAGCACATCTTGTATGCTCTCACAAAGGTTGAAAGCAAATCTAAAAAATTTTTGCAGGCATATAGGCTGGATAGCGACATCATAAAAGATGTGTTAGACCAAGTTGGTAATAAGGGCATTCCTTCAAACACTGTTGAAATCACCCCGCGCGTTAAAGAACTCATCATGATTGCATCGTCCATTGCAAAACGCACGCATAGTGCCTATATTTCAACCGAGCATTTGTTGGTTGCACTTTTAAGCCAAGAAGATAGTTTTGCCATTGGAATTTTGCAAAACGCCCTTAAATTAAACACTTTAGAGATGCGAAACAAGGCGCTTGGGCTAATCACAAACAATCAATCCAATCCGCAGCAGCAGGCATTTAATGCAGACGGATTTGTTCAGCTTGGTAATATGGGTAATAATTCAAATTCAAATCAAAGAGAAAGTTATAGAAGCGAATTGCCAGAAGAACTTTTGGAAATGGGTTCAGACCTAACTTTGCGTGCAAAAAACGGCAAAATTGACCCAATTATTGGTAGAGACGGCGAAATAGAGCGCATGATAGAAATCCTTTGCCGCAAAACGAAAAACAACCCAGTTTTGATTGGTGAAGCAGGCGTGGGCAAAACAGCAATCGTTGAAGGTCTAGCTCGCCGAATTGTGTCGGGAGATGTGCCCGCTTTCTTAAAAAATAAAACCATTTATAGCCTAGACATTGGTGGCTTAATGGCTGGCACAAAATATCGCGGCAGCATGGAGGAAAAACTAAAGAATGCCATTGAATTAATCACAACCAACAAAAATATCATCGTTTTCATAGACGAAATTCACACGCTTGCTCAAGTTGGCAGTGAAAAGGGTGAAGCAAATCCGGCAGATATGTTAAAGCCATATCTTGCGCGTGGAGAAATGCAAACAATAGGTGCAACCACCACAGATGAATATCGTAAATATATTGAGCAAGACAAAGCGTTGGAGCGCCGTTTCCAGCCAATCACGGTTGACCCTCCAACAGTTGAGCAAACAATTGAAATCCTAACTGGTTTGCGTGATAGTTATGAGGCATTCCATAATGTTAAAATTTCAAACGAAGCAATAAAAGCAGCAGCCGAATTGAGCGATAGATACATTCAAGACCGTAGCCTACCAGATAAGGCAATCGACCTGATAGACGAGGCGTCAAGCCGTGCAAAAGTGAAAAACAATTATGAAAGCAGCGAAATCAAAGCCTTGAAAGAAAAACTTTCAAAGTTAGAGGTGGATAAAGAGAACGCCGTAACGCGTGAAGACTTTGAAAAAGCAAGCAAATTGCGTGACCAAATTGCAAAAACCAAAGAAGAAATAGAACGCCAAAAATCAGTTTCTATCAAACCACAAACCGAAACGGTTATCACAGAGCAAGATGTGGCAGAAGTTGTCAGCAAATGGACAAACATTCCGCTCACAAAGCTCACAGAAGGGGAGGCTGAAAAACTTTTGCACCTTGAGAAAGTGCTCACAGAGCGCGTAAAGGGGCAGGACGAAGCTGTTGAAAAGGTGGCAAAAGCCATCAGGCGCAGCCGCATAGGCATTCGCGACCCTCGTCGCCCAATTGGCAGTTTCTTGTTCTTGGGTCCTACAGGTGTGGGCAAAACTGAACTTAGCAAGGCTCTTGCGGAAGCGTTGTTTGATGATGAAAATAAGATTATCCGCCTAGATATGAGCGAATTTATGGAAGCCCATAGCGTAAGTAAGTTAATAGGAAGCCCTCCGGGGTATGTTGGCTTTGACGATGGCGGGCAATTAACCGAGCAAGTTAGGCGCAAACCTTATAGCGTAGTTTTGTTTGATGAAATTGAAAAGGCGCATCCGGAAGTTTTCAATATGTTGCTTCAAATTTTGGATGACGGCCGCTTGACCGATAGCCACGGCAAAGTGGTAAGTTTTAAAAACACCATCATCATTTTAACGTCAAACATTGGCAGTGATAAACTAAACAAAACCAACGTAAATTTAGGCTTTGGCGATAGCGCTAAAAACGATAAGTCCAATGTTATGTTGGACGAACTTAAAAAATATTTTAAGCCAGAATTGATTAACAGAATAGATAATATTGTGCAATTTAATAAACTTTCTCAACCTGTGCTTAAAGAAATTGCAAAGAAAATGCTTGCCGACCTAAACAAAAACTTAAAACAAAGTGGAGTAGAGTTGAAATTTACGCCAGCAACATTAAATTATCTTGTTAAAAATGGCACGAATGAGGATTTTGGTGCGCGTCCACTTCGTAGGCTTATCACCACCAAAATTGAAGATGAATTGGCAGATAAAATGCTAAAAGGCGAAGTTAAGTCTGGCGACCAACTTTTAGTTGATTGCAAAAATGATAAATTAGCATTCTTAACCAAACAAGCAGAATAAAAAAGGGCGTTGTGCCCTTTTTATTTTATTGCATTTGTACAATGCTTCCCGCATCGAAGAACACTTGTTTAAAGCCTTCGTAAGATGGAGCATTTAGCACCCCGTTTTGTGAGGCAATGATTGTTGACTTGCTTTTTAAATCTAAAACAATTTCGTTTGCCAAATCAAAATAGGGTGCGTCTAAATTTTCAAAGAAGTTTTCAATTGAAATATATTTTGGCTCTCTAATTTTTGCTCTAAGCAACGCAATAATTTTTTTGGCAGATAAACTTAATTTTTTAACTTTGATCTTTAAAAAGTTCTCAAAGTCGTTTTCAAGTTTATCTTGATTGTTGTTTTTTATATAATCATCATTATAACTTTTGTTATTTTCATTTGCTTTAAAATTGCTGTTTGTTTTTTCATTGCTTGCACTTTTATTATTTTGAATTGCATTAAAATTTTCAAAAATTTTTAAAAAATAGGGTGAAATTGCAGTTTTTGCTCGCAAAATTGCCTCTTTTTTATTGATTTTTCTAATTTTTAATGGATAAATTAAATTTTCTAAAATGCTTTTATTTTCAAACAAACATGGTTTTTGTGGGATGAATGCAAGAGATAAATCTCTATCTTTAATTTGCACTAAATCATGGTTTTCAAAATAAATTTTGCCTTGGTAGTGCTTGTCAATTTTAGATAGTATGCGCAACAAAAAATTATTTCCACTCGTTTCATTTCCAATCAAAAGTGTGTTTTCATTAATCTCCAAACTAACATTATAAAGTGAATAATATTCTTTGATATATTTTATGCTAACATTTTCAATCTTTATCATATCATCATATTAGCATAAACTAACAAAAAAATCAATTTGATGCCTTATAAACTTAAAACTTCAAATATCCCGCACCCTCGCTATCTTTATCTCCCGTTATTTTCACGCAGTGGTCGAGCAAAAATTTTTTAATCTCATTATTTGTCATGGTTGGATAGCGAGATTTTATTATTGCACAAATTCCGGCAACGATAGGCGTGGCAACGCTCGTTCCAGACATAACTGTGTAGGGTGGAATAGAGTTATTGCAGGCAACAATATCCACGGCGGGAGCGAGCAAATCAGGTTTGTGCCCATAAATCGTTGGCCCACAACTTGAAAAATCTGCCACTTTCATGCTTTTGCTATCGAGTGCTCCCACGGTGATAATATATGGGTTATTTCCGGGGGATTTAATTGTGCTTTTGTTTGGCCCACTGTTGCCCGCTGCTGCCACAACCACTATTCCGCGTTTCCACAAACTTTCCGCGCCTTTAGAAAGTGGGTCGCTGCCATTAATAACATCTGCGCCAAAACTCATGCACACCACAGAAATATTATATGCTTTATGATTTTCAAACACCCATTGCATGGCGTCCAAAATCATGTTGCTGTTGCTATTGCCTTTATCTCCCAGCGCCTTAATCATGATGATGTTTGCTCTTGTGGCAAATCCAAGATGAGTGTTTTCAATCGTTCCATTTCCACAGCAAACACCCGCCACAAAAGTGCCATGCCCGTTGTCATCATATTGCGTTTGAGATTGATGATATAGGTCTATGAATTTAATCACTCTGTTGTGCGGAAAAATGAAATCTAGATGCGGGAAAATTCCTGTGTCTATAAAGCAAATAGTTTGCCCCTGACCAAAAAACTTATTTTCCGTTAATGCTGATATGTTCATAAAATCGCATTCAGCATTTTCAATCTTCACTTCACTATTAGAAAATATGTAACTCACACAGTTTTGATTTGATAGAATGTTTATGTCGTCAAAATCGGCCGGCAAGCAAAAACAATTTGCAAAGCGATAAGGAGTGTAGTGGTATTTATAAGTTTTCAAAAATTTTTTCATGTCATCAAAATTATTTGCGCTCACCACCACGCATTCTGTTTGCTTATTTTCTAGGGTTGAAACCTTATTTAAAATTTCTGGGCTAATCTTATTTTTATCCATATTTTTTTTAAAAAACTAAAAATTTTATATGTTTTTTGCAAAAATCTTTATTTTTGCTGCTTTATTTTAACATTTTTATAATTTCTTCAAGCATTTCTTTTTGTTCGGCATTCAAAAATGGTTCGATTGTGTTTTTCAAACTCATTAAACTTTTTTCGTCAAGTTTGCCCTCGCTCTTTAGCCTCGCAGCCTCTTTCATGAGTTGGCTTAAAAGTGAATTTCTATCTAAATCTTTATACTTATCCAATATCTCTTGATATTCACTTAATTTGTCTTTGTTTTCTTGCACCACTTCATGATTTTTTTCAGCAAAACTTTTAAAATCTCTTGGCATAAAACACCTCGATTAATATATATGAAAAATTTTCATCATCTGCCACTAACATATTGAAGTTTGAATTCATATTTATAAATATGGAAAACTCTTCAAACAATATTTTTTATGATGCCAATGCCTACATCCAAAATTGGAATTATCCAAAGCCTAATCAAGACTGTAAGGGCGCAAAAAAAGTGGTGTTTCAGCAGCCATATGAGTGCGTGCCGGATTTTTACATAAACAACAATTTTGAAAAAGGCAATTGCAACTGCATTCCAAAGCCAAAACCCAAATGCCCGCCAAAGCCAGCATTTTCCTTCGACCTTAAAAACATATTGCCCTTGCTAACCGGTCTTTTAAAAAATGGCAATCAAAATGGCATTTCTAAAATTTTGTCGGCATTAACCGGTGATAAGGGTGATGGAGTAAAAGACTTTGATTTTAGCAAAATTTTAAACCTGCTGGGTTCTTCCGGCTTTGAAAACTTATTTAATTCATTTTCTTCTAAAAAAACAAAAGCCGATGACATAAAATCAACCGACTTTGAAATAAAAAATTACACACGTGTTGAATAAAAAAACCGCATAATGCGGTTAGATTGAATCAATATCCACAAAAATTGGGCTTTCGGTGGTCAAACCAAGGTTTGTTAGTGTGGCTTTGGTTCTAAACACAATTTCATTAATTGCGGTGTCGCTATCTTGTTTGTTTGTATAACTTATTTTTCTGCATTCGTTGAAGTTAGGGTCATATCTGGCAATTTTTTTATCCCAATTTCTTGAGTTATATTTTAAAATGGTTTTTATCACAGATTTCAAGTCAAATGCGAACTTGTCGCTCACGTTCTTAAATTGCCTTCTTCTTGCTCTAAATAAATTTGTGAATAAGTCATCATTATAATTTTGTTTGCTAAATAGACTATAGATTATTCTTTTTATGTTTTGATCTAGTTCACCAGATGCTTGCACTAATCCCGTTTCACTGTTCAAAAAATAATATTTATCTTTGGTTAGCACTGCGTGAATTATGTTGTCTATGCACATCTCAGCAGTGGCATTTTCAATCAAAATTTCATCTTCGGTGGCGTTAATCAAATCAAACTTTCCGTGCAAAGCATCTCTATCTAAAAACGCCTGCACAAACACATTTTTTGCGCCCTCGCATGAAACGCTCATTGCTCCTTGATAGTTTTTCTCAACAAAATTTTCTTGCACATATTCGCTTGCTGTCATACTTCCTCCTTAACTTGCTTATATTATCATATTTTTCAAAAATTGTCAATACTCAACCTTAAAAAACTTGCAAAATTGTGCTAATTTCTCGTTTTATCAAAATTTTTCGTGAAAATTTTAGATAGATATTGACAAATTTTCGCTTTCTGCTATAATAAAGTCAAGGTCGATTGATATGAATTTGAAAACTAATGAATTCTTAAAATCAAATCTGTTTATTGTGTTTAAACGAGAAACTTCCCGCACTCTCGAAGTTGAAAACTCTGAGGATAGCGCGGTTTATTCTTCTGCCAAAGAAGTGGTTAAACTTAGGCATTTGTTGCCCAAAGAACAGGTGCTAATATTTAATTGCCGTGGAGTTAAAATCAAAATTGACTATCGCATCACTTGGGTGGATATCAACAACATTTATTGGCTGATTGTAGATAGCAAATCCAAAGCAGAAGCAAAAGCAAAGGTTGAGAGTTATAAGGAAAGAAACAATCTAATAAAACACAAAAAGGTTGACTAATAGGTGAATTATGGAAAAGAAATTAGAAGACTATTTAAAAACTTGCACGACAATTTTTGTGAAGAAGAACACGCCAGTGGCGATTGTGCTGCAAGCAAAAGATGGGGCAGGGATGTCATCCATCGCCAAGGAAGCAGCGAATGTGAGATATTTTTTTGACCAAAGCAAAGATGTGGTTTTGAGCCTTAATTCAATAAGGTTTAAAGTTAAGCCTAAATATTCAGCTAAGGACATTGCAAATATCTATTACATCATAGAAGGGCTAAGCAGAAAAGAGGCAGAAGAAAAAATTGCTCATTATGAGCAAACTAGGCATCTAACATCTAGCATAAGTGCAAGTTAAAAGGCATCACGCCAAAATGTGCGTAATGCCTTTTTTCTCGCTATGCTTATAAAGGACAATTTTTTTGCCAATGGTGGTTACCACCTCTGCACCCAACTTAACCGCCATTTCTGTTAGTTCAAATTCTGTTGGGGTTGGCACATTGTCCTGCATGGTGATTTTAACGAGTTCATGATTAAAAAGTTCCTCTTCAATTTGCGTCAAAACTTTCTCGCTAAAACCTTCTTTGCCCACCCAAACAGTTGGCTTAATGGTGGAAGCGATGCTTCTTAATTTAATTCGCTCGGTTTTTGTTATCACAACTCCTCCTTTTTAATGGTTTTTGATAAAACAAGATAAGTGTGCCGTCTTCGATTTCACTGGTGATAAACTGCGTGTAACCAAAATGCAAGTAAATTGCAAGATTGCGGCTTTCTTTTGCTTCAACCCCTATTGTCAAATAGGAAAATCCTTTCTTTTTTGCAAAACTTTCTACTGTCTTAACGAGTTTTGAAATATGACCTTGCCCCTCATATTGTTTTTCAATTCTTATGGTGGATAGATATGCCTTTTCATTGCTCGCACACAGCAAATCTTTGCATTTAAACTTAATATTTTCTCTGTTGAGCACAATAGAGCATTGACCAACAGGGTCATTTTCATTTAACACCACAAAAGTGATAATATCTCCATTTTTATTTGCCTGTATAAACGACTTTTTCCATTTCACATATCTTTTATCGGCAATGTGTGATTTGATGTCCTTATCCCAAATCGTGTTTAGGTCGCTCATTGTCGCTTTTCTATAAATAAACATCTTTCTCCTTGATTATCATTTGCCCAATGTGGGCAAAATTGCTTAGAAATAAATTTCATATTGCAGGCTGCCAAACACCACAGTATCGCCGTCTTTTACCCCCGCTTCTTTTAATTTGTCTAATATGCCATCCTTTTCAAGGCGTTGCTGGAAATAGGCGAGTGAGCGGCTGTCATTAAACACAATTCCTCGCTGCAAATTTTCCAGATATCCGCCCGATAGTTCAAACACATTTGGTGCAAGGCACTTAATTTCGATGCTTGACGTGTCCTTTTTCTCAAGCTCTGCTTGCTCCACAGGGATTGGGGCAGATTTTGGCAAGGTCTTTAATTTTTCGTAAATAGCCTTCACCAAATCGTCCACATTTTTGCGAGTGATTGAGCTTATAGGGATAATTTGCACATTTTTTCTGATTTTTTTCTTAAAATTTGCAATTTTTTCATCAACATTTTCAATTAAGTCAAGTTTGGTAAACACCACAATTTGTGGCAATTTAGATAATTTTTCGTTATATTTTTTTAATTCTGTGTTTATTGTTTTATAGTCTTCCACAATATCGTTGCCGTAAAATTCGCTAGCGTCAATCACGTGCACAACCAATCTCGTGCGCTCAATGTGTGCCAAAAATTCGTGCCCAAGCCCAGCGCCTTCGCTTGCCCCGTCAATAAGCCCGGGTATGTCTGCCACCACAAAACTGTCATCATAAATTTTCACCACACCCAGATTTGGCGATAGGGTGGTGAACTCATAATCGGCAATTTTAGGCTTCGCATTTGTGATTACGCTTAGTAGGGTGGATTTGCCAACATTTGGCTTGCCCACAAGAGCCACATCTGCAATGGTCTTCAATTCAAGCGTAACCTTATAAGGCTTAACCGCTTCACCTAACTGGCTAAATCTTGGGCTTTGCCTAGTGGGGGATTTAAAAAAGTTGTTTCCTTTTCCTCCTCTTCCACCTTTGAGAGCCACAAATCTTTGCCCGTCTTCCACCATGTCTGCAATCACTTGCTTTGTGGAGGTGTCTTTAATCACAGTTCCGCATGGCACTTTAATTTCCACATCTTTACCGTTTTTGCCATTTTGCAAATTTCCACTGCCACCTTCACCATTTTCTGCCTCAAATTTTTTTGTGTATTGAAAATCCACAAGTGTGTTTTTGTTTTTATCCGCCACGAAAATAATAGAGCCGCCGTTTCCGCCGTCCCCACCATCTGGACCACCTTTCTCCACATATTTTTCACGATGAAAGCTCACTTTTCCGCTGCCGCCGTTCCCTGCTTTGATTGTGATTGTAACTTTATCTAAATTCATAAGTCCCTCTTATCTATTAGATTTTAGCAAACAATCAATTTTTTGTCAATCCAAATTCGGTTGACACAACCAAATGATTTATTTATAATTCAAATTAGGAGAAAACAATGAAAAAAGTATTATGCATTATCGTGTCTGTTTTCGCATTGCTTTTGGGTGTGAATGCGGTTGTTTTCCATTTTTGTTATAAATATAAAGAGAAAGTGGATAGTTTTACAGACGCTCAATATTTTGGATTTCCACAGCACGAAATCAAGCAAGAAACCGCACAGACGGTGGCGGACTTCGCCTCACTAAAAGCGGCGGTTGAGGCAAAAACAAACAACATAACTATCACTAGCAGTTTTGATTTTGAAGAAACTCTATTTATAGATTATGCTTGCTCAATCACGGCAGACGGCGAAATCACTCTTTCTCGCAAAGATGATTTTGTTGGCGATTTCTTTGTTTTGGGCGAGGATAAAGATGGCAACAAAACGGCACTCACTCGCCAAATTTCATCTTTAAATTTAACCAATCTAACCATTGACGGCAAAAACATAGAAGCATCTGGCAGCATAGTGTTTTTATATAATGGCTCAAAAGCCACACTTGGCAGCGGGCTAACAATTAAAAACTGCTTAAAGACTGGCAATGAAAGAACCTTGAAAGAGGATAATTTTTGCAAACTATCATATCCAGAGAGAGTGGGCGGAGCAGTGGCAATAGTCGATAGGGCTGAGTTGGTTATAGATGGTGCGCAGTTGTTAGATTGCTCGGTAAACACAAGTTCTAAAACAGAAGTAAGTTATAATGGCGGCACAATCTATTCACAGGGTGTGTTAATCATGAATAGCGGTCTAATCGCAAGAAGCAAAGCAGCTTCGGGCGCAGGCATTTATAACTACGCCACCACTTATCTAAACGGTGGAGAAATCACGGAATGTGTTGCAAGTTCAAATGGTGGTGCGGTTGCCACTCCAAACACACAATATGGCAATCTCGTGGTTGTTGATGCAAAAATCACAAACAACAAGGCAAAAAATGGTGGTGCGTTCCATCAAAATTTGGCAGCCAGCATTTTAATAGACGGCAATAATGAAATCAAAAATAATCAGTCCACACAAAATGGTGGCGCAATTTATTCACGCGGCAGTGTGGTGATAAAAAATGCAAATTTTGAAAGCAACAAAGCCGGGGGATATGGTGGTGCAATATATCAAGAGCATGACACATCAAAAACCGACTCCACCATTAGATTTTGTGAACTTCATTCGGGTGCAAAATTTATAAACAATTCAACTGATGGTGAGTTCGGAGGGGCAATAGCGGCAAACAAAAATGCAATAATAAAAATCTTTGGAGCCACTTTCCAAGGGAATAGAAATGCTTCTAATCTAAATTCAGGCAGTGCGATAATTGAGGCATCGTCAAACTCTGCAGGCGAAATTCATATCTATGAAATCAACTCGCTAGACGAAGTGGAAGATTGGCTCACCACATTCAACTTTCAAGAGCAAGATGGTCTAAAAGGCTTGATTATAGACCATTCAACGGAGGCGTAAATATGAATAAGACGATAAGAGTTTTCAAAATAATTTTAACTGTTTTAATTTCACTGCTGCTCTGTGCTTCTGTTGCTCTCACCACAATTGGCATAATAAACCGCCCAAAACGAGTGGGTGCAGTGCGCGGAGTGGTGCACTTTTCAAACATAAATGGCAACGATGTTGATGTGGAAGTGCTCACAAGGTACGCCGGCGATGCTTATTACAATCCAAATTTTAGAGAAGCAGAAATGATTTATGGCGCAATAGCATATAAAAAAGAGCATAAGGATGCTAATGTGTCAATAAAACTCACATCTTTCCATATCAGCGTGGTGGCGGCCGCCTGCATCAAAAAAGATAGTGATAAATATGGATTGATGAAATCACTTTACGATGAAGATTATGATAAAGATTTTGTGCGCATTTCATATTTGCTTGTGCTGGCTTGCAAATATGGCATAAACACAACAGTGATAGGGCAGGTTGATGCAAGTGCAGTTTGGCAATCTGAAGGGCCAAGGGCAGATTATCATTTTGATGAATATTTCCAGAGCAAGATGAACGAGAGTTGCGTTGAAGGCGTTCAAGGCAAAGTTGGTGATTATCTAAGGTTCAAAAAATGTTTCTGGACATCTTATGGAGATAGGTCTGCTGCAGATATGTTCCACACTAAATTTTGCACGGTTTCTCACTGTTTGATTGACGGAGAAGAAAAATTCAATGGTCTATGGCAGAGCGCAACAAATCTTGACGGAATTGATGCTTGGGGAGGAAATGGCAATAATAATATGCAATCTGGCGTGGTGATTTGGGGTCATAAAGAGCTTTTCACAATCACAAACAATATGATAGATTTGGCATTCAATTATTGCGGGCAAGAAGATGCGGTGCAATATAGAAAGGCTATGCGCGAAAAATCGCAAGAGCAATATAACAAACTGATAAATGGCGAACCTGTCAATTTGGACGAACAAATCATCTATATCGGCACGGAAACGGATAAAGTGTTTGAAATGTATTTCACTCCGCTTTATTCCACTTATGGCTCGTGGGATACAAACTTAAATCCGTACACAAAATATATTTCTAAGATGGCAGATTCCACCGATTATATAATTTTCTCAGCCAACAATGCCAATTTCAGTGATGCCGAATTTAATAGAATTTGGAACCAAACAGTGTTAGACGCATTTGTGAATGTAAATAATCCAAAGAGCAGATTAAATATTTGCTACGACACACATGACTTTGATTTTAGTGCCATTGAATTGGGCAAAAATGCTGAATTCATCACCTTTGCGGGCACAAACAATCATTCAAAGGACATTCAGGTTTCTTATAAGGATGAAAACATCAGGCATTATGTGTCAGTTTTAGCCACAACTAACTGCCATGAAGGTGCAATGGCTTATCAGGCAAATTCATACATTGTGATAAAAGAAAACGAAAAAACAGGTGCAAATTTCTTTAATCTCTTCGGCAAATACACAAGCCATGGAGCAATAGAATAAAAATAAGCCTCAACGGCTTATTTTTTCTTTATAAAATTTGCAAACATCTTTTAATTTGCAATTTTCACAATTTGGGCGAATTGCTTTGCAAATTTCTCTGCCAAACAAAATCATTTGATGATGAGTTTTGCTTCTCTCTTCGTGTGGCACAATTTTCAACAAACTCATTTCGCACTCATAAGGAGTGGAATTCTCATTCGCCAAACCAAGCCGTTTTGAAACTCTGTGCACATGTGTGTCCACCGCTATGGTTTGCCTGCCAAAAGCGTTTGCAATCACCACATTCGCCGTCTTTCTGCCAACCCCACGCAAACTTGTCAATTCTTCCATGGTTTTAGGCACATCGCCACCAAATTTATTCACCAAATCCGCACTTGTTTCAATTAAGGCTTTAGATTTTGCGTTGTAAAATCCGCATGGGTGAATGATTTTCTTTATTTTTTCTTCGCCCAAATTTAGCATTTTCTCAGGTGTGTTTGCAATTTTAAACAAATCTTTTGTAACTATATTTACTCGCTTGTCTGTGCATTGAGCGGAGAGCACCACCGCCACAAGCAACTCGTATGGTGTGGAAAAGTCTAGCGAGCAATTTGCGTTAGGATAAAGCTCATCAAGATATTGTTTTATTTTTTCAAACTTTCTCATAATTTAATTTTATCATATTATATTGTTTTAGTCAATTTTTTTGTGGGGTGGCTGACTTCAAAATATTTTTTCCACTCGCTCATAAGCTCCGTTTAAACTAACATGATAGATGCCTAAAAACCCGTCATAATTTTTGTTTGCAAGCATAGATTTTATGGCGTTTATATAGCGGTAATCAGCCCGTGCACTTAGCCCACAACTAACAGACACGGCGCGGGGTGTGTTCACAACGCTTGCGCTTATCCCATATAGTTGCAAATTTTTCACAAAAGCATATAGCGAGTTTCGAGATTTGAAAGCAATAATTAAATAGTTCATATTTGCCTCAATTCATTTTATTTTGATTGTCCGTTTTTGGTGAAAATCACAAATTATGGTGGAATTGCATATTGTGAGATATGATATATTTAGACAATGCTGCAACAAGTTTTTTTAAGCCAGTTCAGGTGAAAAAAGCCGTTATGAATGCAATGGAAAATCTCACGGCAAATCCGGGCAGGAGTGGGCATTTTTTATCACAAAAAACTGCCGAAATTGTGTTTGACACGCGTGAAAAGATCAAACAACTTTTCAATGCAGAGAACTATGAAGTGATTTTCACAAAAAATTGCACGGAAGCGCTAAATCTTGCCATTTTTGGCTCATTAAATGAGGGCGACCATGTCATCACCACGAGTTTTGAGCATAATTCTGTTTTGCGCCCGCTTGAACATTTAAAATCCAAGGGGGTGGAGGTGTCCACACTCTTTTGCAATGCGGAAAATCTTCCGGCTGAAATAGAAAAAACCATTTGCAAAAACACAAAGATGATAATCACCACAGCCTGTTCAAATGTAACGGGCGAAACATTGCCTATTTTGGAAATTTCAAAAATTGCAAAAGCCCATAATCTGCTTTATTTGATTGATGGCGCTCAAGCGAGTGGACATATGCACATAGACTTGTCCAACTTGGGTGCGGATATGTTTGCATTTGCGGGGCATAAAGGGCTTTTCTCTACAACGGGTGTGGGCGGACTAATCGTAAAATGCGGCATAAAACTAAAACCAATAATTTTTGGTGGCACGGGCACAGAGGGGACAAATTTAATTCAGCCAACTCAAATTCCAGAAGGATTAGAGGCAGGCACAATTCCATCAATTCCAATCATTAGTTTGAATGCGGGTGTGGATTATGTGCTAAAAAATTTTGAAAATATTTTAAAGAAAGAGCAAGACTTATCGTCTTACACTTTTAAAAGATTGAGTGGTCTTAATTTTATCAAGATGTATTCCAAACCAAATTCAAAAAATGTGTTTAGCTTTAACATTTTAGATTTAGATTGCATGCGGGTGGCAGACCTTTTAAACGAAAAGGGAATATGTGTGCGTGCGGGAATTCATTGTGCACCACTTATTCACAAAAAGTTGGGCGCAGAAATCTCGGGCGCAGTGCGTGTGTCGATAGATTGTTTCAACACCTTTGATGAGATAGACAAATTAGTGAATGCACTCATTGAAATTAACTCATTAAAAATGCAAAGCACACAATAAAAATTAAAAAATTTTTTAAACAAATAAAAATCGGCATAAAAATTCAAAAATTTTTCATTTTTAGGCGCAAAAATTTGAAATTTTAAAAATTTTTCATTCGTTTTGCCTGTTTTTTATTATTGGCATTATTTTGCAAATGATTGCAAAAATCATAAGTCCGCTCGCAAAAATTAAATAATAAATATGAAATGGCAAAATTATTGAACTAAAAATTAAAATCAGCCCGCACAAAAAATAACTTTTTGCTTTTGCTGGCAAAAATAAATTTTTCAAAAGATCCGCCCATGAAAATTTTGAGATTTTGTCATCCAAATTTGAGCAGTCAGGGTAGGTGTTTGTTTTTTTAAAAAAGTCTTGATAAATTTTTCTCTTGTCATAAATAAAAATTTTTTTATCCTTAAAAATGTTTTTTGGGGTGAAGTCCAACTCGTTGCAAAAGATATCAAAACAATCAAACTTTTTATCAATGTGTTTGCTCATCAAATTTATCAAATCGTTTTCGCTGAGTTTTTTAAATTCTGTTGCCAAAATCACCAAGTGCTTTCCGTGTGCGTCTTTATAAGTCAATTTTCGCCCAATCATTTCCACTTCAAAATTTTTTTCCAAAATGCTTTTCAAGAGCGATTTTTGTTCACTTTCCTTAGATAGTCTGAATGCTAGCGTAAATTTGTTCATCTCTTCAATCTGTTTTCGATTTAACGCAGCCTTCTCATTTTTTTTGCCCACGAAAAAATATATTAAGAAAAGCACGGCGAAGGTGAAAACCAAACTTATTGCAAAGCTAACCCACAAATCTGCCACATAAAAGTTTATCCATGCAAAAATTAGCAAAAAAACTGCCACGCTCACAAAAACTCTATCTATCAAACTAACCAACCAAAACTTTGTCATAACTAAATGTTTGCCCAAAATGCGGATTTTACACAAATAAATTATTTTGTTAAAAATCAGTTGACAAATAAATTTATAAAATTTATCATTTTTATATGATAAAAAATTTGATTGATAAAAAGAAACTTCACAAAGAGTTGTCTATGGAAGACTATTATCTTATTGTGGAGTATATGTTGAAAAATGGGGTGGACAATTCAATTGTTGAGTTGTTTCAAGCGCTAGACTCGTTCGGCATGAGCAAGGCAGAGGTCTATTATCTTGCGCTCGCAATGCGAGATAGCGGCAGAGTGCTCACCTTTAATCAGGCAGTGTTTGAAAAGCACTCCACAGGTGGTGTGGGTGATTCCACAAGCATAGTGCTCATTCCACTCATTGCAAGTTTGGGCTATAAGATTATCAAAACCACCGCCAAATCGCTCGTTTTCACCAACGGCAGTGCGGATAGGTTTGGTGCGATTCCAAACTTCAATGTTAAGTTGACAGATAATGAAATCAAGCGTGTGTTAGACAACACCAACGCTTGCGTTCTTTCGCATAATGGGGATATTTGCCCAGCAGATAGATTGCTTTATCAAATCATGGAGAAATGCAACCTATCTAGCAATCCAAACTTATTGGCAAGTTCAATCGCGTGCAAAAAATTGGCAAGCGGTGCAAAAATGGTGCTAGTTGATGTCAAATTTGGTTATGCGGCAGTGTTGAGAGAATATAAGCAAGCCAAAAAGGCTGCGAGGTTGCTTAAATATGTGTTCAATCGTTGTGGCGTTAAGAGTGTGATAGTAATCACAAACACTCTTCAAACCATAGGCGAGGGCATAGGCAACGCCATCGAGGTGGAAGATGGTCTTTCAGTTTTGAGAGGCAAAAGATGCCTGCTAAGGCGCGTTGTTGTTCGCTATGCCATTGAAATGATTTCTGCAATCAACAAAAAGTATAGCAAAAAAGATTTGCAAGAGATGGTAGAATCCGCTCTAGATAACGGCAATGCATATCGCCAATTTTTAAGCCTAGTTAAAAATCAGGGTGGCTCGGTTGAGGCGGTTACTAAGCAGCAAGTTTTCAGGCCATATCATGCAGTGGATTTCCTCTGCACCAAGAGCGGATATGTCGGCAACATCAACTCGGTTATGCTTGGTGAAATGGTGCGCAATTTGTGCAAAGAAAGCCACGATAATCACATCGGCGTTAGGCTGAGAGTGAAAATTGGTGATTTGGTTCGCGTGGGCGATAAAGTGCTCACATTCTACTATAAGTCTAAGCAAGACCTCAAAGCATATCAGCATGCGCTTTGCTATTGCGTCAACCTAACCGATGTTAAAATAAGAAAGGTCAATCCAATCAAAAAGGTAATTCGCTAGATGAAAAAGAAAATTGGCTCGCTGCAAGAATGTCAAAAACTTGCGGTGTCTTTTGCTAAAACTTTGGCTGAGGGAGATGTGGTTGTGCTGTCTGGCGATTTGGGTGCGGGCAAAACCACTTTCACTCAGTTTGTTTTGCGCTCCCTTGGGGTTAAAGAAGTGGTGAATAGCCCCACATTTTCCATTTTAAAATCATACAACGGCAAATTTCGTTTTGAGCATATAGATGCGTATAGGATAAACACAGACGAAGCCTTAAACATCGGCCTAGACGAACTGCTCAGCAAAAAAGATAGGGTTTTCTTTATTGAGTGGGCGGAAAATATTGCTCCGCTAATTCCAAAAAAGCGGATAAGTGTCCGCATCACGCACCTAGGGGAAACAGAGCGAGAGTTTGAAATAATTCATGAATAAATTAATCATAAATAGTGCCAATGATGAATTGATAATTTTGCTAAACAAATCCGGCAAACTCTTTTTT
Source organism: uncultured Clostridia bacterium (assembly GCA_947593585.1). GTDB lineage: Bacteria > Bacillota > Clostridia > Christensenellales > UBA1242 > Onthoplasma. The sequence goes on from CANQDP010000004.1 coordinate 90,053, forward strand.
TCGGCTGAAAAAAACAAATCTCATCACAACGAAATCTTGCTTCAAAAAGTGGATAGCCTTCTAAAAAAAGCGGGCATAACTATAGATAAGATAGACGAATTTGGCGCAGTCATCGGCCCAGGCTCTTTCACCGGGATAAGAGTGGGAGTGTCCACAATTTTATCGTTTAGGGACGCACTTCAAAAGCCTGCCTTTGGCTTAAACAATTTAGATGTTTTGTTTTCGCTTGCCCACGCTCAAAATGCCGATGTGTCCACCGTTGCAATTCGTGGCAGTTTAAATAGTTATTTTGTTGCCACCGTGGTGAACGGCGCGCTTTATAAATATCCTCGCAATCTCACGCTAGATGAGTTGAAGTCCATATCTGCCGGCAAAATTGCCATGTTTGAAAAAGATGACGATGTGAATTGCTTTCAAGTTAAGTTCAACGCTGCCACATTTAACGCTTGTTATGAGGAGTGCAAAACCACCTCACTCGTGCCTGTTTACTATCAACTATCTCAGGCTGAGCGCGAAAAGTTAAAGGCCAACCCGCCCAAAATTCTTCTTGCTCGCAAAAAGGACGCCGCCACTTTTGCCGAAATGGAAAAAACTCTCATGCAAACCAATCCGCTTTCGCTCGCATCAATCAATGATATGCTTGCCTCAAAATCTCACAAAATTTATAGGGCAGAAATAGCGGGTGAAATTGTTGGCTTCATCATCCTTGAAATCACAGATGAAATCAACATCGTGAGCATCGCCACTCAAAAAGAATTTCAAAATCAAGGCGTTGCGTCAATGCTTATTCAAAAGGCGTCATCTCTCGCTTCGAGTTTGGGCATTCACACCCTCAGTTTGGAGGTCAGTGAAAAAAACATCACCGCCTTCTTGCTCTATAAAAAGTTGGGCTTCACCCTTCGCCGCACTCGCAAAAATTATTATGCGGACGGCTCATCTTGCTTTGAAATGACAATGAAAATCAAATAATTTTTCAAAATTCTTCAAAAAACATCAAAATTTTTCAAAAAATGCGCATTTTTGCGTGTTTTTTTATTATTTTTAAAATTTTTTTTGCTTTTCTATTCACTTTCCAATGTGTCTAAATTTTTGTTAAAAAATATGTCATTTTATTTGTTATTTTGTTTTAATTTGTTTATAATAATATTATTATAAAAATCGAGTTTTCGCTAGGGGGGGGGCATAAAGATTTTGTTTCCCCTTCCTTAGCCCTAGGGGGAACAAATGAAACAGTCTTTATCCAAAAAGCGAATTAAGTTTAACATCATCGCCGGTGTCTGCTTGCTTGTGCTTGCGGCTCTGGTGATTTCTTCTGTCGGCATTATGCTGAACCTCAAAAAGCCGAGCCCAGAGGGCGGGCCTCAGTCCAGCGTCAATCCTATGGAATGGAACATTGATGAGTGGGATGGTTCTTCTAGCAAGAACGAATTTTTCTCAGGCGAAGATTTTGCCAATCGTGGCAAGGCGTTCACAATCAACTCCGCCAATGCTTTCGCTTACTTTGTTTCAGTTGTAAACAATCCTCAAGAAGCAGCAAAATATAATTTCTTTAAAGGTTACACGGTTTATCTCAACAAGAGCATAGATTTATCCAATCAGCAGATTGCTTCAATCGGTGTGGAATATAACGGCCATTCCACCTTCCAAGGTGTTTTTGATGGTGCGTACTACACAATCTTCAATGCCAACCTAACAGGCGGTTTGTTCAACTTTGTTGAAAACGCCACAATCAAAAACCTTGGCTTATATAACGCCACAATTAAATCTTCGTTGCCTTGCGTGGGCGCAATAGCCAATAGGGCAGTGTCATCAAACATAGAAAACTGCTTTGTCCGCCTCGGCTCAGTTCAGGCAGATAATGTTGCCGGCTTGGTGGGCGAGATGTCCGGCTCTTGCCAAATCTCAAACTCTTTCGCTCACACCTCTTTGTTAGGCAATGCCGCCGGCTTGCTGTTCTCTTTCAAAGAGCCAGAGCAAGAAGATGTCAGCCTCACAATCTCACACTGCTATTATCTCAATGCGGATTTAGATGTTAGCCAAATCTCAATCGAGCCGGAAAGAGAGCAAGTTCTTCAAAATCCATCTAAGGCAGATTTTTCTAAGTGGGATTATTCAGCCTCCTATTCTCTTTCTCACACATGGTGCGATTGCGGGTCCACTGAATATTCTTTCCCTCTTCCAATTCTCACTAGGTTTAACAAAACATTCACCACGGGCGCATGCTATGAGTCCGTTGTGCACAAAGATAATGGGGACATTTTAAATGCCGACACTCTTTCATCCGCCTTTTCTCAATTGGCAGATAACGACACAGCCGAAATAAGCATCATCATTCCGCAGTTGTCTGTGGATGAAACTGCCGTCATCTCAGCCAATGCCGAACTAACTCTCACCTCGGCGGTGGACACAGTGCTCACCCGTGGCAAGGCAAACACTTCATCAATGCTCGTTTCCTCCGGCTCGTCATCACTCAAAATCACGGGCACACACTCAATCACCCTAGATGGCAACCGCGCCTATGTCGAGGCAAATCACCTCACATCTCGCTCAGCCGTCATCGCAATGGGCACAAATGTCCAAATAGGCGAGAATGTAACCATTCAAAATAACATAAATAACTCCGACGGTCTAGGCGGAGGTCTTTTAATTTACAATGTGGCAGAAGGTCAACTTCAAGATGAATTAACGGGCGAATTTAATATGCTCGAAATTCACGGCACAATCACCAACTGCTCAGGCAAAAATGGCGGTGGCACAGCCGTCATCGGCACCGCCACAAATAACCACCAAACAATCACCAACTGCACCGCAGAGAATGGCGGTGGTCTTTTCATAACAGATGAAATAAAAGAAACCTCTGCCATCCGCGCCACCATTAAAGAATTTTCTGGCAGGAAAATCACCACTATGGCTAGGTCAGAACCAACGGGCAGCACCACTCTTAGTGGCACATATTCTAATAATACCACATCTTCAAATGGTGGTGGAATTTACGGTTATTTTTCATCAACCGGCACACTTAAACTAGATGGAGCAACTATAATGGAGAATAGTGCTTATTATGGCGGAGGAATGTGGTTGGGGAAAAGTGGCATTTCAACGGTTTCTGTAACAGATAAAGTAAGTCCTGATAATATGACGAACATTGGTCGTAACAAGGCAGAATATGATGGTGGAGGAATATACTCTAATGGTGTAGACCTATCAATTTATTGCTCATATATCTATTTAAATACTACTACAACTGAAAGATACAATTTGCAAGACGGTGGAGGAGGATTATATGTTCGGTGCGCAAATCTAACATTGGATGGTAAATATGGAGCAGAAGTAACAGACAATGAGTCTGCCGGGAATGGCGGAGGCATACTCTTCTATACCGAAACGTCTGGTCAAAAGCTCGTTGTATCAAATTCATCCGTTTCAACAAATACAGCCGTATCTAGTGGTGGAGGAATTTATCTTCAGGCTACGAATAACGCTTCTAGCACTTCGAAAAACTCAGCGTCATTCAGCAATTGCACTATTCAAGGTAATACAGCGGAAAGTGGTGGTGGAATTTTCATTGAAGATTGTGATTCAGTGTCTTTTGATAGGCCCAATATCACAGAAAACACCGCTAACTATCGTGGTGGCGGAGTGTGCAATAATAACTGCTCAAGTTCAAATATTCATGCAAATTATTTAGACACAGAGCATTGCTATGATAACACGGCTAATAATGCTGGCAATAACACCTATGGTATGGGTGAAATGACATATAATTTCTATAAGACTACGGGTGTGGGATTGTATATAATTGGCGCTTGGTACGACATTTATTATCTAGATCCTATTCCCTATTATCAACCTGAACTTTCTGGTTATCTTTTTATAGGTTGGGCAACCTTTGCAGCAGGTCTTGATTACATCCAAAATGTCCCTTCTCCAGGGTTGTTTACATCTGGAAATCGTAACTACTATCCAGTTTGGGTTAACAATGAGGGCACTCGTGATGGTTCTTCCATCTCGGGCGTCAACGCAATAGTTTATCATGAAACTGGTCCAATTTATATGGATAGTTTTGGACAATGCACTCAAACAAACTATTACACAAATGTAACAAAATATTATAGTTGTGATTTAGGGTCCACCAAAACGGACACTACTGGTGGAGTTTTACATACAACCTTTACACCTGTAACAATCGGTTCTGCAACTTTGTCAGGTTATTCATTCTTAGGATGGTCCACCGGCAACGACACCAATGTAGATTCCACATATGCCGTTGGCAAAACCTTCCAAAGGACGGAAGATACTGGCGTGCTTGAACTCTATGCTGTTTGGAGCAAAACGGGCACAACCGCAAGCATGACCATCCCAGCCACTGTAAATTTCTTTAAAGCATCAGGGGACTATGATAGTGTATCGGGTGAAAACACTAGAACTTATTCTAATGCCACAGTATATTATAACTGCGATCGTTCATCTGAAACCATCCATGAATATGGTAGCTCATACACTTCAACTTATGGAACTGTGGAATACACCACTCAGCCAACTTGGAGCGGATTCACCTTTGAGGGTTGGGCGACATCGGGTTCCGGCACATCGAGTACAAATGTAGATTATTCTGCAGACACAACTTCGTTTAGCACTAGATACAACTATTATGCCGTCTGGTCAGACACTAGTGGCACGAGGACGGCAGATGTAGAAAGTGACGCTTGCTATTATTACACTAATTCAAAAACGGTCATGTATAAAGCGGGACATCAAACAAGTAATATTACATATAAAGATGTAACAAGGTATTTTAATTATGATCTCAGTGTGAGCAGAACGGCTACGACGGGTGGAACATTCTCGTCATTTAATAGAATGACGAAGCTGTGCGAAGTTGAAGCTCCGCCTGCAAGTGAGGTGCCTAGCGGATATACTTTTGTTGGTTGGGGCACTTCAGCAACTTCCACAAAGCCTGACACTTATTGGAATCCGGGTAGGACGTTTGAAACTGGAGGCAATGGGATACAATCCCTTTACGCAGTATGGTCCAAGACAGGGCAGAGCGCCACAAAAAGCGTGTCCGCTAGTGCAAACTTCTATAGAGCATCGGGGGACTATGCCACAGTTAATGGCTCAAACACTAGAACTTACTCTAATGCCACTGTGTATTATAATTGCGACCTCACAACTAGTTCTGTTCAAGATGACAGTGGCTCATACACCACCACTTATGGAACTGTAACATACACCACCAAGCCAACCAGAAGCGGTTACACATTTGAAGGCTGGGCAACATCTAGTTCTGCCACAACAGCAGACTATTCCACTAGCACCACTTCGTTTAGCACACAGTATGATTACTATGCCGTGTGGTCAGACACTAGTGGCACGAGAACTGGCACAAGTTCTGCCACTGCGGTGTATTATTACACCACATCGTCATCAAGCTATTCCACAACTTCGTCTTGCACTGCCACAAACACATATAGTGGAGTGAAGAAGACATATAACTACGATTTAAGTTCATCAGTTACAGCCACATCAGGTGGCAGTGTGTCCAGCACAAGTTATAGCAGTGTTTCGCTTTTGTCCGGCTCATCTTATGCACCTGCGGGTTATTCATTCTATGGCTGGGCAACGTCTAGCACTTCCACCACACTGTCGTATAGTTCTGGAAGCAATTACACTCGTGGTTCATCAGCCCTAAGCCTATATGCAATATGGACAGATACTAGTGGCACAAGGAGTGAAACGAGCGATGTGGCAGCGGTGAATTATTACACCACATCGTCATCAAGTGTAGGTTTTAACGGTTATTCCACTAAAACTACCACATATTCAGGAGTAACGAGATATTTAAACTGCACACGCAGTTCGTCATACACACGCACAGCCACATCAGGTGGCACAGCAGGCACTCCATCATATAGTTCTGTAACAATAGCATCCGGCTCATCGTATAAGCCATCCGGATACTCTTTCTACGCATGGGCAACATCTAGCACATCCACCACATCGTCTTGGACATCTGGTGAAACATATAGCAGTTTCTCCGGCACTCCGTTAAATTTGTATGCAATCTGGACAGACACAAGTGGCACGAGGTCAGGCACATCAAGTGTAACGGCAATTAACTATTACACAACCTCTTCATCAAGCATAGACTCATCACAGACTTGCACAAAGACGACCTCATACACAGGCGTAACGAGATATTTCAACTGCACACGCAATTCGTCATACACACGCACAGCCACCACTGGAGGCACGGCAGGAAGTTCCACATATTCTGCCATATCTATTAAATCCCCATCTAGTGCGAGCACACCAAGTGGATATAGTTTTGTTGGATGGGCAACGAGCAATTCATACACACCAAATAGTTCATATGATGCGGGAGATAGTTTCACATATAGTGGCACAGCATTAAGCCTATATGCAGTTTGGTCTAAAGGTGGGCAGAGCACAACACAAAGTTCTTCATCTTATGCAGATTTCTATAAGACATCTTCTTCGGACTATGACCACATCACAGGAAGCAACACTTTAAATTATAACAATGCCACATACTACTATAACTGCACTCGTTCATCAAGCACAGTCCATGATTACGGCAGTTCATCTGGCACCACTTATGGCAGTGTTACATACACCACCAAGCCAACCAGAAGTGGATATACATTTAAAGGATGGTCAACATCTAAGACCGGCACGACAGTGGATTATTCCACCACAGTTTCATCATTTAGCCTTCAGTACGATTACTATGCAATCTGGCAGAGCAATAGTTACACGGCGGACACGGATTGGAGCAATGCAGACACAATAAGGATAACCTACGATTGGAACTATAATGGGTCATCTAGCACATGGATGGATGCGTATAGGCAGTCGAGGACAAGGTCATACCACATATATAATTACGACCTATCTACGAATGTTAAAGGCACAGCGAACACTGAGTACCAATATGTTGGGGTAACACTGCCAACCAATTTAAGTTCGCCACGCGGGAATGGGTATGAGCTCACAGGTTGGAGGCTATCCAATGCAAGCAGTGGCACTTTATATGACCCGGGAGATCGTTACACACCAACATCCACAAGCGGAGTAACCTTTTATGCGCAGTGGAAGGCATTAACCATAGTGCTCACATTAGATGC
>CANQDP010000005.1 GCA_947593585.1 uncultured Clostridia bacterium
CTCCCATGGCGTGACGGGCGGTGTGTACAAGACCCGGGAACGCATTCACCCCGACATGCTGATTCGGGATTACTAGCAACTCCGTCTTCGTGAGGGCGGGTTGCAGCCCTCAGTCTGAACTGGGCCCATTTTTTTGAGGTTTGCTCCACCTTACGGTATTGCATCTCTTTGTGATGGGCATTGTAGCACGGGTGTGGCCCAAGGCGTAAGAGGCATGATGATTTGACATCATCCCCACCTTCCTCCGTATTATCTACGGCAGTCTCGTTAGAGTGCTCAACTTAATGTTAGTAACTAACGACAGGGGTTGCGCTCGTTGCGGGACTTAACCCAACATCTCACGACACGAGCTGACGACAACCATGCACCATCTGTATGGATGTTATATTGCTATAACTTCACTGCTTTCACAGCTATGCATCCTATGTCAAGCCTTGGTAAGGTTTTTCGCGTAGCGTCGAATTAAACCCCATGCTCCGCTGCTTGTGCGGGTCCCCGTCAATTCCTTTGAGTTTTAAACTTGCGTTCGTACTCCCCAGGCGGTATATTTATCGCGTTTGCTACGACTCTGACTTTGTCGAAAAAGCCATAGTCTAATATACATCGTTTAGGGCGTGGACTACCAGGGTATCTAATCCTGTTTGCTCCCCACGCTTTCGTGCCTCAGCGTCAGTTACGTCCCAGTTGACCGCCTTCGCCTCCGGTCTTCTTACTAATATCTACGCATTCTACCGCTACACTAGTAATTCCGTCAACCTCTTCCGCACTCTAGCCTCCCAGTATCTGATGCAGTTCTATGGTTAAGCCACAGGATTTCACATCAGACTTAAAAGACCGCCTACGCACCCTTTACGCCCAGTCATTCCGGACAACGCTTGCTTCCTACGTCTTACCGCGGCTGCTGGCACGTAGTTTGCCGAAGCTTTCTATTAGAGTACCGTCACTATCTTCTTCCTCTAATACAGAAGTTTACAATCCGAGGACCTTCATCCTTCACGCGGCGTTGCTGGGTCAGAGTTGCCTCCATTGCCCAATATTCCCCACTGCTGCCTCCCGTAGGAGTCTGGACCGTTTCTCAGTTCCAGTGTGGCCGATCATCCTCTCAGATCGGCTAAGCATCAAAGTCTTGGTGGGCCGTTACCTCACCAACTAACTAATGCTACGCGAGCTCATCTCTATCCGATAAATCTTTCACCCCTAGCACTTGTGTGCCTGTGGTCCTATGCGGTATTAGCAGTCATTTCTAACTGTTGTCCCCCAGATAGAGGCAGATTACTCACGCGTTACTCACCCGTCCGCCACTAAGGATAAGTATTCCACTAAACCGCCTATATAAGACCGCTTAGTGGAACACTCAACCTCCGTTCGACTTGCATGTGTAAAGCACGCCGCCAGCGTTAGTCCTGAGCCAGGATCAAACTCTACAAAAAATTGGAAACCCCATTTCGAAACAAGTTCTCATGGGGACCCCGAGTTTATTTTAACCTTGCTCATTCGCTTGGCTAATTTCGTTGTTCAAAAAACTTGGAATTGGCAAGAACTAATTCCTTTCGTTCATATTTCTTACCTTGTACTTATTAAGATATAATGGTTCTACGAGCCATAATTGCTCGGCATTCGTGTGCGTATCTCACGCTGAATGCAAGTTAATAATAACACATAAAAAAAACTTTGTCAACACTTTTTTAAAAATTTTTTAAAAAATTTCCAACTTTTTTTAAATTTTTTAATAAAATGTTTCGTATTTGGCAGGGATTTATTGGGAAATGGGTCAAAATGACCGATTTTAGCGGGATTTTGGGCGGTTTTTGAGAATAAAAAAAGAAAGCACCATGAATTTGGGTGCTTTCAAAAATCTTTTAAGAAACGAAAATTACGCTGCTAATTGCAGAATCTGTGAATAGAAGGTTTAAAAAGTCCACTAATTTAAGGCTAGATAGTTCAACGCCTCCTGGGTTCTGGGTGGTTTTAATCTTCTTGGTTCTAATGTTTTCTGCCAACTCTCGATTTTCCTCTCCCGAAATGACATCCGCATCAACCAACTGCCCTAATGTGGCATTTTTAACGCTCTTATTTAACACAGAAGCCACCTCTTGAAGAGTGCAACCTCTATCTTGCTCATCAATTAAAGATAAGAAACCTGAGCTGAAATCTTCCTCTGAGAAGATGTTGTTTAAGTGAATTTCTAGGTTGCCACTAGACAACTCGCCGATGGTCTTTTTCGCAATGAATGCCTGAATTCCTTTCACTTCATGCTCTGGGGAAATTGAGCCTTCATACACTTTGTCGCCTTCAATTTTATAGCTCAACAAGTCTGCAACCGGAGAGCTTTTAATTTTTGTTTCTAACTCATTGAGTGTGGTTTCGGGGTCTAAGCGCTCTAAGAAATCTGGAAGTTTGTCTATGCTAAAATATTCTTTAAGTTTTTTAAGTGAAATATCTTTTGAAAGATTGAGATATTTGAAAGCGTCCTTAAGAGGAAGGGCTTCAAGAGGAATTGGCACTGTGTTGCCATCTTCAACTGAGAATGGATCAAAAGATTTGATATACACTTTGCCATTTTCAACCCTATACTCAAATGGGACACTGCCGTTATCGTCCTTCAAAGTGCTGCCATCAACAGTGAAAGTTTGCTTGATGGCAAACAGCTTTTCCATGCTTTCTGGCAAATTAATGCTAGATAACTCGCGGCGGCTAATGTTTGCAATTTTTGATGACACTTTAGATGGGATTTCACCCAATCCAACACTCTTCAAATCTTTGATGTCTATGCCAAATAGCACGTCATCTATTTTTATGCCAAAATCTTTATCTAAATCATTTAGAGTGTAGGTTTCATAATTGCTGCCTATGCCATAAGCAACGCTCACCAAACGCTGCAAAGTGAAATCATTAAGCCCATAAGGAAGGCTGATGTTCGTTTTGAAATGCTTATTTATCCATGAAGGTGAAACTTTAAAATAGATAAAGCAGCCTGTGCCACCTATTAATAAGATTGTGAGCAACAAGCCTATAAATATGCCAAGGAAAAAACTCCCCACTCTGCCAGACTTTGTTTTTGCCTTTGGTTGACCAATTTTATTCATAACAACTCCTATAAATATATTATTGCACAATTTGATTTAAAAATAAAATGAAATTGCATATTAATTTAAAAAATTTTTATTAAAATCGGGGGCTTTGGCGCGAGATTTATCTCGCGCGCGGGCTGATGCCCGCCCGCGCAGGGCGCGTGAAAGCCCCCCTCCCCTTAAATAATGACTATTGAACAGCCCGGATTGATTGATAGCAGTTCTCTATCCGCAAGCAAATCGGGGCAATAATTAATTGCAATTTTTCTAACCACACTTTGAGCATTCCATTTATCACAGCAAACATAGTCTTCAATTATCTTTCTTCTTTTGAGTTCTTCGCACTTTTTCAAAAACGCAGTGCGGATTGCTCCGCCCACTCCATGGCTGCCATATCCGTGAATGACTTTCATCACTTTAAATCCGCCCTTTTTGAAACTCTCTAATTCCACCAAAAACTCAGCCAACGCTTGATTGACTGTTTGCCCTTCACTTTTAATGTCGATTGTTATTAATCGCATGAAGCAATTATAACACAATGCAAAAATTTTGCAAAGAAAAAAGAGCTTGCGCTCTTTAAATTCTTAAATCAACTGTTAAATCAAGCAAGGCGTTTTTAATCCTTTCAAAGTTGGCTTTAAACTCTTTTTCGTTTGAACTAGCAAATGAATATTCAACTGTGGTGTTTGCCGCTTTGTTTGAATAGTTATACTGCACGATTTGATTTGAACTATTGATTGTGATTTCAATCTTCTCGCCAGATTGAGATTCTATCGTTACTTTAACACCTTTAAGGTTTGAAACCTTGTTTTCATTATACTGCTCAAGCGTGGTGGTTGCGCCCTCTTGCTCACTAATGATTTGCGTTACTGATTTTAGGCTTTCAATCCAATTTGAAATTGAAGCATTGGAATCTTCCTGACCAAACTCAGTGTACTGCTGATGAATGATATCATAATTATAAGTGGTGCCCTCTTCCAAATAAGCGAGATAACTAGGAGTTTCAACTGCATAAGACACAGGCAAATTGGCTGAAGAATTTTGGAAATATAAATGGCCTTCGCCGAAACCTTTTTGCTCGCATATCACATGGTTATAATCGTCAAACACAAAGTTTGTGGCTGCTGTGCTTTGAATTTTTGCATTTAATGCTGCCACCCTTTCGCTGGTGGAATTATATAATGCTTCGTTGCCGTCAACTGAAGCATATTTCTTATTTGCCGCGTCAAGAGTTTGTGAGCATAAAGCAAGTTTATCCATTGCATTTGAAAGGGTTATTGAGCCGTCCTCAACGCCTTTGATTGTTTTATCTAACTCTGCCACAATCTTGCCATAGGCCTCTGTCATTTCTTTCACAACAGGGTCAACCTGCTCAACCTCTTCTTGCTTGCCGGCATCAGGGTTTGGATTTGTTGGCAAATTTTCCTCTCCTGTGGTTGGCGGAGTGGTTTGCTCATGCTTCTCATCAGTTGATGGAGTGGTTGGTTTTTTATCATCTGAAGTTGAAGGCGCTGTTTGCGGATGATTTGGATAACCATTGTTTTGCCCGCTGCTCTGTGTGCCTCCCCCTTGGCCGCCATTCCCTGTGGATGGATTTATTGAGGCTTCATTCTTTTGAGTTTCATCATTTGGCACGATTGTTACTTCTTGTGTGCCCTTGCACCCAACAAAGCCAAACATTGTAACCCCTAATAGAAGTGTTGCACCTATTGCTTTCCATTTTTTCATTTTGCACCTCCAAAATATATTTATATTATACCACAAATGTGGGATATTGTCAACACCAAAAAGAAAAAAGCCTATTTCTAGGCTTTTGATTAAATCCCCGCTTGGTTTTCGTTTTTCTTTGCAAGCAATTCTCCATATTGCTCTATGATTTTTTTGAATTCCTTTTCAAAAGCGGCTTTGGTTGCGCCTTGGATTTCATAATTCAATGTTTGACTATTGCCCTCTTCACTAGTTATTACAACGCCAAATGAAGTGAATTTGCCGTTTTCGTCAAGTTGAGCGGTGAAAACCTGCTTTGTGCCATCGTCATCTGCGGCAGAAACGGTGTAAGTGTCCGTCTTTGAATCATACGCTATTTTAAAGGTTTCCCAGAAAACTGATTCTTTTAAGGCATTGGCATAGTATTGCATATCTATGTGTTGATAATAATTTGCATCTCCAACACGCTCCACAATTTCGCCGTCTATTGACTGCCCGATATATTTATCCTGACCATCACTCAAAATGCCAACACTAACAGTTGTGCCCTGTTCTCCCGTGGTTGTGGCATATTCCGCCACCTCACCATTGCCAATTAAAATTTTGCCATCGCCTGTTTGACCATATGAATCAGACATCGTGGCGGACAAAATGCCATATTTATAATCAAAACTTTTATCGATTGAGGTGCTTAGCTGCTGATAATAAGCATAATTTGAAATTTGTGAGGCTATATAGCTATGCTCATTGCTATAATCAGTTTTGGTGATTTGCCTAAATGAATAAGTGTAAGTGTCATCATCACCAAAGGTTTCCGTTACGCGAGATATTCTACCCTCGTTTGTAAGATAAAAGGTGATTGACCTATTGCCATCGTGCTCAAATGTGTAGATATTATCGTCAGCAACCACTTTGCTTGGGCTCGTTGTGGCAACATACCATTGCTTGTGCATAGAAGTGTATGAAACTTCGCCCGTTATGACCTGTTCCTCGCCATCCGCATCTTTTAAGAAAAGCAGACCGTTGTCGTAAACCGCTTTTTGCTCTTCTAACTCGCCCAAGCCTTCAAGACTTACATCCATTGCGAATTCACCATCTGGAGCGGTGTAATAATGACCGCTAGTGTTATTGCCCGTTGCCACATGTCCAACATAAATGTCATTATAATCTAAAACAAAGGTTGCGTTGATTGCGTTTTGTGAAATCAACATATTAATCACAGCTTGCGTTGAAGCAACTGATTTTTGCAAATCTTCTATAACTTTGCTATCTGCTTTGTCGCTAGTTTGGCCTTTTAAGGTTTCAAGCTCACTCTCAAAACTTTGCATATTTGATTTCAAGGTGGTAAGTTGGCTTGAAATTGAGGCTTGATTTTGCTTTAAGCTATCAATATCTTGCTTGTTTGCTGTGGTTTGTGAACTAATGCTTGAAATTTGCCCTTGCAAATCTGAAATTAAGTTTTGCACAATTGTCATGTTTGAAGTGATAAGTTGCAACAAAGCAGCATCATTTTCTTTAAGTTTTGAAATGTCTTCTTTTAAGCCTTTCATTTCGTTTTGAAGCTGCTTCATTTGCTCTTGCAACTCGTTAAATTGAGCCTGCTGAGAGCTGGTTTGCTCTTCAGGATTAATTGACGCTTGGTCATTTGTGGCGCACGCACCAAAGCCAAACGCAGATGCCCCTAAAATGAATGAAGCACCGAATGCTGCAAACGCTCGCTTTGCGGTTTTGCCCACTCTTAATTTTTGGGTGGTAGTTGACACTTTGCGCTTGCCCATTTTATTTAATAAACTCATTTTCCCCTCCATATGAAAATATTCTAGCATAAAATAGCCATATTGTCAAGAGGGGAATTGAAAAAACTGCCTTTTGGCATCTAGGCAGTTTTTTTATCTTTTTTAACAATGGTTTTTATAATTTTAGGTTTGCCCGTTTTATTGATAAAATCGGCTGTGATTGTGATTTTCTTAATGTTTTCTTCAAAATGAACGCTATACATAATGTCAAGCATACGCTCTTCTAAGATTGTGCGCAAGCCGCGTGCACCCGTTTTGAGTTCTATCGCTTTCTTGGCAACTGCCGTGATTGCACCCGGCTCAAACGACAAATCTATGCCATCCATTTTGAAGATTTCCACATACTGCTTTGTGATTGCGTTTTTAGGCTCAACCAAAATGCGCTCAAGTGCGGATTGGTCGAGGCTATCAAGAGTGGCAACAATTGGCAATCTGCCCACAAATTCAGGAATCATGCCATATTTAATAAGGTCTTGTGGCTGAATGTTTTCAAATTTATTGATTGGCTCACCTTCCGTTTGCGTTTTAACTTCTGCCCCAAAGCCGAGCGTGGATGCGCCCGTGCGCTCGCTTATGATTTTGTCTAGCCCAACAAATGCGCCACCGCAGATGAATAAAATGTTTGTGGTGTCTATCTTAATATTCTCTTGCTGAGGATGTTTGCGCCCACCCTGAGGCGGAACGGATGCGATTGTGCCCTCTAAGATTTTTAAAAGGGCCTGTTGCACGCCTTCACCACTCACATCGCGCGTGATTGAGACATTTTGCGTCTTGCGAGCAATTTTATCTATTTCGTCTATATAAATTATGCCGCGCTGGGCTTTTTCAATGTCATAATCCGCATTTTGAATGAGTTTTAGCAAGATGTTTTCCACATCATCGCCAACATAACCCGCCTCTGTTAATGCGGTGGCATCGCTTGAAGCAAATGGCACTTTAAGCATTTTAGCAAGCGTTTTGGCAAGCAGAGTTTTGCCTGAGCCTGTTGGACCTATCAAAAGGACATTCGATTTCTCCAACTCAACCTCGTCTTGCGCATTTTCACGCTTAATCATATTATAATTGATGCGCTTATAGTGATTATAAACAGACACGGCTAGAATTTTTTTAACCTCGTCTTGCCCGATGACAAAATCATCTAAGCGCGCCTTTATTTCTTGCGGCTTTGGGAGATCTATAAATTCATTTTTATCGTTTTTCTTTTTGCGCGCATTAAAGTCCATAAGGTCTTTAGCGATATTAACACAATCTTTGCAAATAAAGCAATCACCCTCAGTGTTGCTAATGATGTCGGTTAATTCTCTCGCCGGACGCCCACAAAAAGAGCAAATGGTTTCAATTTCTCTCAAAATTCACCCCTTTATATATATCTATTATTTATCATTATTATGTTTTAATACTAATATATTTTAATTATGTTTTAACTCATTAAATTTAATCAACATTAGTTGTTATTGGTTCTAAATAGTTTATTTTTTTATTGTTTTTAGTTGCATATTCAATTTCGGATTTTGTGCTAGAACCTATATATCCATTTTTGTTTATAACAAAAATTTCATCGGACATGTCAATTTTTCTTTTGTGCATATCGTCAAGCATTTGTTTAATATCGTTTGTCAAATCTCCTAATTCTAAAAAATTTGGTGTTAAAACAATGTTTCCTTGAAATGTCAATTTTTTTTGAACGGCTAAAAAATCTTCTTTAAATTTAACACTTCCGCACAATGTAATAACATTATATTTACCTAGCATATTATTTTTTCCTTATATTGTCTTAACAATGTTTAATTTTAAAATAAAGTTTATTTTATTAATAAGTGCTGTTCAGGATACCACGAAGGAGTGCAAGTCATTAAAACATTGCAATTTGCATCCCAAAAATATTTTTCATTTTTGTTTATTAAAATTGCATCACCTTTTTTAAAAGAAATAACTTGATGCTCTGTGCTAATTTTACCTTTGCCTTTTAAAACATAAATCATCTCTTTAACTTTGGTGTTTACGCAATAGCCAGTTTCAGGATATCTTCCCTTAATTTCTGCGGTTGAAAGGTCAATATCTTTATCTTTAAAGTTATATTCATTTGCAATGCATAAATCACTGTTTTTGAACAAATCGGTTTGCTCCTGTTTTATGATTTTCATATCCAACCTTATTTGCGTTTTTCAAAAATTTTGTCAACAAGGCCATATTTTAGTGCGGCTTTGGCGTCTAAGAAATTATCGCGGTCGGTATCCTTAGTGATTGTGGAAATGTCTTTGCCCGTGTTGTCCGCCAAAATCTTATTAAGGGTTTCGCGAGTTTTTTGAATGTGCTTTGCGTGGATTTCTATATCGCTAGCCTGACCTTGCGCACCGCCTAGTGGCTGATGAATCATCACTTCGCTATGAGGCAAGCAAACGCGCTTGCCCTTTGCCCCACTAGACAAAATCACGGCAGCCATGCTTGCAGCCATGCCAATGCAAATTGTGGAAACATCGCATTTGATATATTGCATAGTGTCATAGATAGCTAGGCCGGCGGAAACGCTGCCACCCGGGCTATTAATATACATAAAAATGTCTTTATCTGGATTTTTGCCTTCCAAATAAATTAGTTGCGCAACCACAGTGTTTGCAACATTGTCGTCAATTTCGCCTGATAGAAAAACAATTCTATCTTCCAACAAGCGGGAATAGATGTCATAACTACGCTCAACATTCCCAACTTGGTCAATAACCATAGGTATCATAAAACTTCTCCTTTATAAATTTACATTTGCTGAATTTTGCAAATTTGAAACAAGATAAATAATTTGCCTATCTTCTTTCATGTTTTCTGCATATTTAGTGCCTTTGGCAATTATGTCCTCTGCATAGAGCTCTTCAACAACATAATAATTTGTGTCGCTCTCCACTAAATATTCTTCTTCATCTTTTTCAATTTTATCTTTGCCATAACTAGATATAACCACTTTGGTTTCTGGATAATTTTTCGTGGCTTTCCATAATATGGTGAATTTTTGCTGATATCCGTCAAATTTTGTTTCGGTGATTTCATCGCAATGAGATTGGTTTAGTAAATAGGACATTAAATTTTTATCTAGCATGACCAATTTGCCAGCGTGGTCTTTATAAAAGTTTGCCAGCCAATCTAGCGGACAAACATTTTTGTTTACCCTCGCTTTTAAATAAAAATCGTCTATGCTAACAACATTTTTATCCATATATTTCTCCTATTATTTTATTGTGTTATTGGCGCGCAAGAATTCGGTTATCTTTTTCATAAGCATTTCGTTGGCAACACGATTTACCATATTATTATTGTCCTCACGCTTGATTTCTTCCAAAGTTTTGCCAGAGTTTTTTGCCATTTCAATAAGTTTCTTGTCGATTTCCTCTTGAGAGATGTCCAAATTCTCAACTCTAATCAATTTTTCAAGCACCAAGCGAGCCTTCACATTGCGAGTGGCATTTGTGCGAACTTCTGCTTTGAAATCGTCCATCGATTTGCCGATATATTTAACATAATCTTCTAGCGTGATGCCTTGATATTTCATTTGCATCTCTATGCCATTTAATTGGCGATTAAGCTCTTCATCAACCAGCACTTCTGGTGGAGTGAGCTCTGTGTCGTCAACCAACTTATCGAGCATATCGTTATCCAATTCGATTTCTGCCCTATCGTTTGCCTCTTTATTTAAGCGGTCTGCGATGCTCTTTTTAAACTCGTCAACCGAACTAAACTCGGTGGAATTGGACACAAATTCTTCATCCAACTTTGGCGTTACGCGCTCACGAACAGCCTTAATTTCGCACTTAAATGTGGCAGGCTTGTTTCTTAAACTCTCTTCATGATAATCTGCAGGGAATGTTACAACGACATCTTTTTTGTCCCCAACATTGAGGCCAATAAGTTGCTCTTCAAAATCACCGATGAAGGTGTGGCTGCCAATCTTTAATTGATAGTTTTCAGCCTTGCCCCCATCAAAAGGCTTGCCGTCAATATAGCCATCAAAATTTAAGTTTACGAAATCTTCGTTTTTCACAGGCTTTTTGGTTTCCACCAAGCGGGAAGCACGCAAAAGCTCACGGTCAATGGCATCCTGAACATCTTTATCTGTAACTTTAACTTCTTGCTTTGTGAAAGTGAGCCCTTTATATTGAGCAAGCTCAAAAGTTGGCACGCAAGGAATTGAAAGCACGAGGTCCACTCCCGTCTCTCCCACCTGCTTAATTTCAAGCTTTGGGCTATCAACCGGCTTAATATCCTGATTTTCACGCAAAACTAAAGTGTAGGCCTTATAATAAACCTCATCAAGTGCACCTTCAACGAACGCACCCGCACCATACGCTTTTTCAATCATATTGCGTGGGGCATGACCTTTTCTAAACCCTGGCAAATTATATTTTCTTTTGTTTTTTTCATAAGATGAATTTAATGCTTCATCCCACTCTTGCTGCCCAACATGAATGTTTGCCACAATCAGTGAGCCTTTTTGTTTGTCTAAAGTATACTCCATATAAACTCCTTAAATATATTTATAAACTTATTAAGTTTAGCATAAAAAAAATAAAAAAGCAATAATTTGATTAAATATTTTCTTTGTGCAATAAAAAAGGCAAAAACTATGTTTTGCCTTAAACGATGAAAGATATTGCAAGCACAATAAGGATTAGCGCAAAGCCAAAGCCACCAAATATCACAACGCGCTTTTGCTTTTTCAAGCCCTTTCTGTAGTGCCGCATTTCAAAGAGCATATCGTCATTTTGCTCTTCTTGCATTTCTCTATCTATCGCCCTAGATTTTTCATCAAACTCTGCAAATCTTTTCACTGAAAATAAAATTAGCGCCACGCTCAAAAAAATCAAACCAAAACACAAGCAGTGATTATTTTTAAGTGCGCTGCCTATGATTAACAGAATAATTGAAATAAATAAACTCACCAAACATAAGGTGAGTTTATAATCTAACCTTTTCATTAAAATTGATTAAGCACTAAGAAGACTATGATGATGATAACGAAAATTACAAACGCAATCATCCAGCCAATGTTCTTGCGAGCTCTTGCATATTGGAATGCGAAAACTGCAGTGATTGCATAAGCGATAACTTGAGCAATCAAAGTCATAGCGCTAACAAGGCCAGAACTCAAACTAAGAGCTGAGAAAATTTTTGCCAAAACCAAAGCGATTGCCACAAGACCAATTGCGATGTATGACAAGAAAGTTACAAGACCTTTACCCTTCATTTTTCCCTCCTAATTTTATTATATCACAAAAGATTTCTTAATTGCAAACAAATTGCAAACAAAATTAAAATTTTTAAAAAATTTGATAAATTTAGGCAAAATTTTTAAAAATTTGCGCTTTTAATGGGTGTTTTTTGCAATTTTATAAATTTTTTAAAACATCGCTAAAATATTTTGGCAGAGGCAATTCAAAAGACATTTGCTTTTTTGAGGTGGGATGAATGAATGAAATTTTATAAGCATAGAGCAACTGCCCGCCCGAATAAATTTGCGTGGAGCCGCCATATAATTTATCGCCAACTATTGGGTGTCCGATAGATTTTAGGTGAGCGCGAATTTGGTGCGTCCTGCCCGTGGTGAGTTGGCAATTTAGCAGAGTGAAATGGTCATAAACTTTATCTATTGTAAAGATTGTTTTGCTATAGCGACCATTCTGCTCGCCCACCATTGCCATCTGCTCGCGATTTTTAGGGTTTCTGCCAAGAAAGCCTTCCACCACAAAATCTTCCTTAATCCTGCCAGCCACAAGCGCTTTATATTGGCGATTAAGCGACTTATCTTTGAGTTCGGCCGAGAGAATTTTGTGAGCGTTATCCGTTTTGGCAACTATCATCAAGCCGCCAGTGTCTTTATCTAATCTGTGCACAATGCCTGGGCGCAACACGCCATTGATTGACGATAGATTTTTGATGTGAAACATCAGTGCGTTCACTAGCGTGTGTGATTTTGTGCTTGCGCATGGGTGGACAACCAAACCGACTTGCTTATTGATTACGAGCAAATCACCGTCTTCATACACTATGTCTAGCGGAATATTTTCGGGCTCGGCAGAAATTTTTTCGGGCTGCTTTTCCTTCAATTCAATTTTGTCCCCCACCGATAAAATATAACCCGCTTTCACTTTTTTGTCGTTTACGCTAATTGCACCTTCATCGTTTAGAGTTTTAATAAAACTGCGTGAAAAATCAGTGCGTTCAGCCAAGAACACATCTAGGCGGATATTACCCTTTTCAACAACAAAATTTTGCACAATGCTAACCTTTAACCTTTCCTTTTTTAAAGAATAAGATATAAATCACCATCATAATTGCGCCTATTGTTAGGAAACCATCTGCGAAATTAAACACAGGGAAAGACGGGAAAAAATCTAGAAAGATGAAATCTCGCACATAGCCGAGCATTAGTCTATCCACAAGATTGCCAACCGCCCCACCCAAAATGAAGCCGAGAGAAATTGAATAGAACACACTCTTTTGCTTAAACAAAATGTCTGCCACCACTATGGCGATAATTAAAACGAATGTTAGCACAGAAAGCAAAACAATATGATTGCTTAAAATGCCCCACGCTGCGCCGCTATTTCCGCCATTTGAAGAGATTGACACAACATGAGGAATAACATTTTTATAGTCCACACTAAATAAAAAATGTTTGGTGGTGAGGTCCACCACCAAAACTGCAATAATTGTTAATGCTATAATTATCCATTTTTTCATTTATTTTCGTCTGGCCTCAAAATTTTATGCCCCTCAGGAGTGAGCAAGAACAAATCACCGTGCCAACGATGGATGCTGCCGTTTAACCCATAGATTGCGCCAGATAAAAAGTCGAGAATGCGGGTGGAATCGATATTGGCAATGCCTTCCAAATTAACTGCCACGGTTTGACCCTGCTTCAAATAGTCCACCACCTGCTGAATTTCTTTTTGCGTTTTTGGCTCAACCATGATTATGTTAGACTCTGCTTGAATGCCAAAGGCGTTGAAAGAATTGCTTGCAGGGATTGTTTCTGCCGTGTTGGTTTCGCCCTGCACACGCTCATGAAGATTAAAATTTGCATACTTATCGTCTTGCACTTCGGTTTTAGACTTCTTTTCGCCCTTGCCCTCGAAACCAAGACCATGCATAACCCAATCAAAAAAGCCCATAAAACACCTTTATTTTCTGCCAGTGTCCCCAAAAATCTGCTTGCGGAGCATTTCATATTCTGCATCGGTGGCGATGTTGAACTCTTTAACCACGCGCTCATAAATGGCAATAACGCTTTTATTTGCGGTTTTTGCCTTGGCTGCGGTGAGCATTTTTTCTGCCACTTTGATTGCTCCTTGCCTATTCATACGAATATCCATAGCCACAATTTTTTCAATTATGTCCATGCACTTATTTTCAAATTCTTCGGTTGAAAGACCTGCCATAATTCACCTCTTAATGATTATTTTATATAAATTTATTCAATTTGTCAACTCTTTAGCACAATTTTAAACTAAAACGAAAAACCCTTGCATAAAATTAGCAAAGGTTTTTCATTTTATACATTTTGTGGGAGTGAGAATCTAACAACTATGTTGTTAAATGTGCTTCCACCAGCAATGATAGAGCATGTAATCTCCACATATTCTTCGCCTGGGTGAGATTTTTTATAGCTTATCAATGCCTGATTGCTGATTGTTATCTGCCCGCCTTGGTTAGTTATTGAGCCTGCTAATTCGCCACTATTTGTTACTGTGATAGTGCCAGATTGCCCTTCCCTTACAAATGTGCCATTTGAACTATTGCTAAACTTATAAACCATGTTGCTTGTGCTGATGCTGGATTCTAAGCCTTCAACATATGGCACTAAGAAATAGTCAAATGCGGCTGTGTTGTAGTTAATCGTTAGCACGCTTCCTGATTGATGAATGAAATAGAAGGTTGCGCTAAGATTATAAACAGGATTTGTGCCACCGCTACCAGACCAAACTGCGCTATAAATTTCATAACTACCAAATGAGTAAGCTCTAGTGGAAGAAGCTGTGCTTGAGGCATTGTTCACCCAAGATGTTGATGGTGAAGTGCCCACACCAATGATTTCGTAATCATGCTCGGCATCAAACTTTTGACCGCTGAAAATTGAAGAAAGTGTGAACATTCCCTTTGGCGTGAGTGCTTTTGTGGTGAATATTCTCAAGTCGCAAGAAAGGATTGCCGTGCTTGTGGATGTGGAGATTATTTCAATTTTGCCATTAAATTCATTGCTGAAATAACCATTGTCCAAATCCACACCAAACAGGCCTTTATCCAAACTGATGAGTGATTTTTGTTCAAGAGTTTTTTCTCCAATCCTAATTTGCGCCGAATTGCTACTAAATTCTTTTATGAACGAAGCAAATGCTGAGATATTGCTAAAGTCTGACCTAAACACCACGCCCGAGCTGCTTGAAGTGGTGGCACGAGCGGTGCCCGGATATTGCGAGCCATTATCTGAGAGCACAACCACATCAGTTTGAGCGGAAGACAATTCAACCGTTCGCGACCCATTGCTAAATCTGGTGCCCGTATCTGTGCAATTCAGTGTGGCTTCAACGCCGCCACCAGACACTGGCGAAATATCCATCTTTATATTTCCGGATATGTCGCAATAAACCACATATCTATTGGTGTTTGTTGTGTAAGTTAGCGTGTATTGGAAAAGCTTTAAGTTCGTGCCAGACAACTCTTCATCTGCATCAATGTTTGTGTTTGCTGGCTGAACGCTTTGATTGTTATACACTTTGAAGGTTACATAATATTCGTTTGAAGTTTGATTCATATATCTGAATTTAAACTTATAAATGACTGCATAGTAAACTCTTGGTGAGCCGGACATTTCCACATCTGGCAAGGTTACTGTTGCCATGTAATTTGAGCCACTGCTTTGAGCGAAAGTTACATTGGTTGTGTGCTTGTCTGCCGCTTCAAACGCCTGCACAACATCCATGCCATAACTATATCTCACTATTGCAAATTGTGCACCTGCCATTTCTGTTTCTCTGAGGATTTCGACATTTGCAAAACGAGCTGAATCGGTGGTGGAAGCGTTTATGCCTATGTTGAATGTGGAAGCCCCGTCAACAGATGCTGTGGAAACTAGGTATGCCGTGCTGCCCGAACTGAAGCCGTTGCCGCCTGCCCCTTCAAGAATGTTTCTTTCTTTTAATTCTTTATTTGCATAAGTGAATTTCACAAAGCCAAACACATTAATTGTGATGAAGCGGACATAATCTCCGTTGCCATTATCCGAGCCTGCAATAAGCTTTAAGATAATATCGCCAGAAAAGTCCTTATTAAACTTCAATTCGATTTTACTTGCAGATTTTTCAATGCTATAATCTTCGCTTTCAATTGCTGTGCCTTCAGAATTGCAAATTTGAATGTTGAATGCCGTTATGCCAAATGTGGCGTTGTTGTTTCTTGCTTTGTTATAAAGTGCAATATTTAAGCCATTATAGTAGGTTTCGCTCCTACCTTCTTGATAAGTGCTTGTGTAATAAGATGTGCCGTTTAATTTGCTATCGTCAAAAAGTGTGATTGTGTGTGAGAATGGGGACGAAGGGTTTCCTGTCATATAATAATTATAAGTGTTTGTGGAGTTTGCAAGTTCGCTTATTATTTCAGCGCCCGTGGCCGGATTGCCTTTGTTTATGAAGAAATTGAAGGCACATCTATCTGTGATGACCAACTCAATATGCCCTATCACTTTGCTATCGTAGACCACATTGAAGAATATGTGAACGATTGCGTCCGTGCCAGCGATTGAATAGAGTGTAACCGAATGGCTTCCTTGGGCAACTGAATATTTATAAATCTTATTATCTGCATCTAAGTTGCTCACAGAGTTGCCATTATAATAATAGAAACTGCTGCTTCCGTCATATTGGAAAGAGATGTGGCTTTGGATGCCACTCGCAGTTGCCACAGTGTTTGGCTTAACATTGCCACTCAAATATTCATCTAAGATGACACTGGTGGTGGCGTAGGCTTCTAGTTGATTTGTTTGGGTGATGCGTAAATTATAGAAACCAATGTTGACATCTGCTATTTTGCCGCCATCTCCATAAAGAGCGAGTGAGAATGCAAGGGAATCAAACAATTTTGCGTTTGCGGTTCGGTTAAACGAAATTGCCACATCTTTACTTGTGTTTCCTTTAAGTTTTATAATCAACTGATATTCTGTGGAGTTTAGACCGAAGGACAATGTGTAGATTAAATCGCCATTTGTGTCTGCAAATCTAGACGATGCCGACAGCAAGTTTATTTCATGGACATTTGGCCCTGTGTATGACGCTGTTGCACTTGTGATATAGAACGCTGTGTTTTGCTTATCAAGGAGTGAGCCTATCACAAACTCGGTTTGCTCACTATTTCCAAGCACTTTGTTTAGCGTGAAACTATTTACTTCGTCTTTATCGTTTATGATAAATGAATAAGTGAGTGATTGTGTGGTGGCGATTTCTTCTGTGGAAACAAAGTCACCCTCCGCCACATCTAAGCCATCGCTGATTTTTGAGCCGTTTCTTTCGCCCATTATTTGATAAACATATTGATTGCTTGCGCCTGCATCGTTGCGGAACGAAATTGTGGAAAGCACATTGCTTGTGGTGGAAACTGGTGAGAATGTGAGCACTATGCTGCCCGAACTAGTTGAAATGTTGTTGTTATCACCATGCTCGAAGCTGATATAGTTTGCATTTGCAATGTCATTGAAGCCCAAATCGCCATAATCTTCAATAATTCTTTCGCCAACTTGCAAAGCCAATCTTCTTGTGTTTGCCACGCTGTTTTTGCTAACAGCATCGGTCAATCCGGTCAAACTTCCATCTAAATTTGTGAATAGATAGGAATATAAATCGTCAATTTTATAGTTAGATTGCACATTTTCGTGCGGAATTCCATTTTTCTCCGCCGCTTTTGTGAGATATAGTGGCACGAGATTATCATAAGAGCGATAAACACGCACATAGAAAGGAATTGTGATTGCCGCTCCGCCCTCTTCTGTGAATGTGCTGGCATTTGACTTGATTGTGAAATTGAATTGGACAACCTTTTCAATTGCTGAGTGTGTGAAACCTATGGTTAAATGCCCATTAGAAATGGTGTTGCTATCCATGGTGGTTACAAACTTTGCATCGCCATCATCTTGAAGAGCAAATTCGAGTGTTGCATTAAATTCTCTTGGGGTGCGAATGATTAGTTGATTATTAAGTGTGCCGATTGAATAAGTGGTGATTGCGCCATCTTCTGTGCGGTTGAAGGTGATTGTGCTTGCTGTGGTGCTTGCATAAGAGGTGTCTGTGAAAGTTGCATCAAAAGGCAACTCACTTGCGTGCCCCGGAGCAGAATCTGGGAATGTGCGATCCACAAAACTTTGCACTGAGATGTCCACATGACGATAGACAGTGTTGGTGGACGCGATATCTTCAAACACCATATCAAATGATACTGTGTAGAAATATGTTTTGGCTTCAAAATTGATTGCCAAATTGCCACTCGTGTGCACAAACTCAATAAAACTAACTGTTTGATTTGGTGATGCCTCTTGGGACATTTCGATTGACACATCACTCTGCGAAACCTGATTTACTTGCAAGGATGAGATTTTAAGGGTCATGGCATATTTATTGCTGCTTCCATCTAGGTTGCTATATGACAAAAATTCTGTTAAATCAAGTGAGGAAACAAAGCCAGAAGTGCCTGAGTAATTGCCCACTGTGCGCCAAATTCTATCGGTTGGGATTGTTATTGCTGGCATTATGAAATGCACAACCAAAACGAAATCTGAGCCGGCAAACACATATTCAACTTCAAATTCTAGCGTTGAAGTTACATATTTTTGACGGCTGATTGTGGTGCTTGCTATTGTGATGACTGGATTTTCTTTATCTTCGCCAAAATAGATGTTTTTGCCTGCTTCGTCAATTGAAAATCCTTGATTTACTTTGACAATTTTCAACTCTGGAAGCGACAGCCCAGTGAATGGGTTTGCAAAGGAAGCATCTTTCCACTCCATGAAATATCTGCCGTTTTCAATGCCTTCAAGTTCGTGAGTTAGACTTGAATTGAAACTATAACTCGTGGTTGGCTGAACATATGCCATAATTGAGCCAACAAACACCTCTGCACTGCCACTCGTGGCGTTATATACAACACCGATTTTGAGTGTGGCAAAATTATTGAGTGCTGGCAAAGTTGTTTTGTTTAACAAAGAATATCTCTTAATGCCCGTTTGCTCGTAGAAATCTTTGCCGTCTAAAAGGCTAGCTTCAAGCAAATATAAATATATGTTTTCATCAGTTGGAGCGATTGTGCCCGGCAAGCAGAATTTGGTTAAATCCAAACTTTCGCCCAACACCTTGCCAGATGAATAGAATTGCAACCCTGAAGATGATTTTGGATTGATGTTTACAACCGTGTTTGTGTTTAGGGAAGTTAGGTTTCTATCTCTTAAAGTGTTGTATAAACGAACGAAATAATATGCATAGTTTGATGAAGTGGTTTCAATTTTGAACGCCAAATATGCGGTTACGAAATCACCCGCTGGGCTAAAGGTGATAACGAATGATTTTTCATCTTTTGAAATGGACACCAAATTTGGCATATTGTTGCTCGTGCCGACAAGCACAACATTGGCTATTGCACCCGGCTCGTCTTGCTCTGTGCGGTTTGTGATGATTGTGCGCTGAGTGGACATGGTGGAATCTAAATCAAACCTTATGGTTTGCCCCATGCTGACAGGCTCATAGTTTGGCAAGCTGATTGCAGAGCCGAAATAGTCTCTATCTTGCTCATTTGCGTTGCTTGTGGTGGAGAATCTAACTGTGCCCGTGCCATACTCTTCAAAAGGATATTGCATTTCAATGCTTTGGCAGTTTGTGATGATAATGCTGACACCTTCAAACACGAAATAGCTTTCGTCTGTGTAGGTTATGCGGTAATCAACCAAAATTTCTTTTTGCTCGCCATATATGCTACCGATTGCTATTTGAGCGTCCGCTTCGTTTTTATCTTCAAAAATATATCTAATGCCAACCACACGGCTATCGAGCGCCGGAGTGCCCGTTTCAACCACTTTTTCAACAGAGATTGATTTGAAATAATTTTCTTGACCATCTTCTATTGTGAACACATCTTTAATTATGTTGAAACTATAATTTGAATATGCCGGCTGAATGTTTATGGCTGGTGAGCGAGGTGTGATGGTGATTGACATATCGCTCAT
The DNA here is from genome assembly GCA_947593585.1 of uncultured Clostridia bacterium. Taxonomy (GTDB): domain Bacteria; phylum Bacillota; class Clostridia; order Christensenellales; family UBA1242; genus Onthoplasma. The sequence goes on from CANQDP010000005.1 coordinate 19,818, forward strand.
GTTTGAGTTGCCCGAACTTATGTAGGTGAGAGATTTGCCACTATATGAGAATGTGAAAGTAAGCACAACATTTGGTGTTGAGAAAATTTCGTTTATTTGAGTGTCGAGCGTGAACTTTTCGCCCTCCATTGAGAAAGTTAAATCTTGCCCGCCTTCAATTCGTCCGCTGACATTGGTTAGTGCCCACTCTTCCTCTTCGCTTACAATGGAAAGTGGTGAATTGTTTTGAGCGCCAACAGGGAAATAGTGGTTGGCTTCAAATCTATCGCCCTCCCTGGTGAGAGTGAGCAAATCTTTATATTTATTTTCTATTCTAATTTCGTCAAACTTAAATGACGTGGTGGATGCGCTAAGTTGGATGTTATCCATGCTAACCACCTTATCCAACTCGCTGAACCAAGATGTTTTGATTGTGCTTGATGCGAGTGAGATGTTTTCATTTTCGGTTAAGCTCAAATTTTCATAGATTGAATCAATAGTTTCGGCATAATTATTTTCTGTGTATAGGCTATCTCTGCCCAAGCCATACACAAATGGGCTGCCCTCATCGCCCTGAGTTTTAAACATATTGATTGTGATGATGTGTGAAAGCTCATATTCATTATCGCTCTGCAAGGTGCGAGCGTTTGCCTTTTGCTCGTCAGTTTGAGAGAATACCACATTTGGTCGGCAATTAATATTATAAACTGCGAGGCGTTTATCATCGCCGTCATTTGATTTTAAAAGAATTGTGAACACATATCTGCCTTCTTCTAAAAGCAATCTGTATGAAGAATCTGTTGTGCTGAAATAGTCGTTTTTGAAAGTTTGCTCACTTGCGCCATTTATAGTGTAGGTTATCTTATAATAATTTGATGTTTCAAGGTCGTTAATTCTAAATAGTGAATTGTTTGTGAAGGCTGTGTTTGTGGCCTTTTCAACAAGCAAAATTGTTGTGCCCGCATAAACGGTGGCGTTATAGTCCTGATTTAAATCCGCCGTTATGCTATTTGTGAAGTATATGCGAATGTTTATTGCATCGCTGGAAGTTTTAACTTGAATGTTTAAATTTAAGGTGATGTTTGTGTAGGAATAATTCGGCCTTCTGCTGATTTGCCATTCACCATCTGTTTTAGTGATTTCCGCCACCACGCTTCCGTCTGTGAGCGACACTTCATAGCCATTGCCCTGCTTTGTGTATCTATAAGTGGTGGTGTTTACAGGTGAAATTGTGAAGAATGTTGAATTTGTGATTTCTTCGCCATTGCATTGATAACTAACCACTTCTTTTAGGTTTACTAAATTGGTGGAAGTGGTGAAAATGTCGTGCTCAGTTTTGTTTTGGAAAGTGAAACCTGTGGCTGTGATGCTAACCTTGATGTATCTAATCGTTGAGCCACAAATCACTTGGATTACGCAATCTCCAATTTTAAAGATTTGCAAATTTGTGCCATCTATTTTTGCCACATCTTCGTTTAGGCTATAGTAGGCAAGGTCATAAGATTTTTGACTGCTCTGCTCGTCATAACTATACATTGGGCTTGGTGTGAAGAGCGATTGCTCAACCGAAGTGGAGAAAATGTCTAGGTCTATTGCACTGCCGTTAAACATGCTGGAATATGAATATTGGTTGCCGCTCACGCCGTTTATTGTTACATCTATTGTTGGGATATTTAATGCGTCCTGGCTATCGGCAAGTGGAATGCCGTTAAGCGTGATTGAAGAGGCTTCGCTGCTATCGATAACAACGGCTGGTGAAAGAATTTCATCGTTGCCAAAATTTAAGCCAAATCTAAAATATTGACCCGACCTTAGCGACACATACTCGCCCACTTTAAAAGTTACAACCAAATCTTGACGCTCAACGCCATCTAGGTCAACCGTGTCTAACTCAAATACATTTGAAGAATAAATTGACCTATTGCCGTCCGCCTCATAAAGATAGACGAAGAATTTAAAAGCATCTTTATCGAAGATGTTGAAAAGCATATCATATGCAGGAGAATGAACGGTTAATGTGTGCCCTTTATCTGTGTTTTCCAAGAAGTGATAAACACCGCCTTGCAAAACGCAGTATTTATCATCGCCATTTTCGCCTTCATATGCCTCACTCTGATGGAAATCGAATTCGATGCTATTTTTGTTTGTGAGAGTGTAGTTATTATTGATTGTGATGGCATTTGCAAGCATAACGAAATGTTTGCAATAAACATCTGTTAGGTTTATCACTTCAGTGTCTGCATTGTTGATTAATGAGGTGATTAACTCTTCAGCAGTCTGCTGATAACTATTTTTTAGTTGAAGGAGATAAAGTGTGGTGGAAGCGGACGCAGAGCGCCTCGTTGCCCTAACACTATTCACAAAATTGCCCTCTTCATCTAAATATCCCACAAGAGCATATCTGCCATTTAATGCCAAGGTGGAATCGGCAATTTGAATTTGGAGATTTGGCAAAATGTTTACGCTTGCGCTTGTGCCTTCTTCAATTCTTGTGATTAACACGCCAGCAGTGTAACTTCCGCCAGTGATGTTTACTATATCTTCAAAAGGAATTTCGCCATAATCCGCCTTGGAATTTGGATAAGAGATGTCTATCGAATAGGTGCGATCTGGTCGAGTGAATTCTTTTTCCAAATCAATCTCGGAAATTGTAACCTTTGTGGAAGCGTATTTAATCGTGCCATCACCATTAACCACCAACGCCAACAATTCAAGATTTTCTGCCGGCGTTTTGATTAATATATTGAAAGTTTTATCCTTGCCAGAATTGATAGGTGTGGTTGGGAAATCATAATCCCTGCCCTGCTCAAAATCTGCCTGAACATAATCACTATCTTGTTTGGTGAAGAAATCTAAATAACTCCCCGTGCGAAGAAGGGTTAAACGATGTGTGTCGTTAGTTAAGAACGCAACGCCATTCACTGCCTTATAGATTTCACCATTGAGCGAAATTGAGCTGATTAAAGTTAGGTTGTCTAACTGAATTTCGCTAGATGTGGTGATTGTGAATAAATCATAATTTTCAGCATCGCCGTTATTTTTCCTCAGGCTTCCGCCAACATAATCGTAGTTATAGTTGCCGTCATCACCCAATTCAAAAGAAACCTTCTTTTTGCCTTCGCTTTCAAATTCCACAAGCCTATTGTTCCAATATCTTAGCCCAAACGCAAACTCGTTAAACCTCATGCTCGTGGTGTTGCCATTCAAAGTTAGCCCCAAATCATTGCTATTTACATCAGCATCAGATACGCTGCCATTGAGTGTGATGAAATTGTTTTCGTAATATAAATTTAATTGGATGTTTGGATTGTTGATTGCCACATTTGAAATTGTTTCGCTTTCAACACTCACATTTAGCACTGCGTATGCCATATATTGCTCAACCCTATCGCTAGCATATATGAAATCGCTCTCAGGGTGCGCTTCTTGCTCGTTATAACTTTCGAAAACGGCATAGATAAATTCAAATTCACTTTGGCTGCCGTCTGGCACAAAGCAAACATTGCCATCAATTTCTTCTATAAACTTGTGAGTGGATAAGAAATCTTGATTGAACACTCTTTCATTTTTATATTCACGGCAAATGAGCTGATAATCGTTGATGTCGGTGGAAGTTTCGTTTGTGTGATAATATAACTCAACCACTTTGTTTTCATCACGCTTTGCCATTGGGTTTAATGAATAATATGGCTCGATGTGATAAGTTAAAGGCCATGCACTGCCTAGGCTCACTGAAACTGTTTGTGATTGATATTCTCTGCCGTGCTTATTCACAGAAGTTTTTGTGGTTGATGCACCTTCAAAGCGGATATTTTCAACTGCCATATCCACATAGAATGTTAGTCGGTCGGAATAAACTCGCCCACTAGTGGCTTCAAGCACCACCTTGCCTTTGTTTGCGCGTGGGTTGTCTGGATCAAAGTGAGACGGCTTGCTGCCCAATGGCTTGAAATAATAATAAGTTGGTTCGTTGCATTTAATTGAATATCTGCCCTGATTGTCGCTAACCAGCGGTTCGCCATTTTCATTGCAAAGAGTTATCAGCTCCTCGCCATAGATATTGCCAGAATCATCTCTTGAAATGAAATAGATATAACAATCATTTTGATTTACCTCGCCCTTATCGCTCGTGCCCGTGAGCATGAAAGAATGGAGCGAACCGGAATAGTCGTTTTTCACTTCAAAATTATTCTCTAAAAATGTGAGTTGGGTTGGAGCAATATTTTGCTTTTTAAATTTGCCCATTATTGCCATAACGCCAACCACCACACCAATAAATGCTAGAATGCACCCCAGCGTGATGCCAATAACTTTCAAAATCTTATGTTTCATAAACCCCTACCTAAATGCAAAACTGCCAGATTAAAATTAGTATCAACAAAATTCTACATTTTAATTATATAATTAAAAAAGTTTTAAGTCAAACAAAAGCAAAAAAGAAAATAAAAAATCGATATTAAAACAAATTTAAAAAATTTTCAAAAATTTTGATGAAAAACGGAAAAATTTGGCATTTTTTGCAAAAAATTTGATTTTTTTTGAAATTTTTGATTGTTTTTTAAAAAATTTGCACAAAAAGTGCAAATCCTAAAAAATTTTTATTTCAGCAATTTTGATAATTCAACAAATTGCTCCACCGATAAATTTTCTGGTCTAACATTAATTTCCAAACCCAACTTTGATAGGGCAGATGAAATTTTGTCTTTATCAAAATGTGGCTTCAAGTTATTCATCAAGGTTTTGCGCCGCATAGAAAACGCCTTCTCAACGAATGATGAAAATTCATCAAAATCAATATCGTAAAGATTGTGTGGAATGAGTTTGCAAAGTGCGCTATCCACTTTTGGGCTTGGAGTGAAACATTCTTTCTTTATCACGCGCGGAATTGAGATGTGATATTTCGCTTGCAAGCAAACCGAACTTGCACCATAATCTTTGCTATCTTTATTTGCCGCAAAACGCCTTGCCACCTCAACTTGCACCAACACCAAAATTGATTTAAACTCTGCCCCGCTTGTGGCAAGCTTGAAAATGATTGGGCTGGTGATGTAATATGGAATGTTTGCCACCACTCGTGCATTTTTTAAATTTAGTTTTTCGATGTCCGCTTTTAAAAAATCTTCATAATAAATTTCTAAATTTTTATTTTCGCTGGCAATTTTATCTAAATAAACTGACAACGATTTGTCTATCTCAAACGAAACCACTCTTTTTGAGTGTTCGCACAAAACTTTTGTGAGTGTGCCCGCCCCTGCGCCAATCTCTAGCACTTCGTCTTGCTTCGACACTTCTCCATCCGTTGCAATGGCGTTTAAAAGATTTGCATCAAAAATAAAATTTTGACCAAGACTTTTTTTATAATTTATTTTTTCCACTTCTAGCCTCTTTTGCTATCATTATCAACTGATAGATTGCATAATAAAACATCAAAATCGAACATGCCACGAGGCATATTATCGTTACATAACCACACAAATAAGCGAATTGACCATGATTAATTCTAAACTTATCAAACGGCGGATAAATGCTATAAAGCAGCCACTCATAATTCACGTTAAGGCTGATTGCTGCGGGAACTGCATAACTGATATAGAAAAGCACACATATAATCAAGAGCAAGCAATCTCTCCTCCTAGGCACATAACTCAAACTAATGAGTGAATAAATGAAGTATGCCAAAAGCAAAGCGTGATAATTAAATTGCACAAAATGAGGCACGCCATCAAATATGCCACTTGCCGAAGCTCCCCACATCCATGACGGATAGCAAATCAGCAAAATCATAAAGACAAAAGAAAAACAAAATGACATTGGTTTGAAATTTTTTGCCACCTTTGACGGAGTAAATTCGCTCAACAAGAAAAGCACCATAAACAGCGAACAGAACCACAGCGGTATGAAATTTTTTTGATATTGGTTGGTGGACAAATAATACACTTGCTTTAAAATTTCTGTTAAAATCAAGCAAATTGTGATAATTTTTAGAGGTATGCCTCTTAATTTTTGGTGCTTGCGCGTTAAGATCACATAAAAAACAGATGCCGATATTAAGAAAATGAAAAGCACCGGCAAAACTATTTTTTCAGCAGAACTATAATTAAAAGGTTTCATTGATATTATTCTAAATAATTTTTTGCTTTTTGCAACAAATTTTTACAATTTTTATAATTTTATTGACAAATTTTAAATAATTTGCTAAAATAATGGCACACAAAAGATGAAAATATTTAAAGCACTAAAGACGAAAAAAGCCAGCAAAACTGGCTTTTTTAATTAGTCTTTGTGCCTGTCAAGCAAGGCACTAACTAATGCAACAAGGGCAAAAATCGTGAGGAAGTAAACGCCCAGATGAGGCAGATAACTTGCCGTTGCGCTTACGCCTGTGAGCCCTAGCCCGCTAAGCACTAAACCGATTTGAGCAGTGTAGATTTCTGAAATCTTAGAAGCGATTAATCCACCGCCAACAAGCAAAGTGATTAAGAACGCAAGCACACTTAAAATGCCTAAAGCAGATGTGCAAGTTTTCACCAATGAAAGCACTTTGCCGTTATAGAAGAATTGAACGATTGTGATGAGTGCAACTATGGCAACGAGCACAAGAGAGATGATTAAAAACACTCTTGCAGCCTGCCACCAACCCACAGATTTGACGCCTAAATCGCTTAGTTGCTTAAAATTGCCCGTCCAATCAGCGCGAGTTAATGAACGACTTGATGGCAAAAGATTTTTCGCTGCGTCTGGAAGGCCTTCAGGCAACCCTTTAATCACCACTTTTTCATAAGCAAACTTAAACTCAAGCCCCAAAAATGTGAGAACTGTGGCAAGTAAAGGCACAATCTTTAAAATCAGCACTTTCCCTTTAACTTTCATCTTTTAACCTCCTTTTATGAAAGATATAAAAATTTTATTAAAGTGAAATTGGCTTGTCCAAATAAAATTATGAAAATTTAATAATTTCATCCAAAATTTATTCAATTTTCAACAAATTTTTTCAAATCTGTTCATTTTTATTCTTATTAGGGGTTAATTATGCTTAAATTTAGCCGTTTTGGAAGCGTAAGGTTTGTTTTTAAATTATAGTTGACTTATTATAATTCTTATGATATAATAGGGAAATTAGGAGAAAACGATGCTAGATAATAAATATAACATTGAAGAAAAAGAAAAAAAATGGGAAGAGTTTTGGCAAGCAGAGGGCATTTATAAATTTGACCCAAACTCAAAAAAACCAACTTTTTCTATTGACACACCGCCCCCAACTGTTAGTGGTGAATTGCATATTGGCCACATCTATGGTTTTAGCCAGGCAGATATGTATGCTAGGTTCAATAGAATGCTCGGCAAAAATCTTTTTTTTCCGCTAGGTGTGGATAATAATGGTTTGCCAACCGAACTATTGGTTGAAAAGCAGAAAAAAATTCAAGCACACACTCTCCCACGCGAAGAGTTTGCAAAAATTGCACAAGAGTTGCTTGTTAGTTACAATCAAAAATATAAAAATTTGATAATGCGCGCAGGCATCAGTTGTGATTTATCTTTAGGGTACGACACGATTGACAACCGCAGCCAAAAAACCAGCCAAAAATCGTTTATTGAATTGGCAAAAAGCGGCATTGCTTATCGTGAAAACAAGCCTAGCCCATGGTGCACAAAGTGTAGGACTAGTGTAGCACAATTTGAATTGGAAGATAAAGATTTAGATAGCGTGTTTAACTATCTCAACTTTAAGTTGGCTGACGGGAGCGGCACAATTCCTATTGCCACCACCCGACCAGAATTTTTGCCCGCTTGCGTGGCAATATTCGTCAACCCTGAAGATAAGCGTTATTCACACCTTGTTGACAAATTGGTTAAAGTGCCACTTTTTGAAGATAGAGTTGTGAAGATTTATGCGGACAGCAAAGTGGGCATAGATAAAGGCACAGGCATTGTTATGTGCTGCACCTTTGGCGACCAAACCGATGTGGAATGGTGGAAAGAATATCACTTAGAATTAAAGCAAGCGATTGATGATGGTGGCCGCATGACAGAGATTTGCGGAAAATATGCCGGGCTGAAAACCACAGATGCAAGAAAAGCCGTTATTGAAGACTTAAAGGCGCAGGGTTATATCTATAAGCAAGACGCAATCACCCACAGCGTTAAAGTGCATGAAAGGTGCGAGCAACCTATTGAATTTTTAACTAAAAAGCAATGGTTTATCCGCACTTCCACCCCAGAATTAAAGCAAAAATGGGCAGAACTTGGCAACAAATTAGTTTGGCACCCAGAGAGCATGAAAACGCGATATATGTCGTGGGTGGAAAATCTAAATCAAGATTGGAGCATTTCGCGTCAAAGATATTTTGGCGTGCCATTCCCTGTGTGGTATTGCGCCGCTTGTGGCAAGCCTCATTTTGCAGATATTAAAGATTTGCCCGTTAATCCGCTTTCAACTGAGTATAATGGAAAATGCGAATGCGGAAGCACAAAATTTGTGCCAGAGAGCGATGTGATGGACACTTGGGCAACAAGTTCGGTTACCCCACAAATCAACACAAATTGGTTTGATGACGAAAAGGGTGCAAGCAAAAAAATCCCTATGGACATGCGCTTTGCCGGGCGGGATATTATCACCACATGGTGCTTGCGCACAATCATTAAAGCATATTATCATCAAGGCTGTCTGCCATGGAAAGAACTGCTTATCAATGGCTGGATGATGGCAGATAAAGGCATCAAAATTAGCAAGCACTTATCCAACTCTAAAATGGACCTAAATCAAATCATGCAAACCTATGGTGCAGATGTGGTGAGATATTTTAGTGCAAGTGGTGCTTATGGGCGCGATGTGATGTTTAATGACGAAGGGCTTAAAGATGGATATAAACTATTAAACAAAATATTTAACGGCTCAAAATTTGTGCTCAACTTCCTTTATGATTACACTCCTAAAAAACCAAGCAAAATTTTGCCTGTGGATGAATATGTAATGCACAAATTTAATGACGCTTATAATAAAACAATTTCATTCTATCAAGATGTGGAAATGGGATACGCAAAAGCGGAAATTGAAAAATTCTTCTACTTCTTCTGTGATAACTATATCGAACTAGTGAAAAATAGGCTTTACAAACCAGAAATTTATGGCGAAGAAGCCAAGCAAAGTGCACAATGGGCAAGTTATAATGTGCTATTTAAGATGTTGCAACTTTTGGGCATAACAATGCCACACATTGCTGAAGAAATTTATCAAAACTATTTTAGAACATTTGAGAAAGAAAAGAGCATTCACCTAACCGTGCTCTCCCCTATCAAATTAGATGAAAATAAAACTATAATTGAAAAAGGTGATGAGTTGATTGAAGTGGTGGCTCGCATTAGGCAATTTAAGAGCGAAAACAAATTGAGCCTAAAAACCGAAATTGAAGATGTGGAAATTGTTAGCCACAATGTTGACTTCTTCAAACTTTGCTCAGACGACATTAAAGCAGTGATGAACATAAAAGATTTAAAATTTAGCGCCGGCGAGTTTGATGTGAAAATTGGAAAAATTGCTGAATAATTTTAAAATTTTTATGAAAATTACTTAAATTTTATTGTTTTTTATCAAAAAAATTAAGAAAACTCAAAAATTTTTGAGTTTTTTTATTTTGGCAGCACGCTATCCTGAGGCTCTTTTATTGCCGCGATAATGCATTCAGTGGTTAATAGGCTTGAAGCAACGCTGCCCGCCGTTTCTATCGCTGTGCGAGTTACTTTTAATGGGTCGATTATTCCCGCTTCGAACATATCACAAAATTTATCTTTCAAGGCGTCATATCCAAAATTTGGGTTTTCATTTGCCAGCACTGTTTGCACCACAACGCCATCATCAACACCTGCGTTTTTTGCTATTTGGCGAATTGGCGCATCTAGGCAATCTTCCACAATTTTGCCACCAATTTTTTCATCGTCAAAAAGATTTTTTTCAACAAATTTTTTTAGTGCAGATTTTGTGCGCAAGAGTGCCACTCCACCGCCTGCAATAATGCCTTCATCTATGGCAGAAGTTGTGGCATTGAGAGCATCTTCCATCCTTAACTTTTTCTCGCTCATTTCCACTTCTGTGATTGCTCCAACTTTAATTACTGCAATGCCTCCATTAAGCATGGCAATTCTATCTGTGAGTGTTTCTCTATCAAACGGCCTTATCGTTTGAGAAAGTTGTTTTTTTAGCTCTTTAATGCGGGTGTCGATTTTTTCTTTATCCCCTTTAGAGCCGATAATTGTGGAAATATCCTTATCCGCTTTAACCTTATCTGCCCTGCCCAAATCTTCCAAAGTTACATCATTAAAGTTATTATAAATATCGCCAGAGATAAATTTTGCTCCAACAAATAAGGCGATGTCGTCCAAAACCTTTTTCCTTCTATCTCCGAAATTTGGAGCACGCACTGCAAGGCAACTAAACACTTTGCGCATATTGTTTATAACAATGGTGGTGAGGGCATCTCCTTCCACCTCGTCTGCAATTATGAAGAGCGAACTCCCTGCGCGACTAACCTTATCCATTATTGGCAAAATTTCATTTATGTTTGTGATTTTTCTATCTGTTACTAGTATGTAAGGATTTTCAAGTTCGGCAACGAGCCTGCTTTGGTCTGCGCACATATACGGGCTAATATACCCTCTATTAATTCTCAATCCGTCCACCACAGAAAGACTATCGAAAATGTTTTTGCTTTCTTCTATTGTGATTATTCCGTCCTTGCCCACTTTTTCAAATGCTTTTGCGATCAAATCGCCCATTTGTGCACTGCCAGATGAGATTGTGGCAATCTGGCGAATTGAATTGATGTCCTCAATGGGGCGTTTGTTTTTCTTAATCTCTTCAATTAAAAACGAAATCGCTTTTTGGATGCCAGAGCGAAGCATAATTGGGTTTGCGCCCATGTTTGAAACCTTTAATCCTTCCAAAAATATCTTTTCGGCGAGAATTGTGGCAGTTGTGGTGCCATCGCCTGCCAAATCGTTGGTTTTTCTACACGCCTCGCAAAGAAGTTTCACTCCCGTGTTTTCAATTTCGTCCTTTAATTTGATTTCTTGTGCTATCGTTACCCCATCATTTGTGATAAACGCTTTATATTCTCTGCCTATTGCCACATTTTTGCCTTTTGGCCCTAGTGTGATTTTAACGGCGTTTGCAACCGTTTCAATGCCAGATAATAATTTCATTTTGGCTTCATCACCATTCAAAACTTTGTTATACATTTTCCACCACCCCTATAATGTCTATTTGGCGCATGATGATATAAGTTTTTTCGTCCAACTTAATCTCTGCACCTGCGTATTTGTTGAAAAGAACTTTATCGCCAATTTTCACTTTCATTTTGCCCGCCGAATAATCAAAATTTTCTCCATCGCCAACGGCAATCACTTTGCCAAATTGCGGACGCTCTTTTGCGGTGTCTGGCAAAATTATTCCGCTCGTGGGATTTGACTGCTCAGGCAAAATCAAAACCCTATCAAATAATGGTTTTACTTTCATTTTATCCTCCCGCCTGATTATATCCACAAATGTCAATATTTCATCTAAAAACTGCCAAAATTTAAAAAATTTTTAAAAAATATGGCGATTTTTACGCTTTTATTTAAAATTTTGGCTTAATTTTGAAGATAACAAAATTTTTTAGCGCACATATTTATTTGCCTTAAAAAATAAAATTTAATATGCAAGAATATCAGTTTAATCAAAAAGAATATCGAAAAAAAATTTATAAAAATGGAGGCGGCTCGGTAGCCATTCTCATTTTTATCTGCATAATTTTAATAGGTGCCGCGTTCATCTTAATGCCAAAAAAATCAGCATCAAAGCAAGAATTTTATTTTGTGGAAATCAATCAATTCATCACCTATAAAGACGCAAACGAACTTGCCATTTCAATTCAAGAAAAAGGCGGTGCCGGATATGTTTTTTTTAATGGAAGTTATCATGTGTTTGCCGGATATTACCCTACTAAATCAGAGGCTGAAACGGTGTGCGAAAATTTAAAGGAAGAATTTGAGTGCGCTTGTGTGTTTTCGCTCGAATATTCTCTCAATTCAAAAAACCTATCAGCAAATCAAAAAACCGCTCTTTCCAACATGGTGGAAATGAGTGAAAACACGATTGGTGAGATTTATGAAAACATTCTTTCGTTTGTGAAAAATGAAAATAGCGAAGCAAAGTTAAAATTAAATTTTAGTGCCATTTTAAAAAACTTTGAAAGCAAGATGGAAGAATTCAACGGAGTTTTTAAAGACAATAAGTTTAGCAAAGCGCGCGCAAGTTTGGAAAAAATGCACACTTCTCTAACCAATTTGAATGATATAACTGACGCAAGCAAACTTAGATATGAGCAAATCAGTTTTGTGGTGAACTATGTGAGCTTTCTATCGTCCTTTTAATGTTTTCTATTCATCTCCACAATCTGCCAGATTGCTAATCCAATCAAGAAAAAGGCAAAGAGTTTCTTTAAAATGTCGTTTGAAATGTGGTTTGCAAGCAATGCCCCGCCCACACTAAACACACAACCTATCAACGCAAGCAACCATGTTTCTTTAAATGCTACCAAATGATTTTTTATATGAATGAAAAGAGCCACCACGCTCATTGGCAGAAAGGCAATCAAATTTATGCCTTGTGCTTGCAGTTGCTTGAAAGATAGAAATATAGTGAGCAAAGGTATCGTGAGAGTGCCACCACCCATGCCCATGCCACCAACTATTCCGCCCAATATTCCAACAACAATTTCCCAAAACAACATATCAACCTACTTTAAAAGCATCACAATGCCGCCTAAAAGCATAAAAAAGACGAATATGCCTTTAACAGTTTTGTTGCTTATTTTATTTAAAAGGGTTGCTCCAACCACCCCGCCAACCACTATGCCAACAATCACAGGCCAACCAGACGCAAAATCCACCGAATTATGGCACATATACACGATTGTGCTAACCAAACTTATTGGAAGAATGACAAACAGGGCTGTGGCTTGCGCTTTTTTTTGCTCCATCTTAAACAATTTATTTAAAACGGGGACGACCACCATCCCTCCGCCACCACCAAAAAATCCATTTATCAGCCCAATTAGTGCGCCAAACAGAATGATATAGATTTTTTTGACTTTTTTCATACGAATAATATGTTCAATTTGCTCAATTTTATTTGCTTTTTTTTTCTATTTATATTATAATAAAGTGGTTTAAGGTAACAATTCTATGAGAGGTATTATGAAAACTACAAGCAAATTAACTAAAACAATGCATCTTTTAATCGCCTTTATTTTTTTCTTGGCGGGTTTGATGCTTGCCACAGCCGTCAAGCCAAAAGATATTAAAGCGTATGCTTCCGCTTTCCAAAGCGAGGAAATAGTAACCACCAAACTCACAAACAATGCCAAGTTTGAAGAAGGCAAAAAGGACGAATATCCTTACCAGCCAAATGGGTTTACCTCCTCAAACAGCAATGTGGAGAAAAATAGTGGCGTTATTAATCTTAAAGACGAAGAATTTATTGATAAATATAAAAACCACAACGAGAACGAAACCAACCAATATGTGCTTATGGTGAAAGCAAATGTGGAGGAGTTTGGATATGTTAGCTCTAGCCCTTCACAAATGACGCTTGATGCCAACAGCCATTATGAAATTTCAGTTGAAGTGGGTTGTTATGACGGCGCGAGGGCAACTCTTTGCTTAATTAGCGATGATGAGCGTATTATTTCACTCACCCATGTTGGCGATTGGAACAAATGCTATTTATATGTTAGCACAGACGAAACCACTTCTTTGAATGTAAACTTAGGGTTGTTTTCAAAGGGCGGCACAGTGTTGTTTGATGACATTAGCGCAAAGAAATTGAACGACAGAGCAATGACAGACGCTCTTGCGAGAAGAGAAACCAACGGCGATGAATTCGCTTATTTAGATAAGCAAAATTCTGCTGCTTTAACTGAGTTTGACATGCTCCCTTCTAACGAAATATTTGTTAAAAATGTTGGCGAGAGCGAAAATGATTTGACGAGCTATTCCACAACCGGATATTTGCACAAAGCAAGCGACAGTGAAGTGGATGACGGCGAGCACGATTACGCTTTTGTGATTAATCACATTAAAGCAACTTACAACACTTTCTACACAAAAGATAACTTTATCACTGTGGAAAAAGGCAGTTTGGTTAGAGTTGAAATCCCTGTGAAAGCACTTAAATTGAGCGGGCAAGTTACAATCAAACTTATCCGCACAGGAAGTGAAGATTATGACGATGAAAAGAGCATAAATCTCTCTGGCTCAACTAGCGAAAATCTGCTTAGAAACGGATATCAAAACAATTATTTTTACATTAAAACATCGCACACCCAAGAAGAAACCTTCAAATTGGCAGTTGTTGTCGGCAATGCTGACAATCTAACCAGCGGCAAAGTGTATATTTCCACAATAACCATCTGCCCTATTGACGAAACTCAATTTAGCAATGCAAGCTCTAGCAATAAATTGGATTTAACCGGTGAAACGGACGAAAATTATTTTGCAAATGGTCAATTTAATTCAAGTAAAGCTTCTAGCAAAACACCTTATTTGAACACTCCTGATTCTTGGTCGGTTGGCTTGGCTGATAGTGGCGAGCAAAAATATGGTGTTGTGAACACTAATAGCGAAGTGTTTGAGCGCATGAGAGAAGCAAATTCTCTTCCTTCAAGCCTCACCACGCCAGGCTCTATTGACAACAATGAAAATGACAATGTGTTGATGATGTATAACATCAGCGGAGACAAATTGTCTTACACAAGCGAAACAGAGAACATCACATCGGGCAGTTATCACCTATTCTCACTTGCCCTATTCACTAACTCTTGCAATGCAGAAATTAGCATTGTTAATGATAATGCAACCTTGTTTAGCACGCAGGTGAACACCAACGGCGAGTGGAAAATGGTGAATGTGTTTATGCACAACCCATATCTCACACAAGATGTGCAAATTAGAATTAGTTTGAATAGCGACAAATCTCTCTGCTTTGTGGATAATGTTAGCCTTGACTTAGATGCTCAACCAACTGAAAACACCTTCAACGAAGCAAAAACAGGCAATTTCACATTTAAGTTTAGCCTATCAAACATCTTCGCTTCAAAGGACGCAGAAGATTACGCCACACCTGAACTCCTTGTGGAGAGCGGGGATATAAATGGTGATTTTGGCATCATAAACATTGAGAGCCCTACCCTTGAAAGCAAAGTGCTCCCTAAAGATAAAGACAACACTTCTGGTGAAAACATTCCTTTAAACATTTTGAAATCTTTAAAAGGAAATGAGAAAAACATTCTTGGCATCTACGCCACTGAAAAGACATATTTCTCACTCACTTCGAAACTTGGATTTAGCCTAGACAGTGCAAATTATTATAAAATTTCAATAGATGTGTTCACTCCGTGCACCTTTGGTGAGAACGAAGGTGCAAGCCTAAGCATCACCTCGTTTAGCGATAGTTTCACTGCTATTAATGCTGATGAGGGATGGAGAACATACACATTCTTCATTCACCCAGAATCTAACTCCACATCAAACATCGTGTTTGGGCTTGGCACATCAGAAAACCCTAGCCAAGGCAGAGTGTTCTTCGGCAATTTAACTTATAAAGACTATGGCTCAGACCAAACAACCTTTGACGAAGAAGCAAAAGCCGGGCCTTATGCACTTGTGCTAAACAAATTGTCTTCTAGCGAAAACAACAATGAAAACAACGAAGAAAATGCAGAAGAAACAAATTCTAACGGCATTAATTGGTGGTATGTTGCCCCTTCAATCGTGTTTGCTGTGGTGATAATCATTTGTGTGGCTGGCGTTTTGATGAGAAAAGTGAAATGGAAGAAGCCAAACAAAAAGGTTAAGAATGAGTATGACAGAAACAAAACTGTAAACAAGCAATATTATTCAAGAAAAGCCACTGCAATGCGCGATGATGAAGTGCGCAAACTAGAAAAAGAACTTCAAGAATTAACCAGCCAACGCACCGGCTACGAAGAAGAATATAAAGTTTGCTTAAATTCACTTCGCGAGCTGAAAATTAAGCGTGCAAGTGCAAGCGAAATTGCAAAAGTGGAAAAAGAGATGAGGAAAAACAAAAAACTTTCTTCTGCCATTGGCATAAGCATTCAGCGTAAGGAAGAAGATATTGAATACGCAAAGAGCGAGCCTTATCTCAACGCTTTGATAAGAAAACTTTCTAGCGAAAAACCAGAAAATGCAGAAGAACCTGCTAAAGACAAAGATTAGAGCCCATTCGGGCTTTTTTCTTTATATATTTTTAAAGGTTGACCGATAAAAAGGACGGCTGAATTTAACTGATTGTCCTGCATTATTTTGCTTGGCTCAACTCCAAATAATTTTGCCACATCGTTCAGGGTTTGCCCGGGCTTTGTGATGTGCAAAATGAAATCATTAGGTTTGATTATTATCCATTCGCCTACATATAGCGGAATTTTTTCATTGTTGCGCTTAATATTTTCGCTTGAAGCATTAAATCTTTTTAAGATGTTTTCAAAGTTATCTCCCTGTTGCACGCGATAATAAAACTCATTTTCTTCCATAGTTTTATATATGAAACTGAGCGGTCTATTTGATTGTTTTTAGTATATTCTTTTTTGCCAAATTATATATTATTTAAGAATGAAATCGATTTTTAAGGCGGTTGCCGTTGTTACAATATTTTCAATCATAACCCGTGCGTTGGGCTTCCTTTTTAGGATTTATTCATCAAGAAAACTTGGTGCGGAAGGAATGGGGCTTTTGCAAATGGCATCGTCTATTCTTGGCATTTTTATGACGCTGATTTCAAGTGGTATTCCGCTTGCAACCGCCAAACTTGTGAGCAAATATGAGGCACAAAATGAATTAAAAAGGCGCAATCAGGTGGTTACTTCCGCCCTTCTTTTAGCAATTATCTTGGCAGCCCTATCATCAGCTATGATATATGGCTTAAAATCGCTTTGGGGCGTGGTGTTGGCTGATAGCCGTGCAGTGGAAATTTTAATTATCACCGTGCCGTCTATTATTTTCAGTGCCGTCTATGCAGTTTTTCGCGGAGCGTTGTGGGGGCAAAATGACTTTTTTAATTGCGGGTTGACCGAACTTATTGAGCAGTTAATTCGCTTTGCCCTAACTTTTGTGATGCTATTTAGCATAACGGACTATTTCGTGGCAACAAAATATTCCGCAATCGCATTTAACATCACCTGCCTTATCTCTGCAGTTATCACCATATTCATATATTTTAAGCGGGCAAAATTGTGCTTTAAAAAAGGTGAATTTGCTTCCGTTTTTAAGAGTGCTTTGCCAATCACGGGAGTTAGGCTGGCAAATTCACTTGTGCAACCCATCACCACGCTCATCATTCCCGCCATGCTCATTGTGGCTGGCTACACTAAAAGTGAAGCGGTGGCATCTTTTGGCGTGATTATGGGCATGACCTTCCCTATGCTGTTTGTGCCGATGTCGCTCGTTGGGTCTATAAGCATGGTGCTAATCCCTTCTATCACCGCTATGATGACAAAAAATGAATATGACAAGATTTCTAATAACATAAAAAAGTCTATAGAAGTGTCCATTTTCGTGAGTATGCTATTTATCCCGCTTTATCTATCCGTTGGCGACCTAATCGGGCTGGTGCTATATAAAAACGCGCTTAGCGGTGCGCTTTTGCAACTCTCTGCTGTTTGCATTTTGCCAATAACGCTTTGCAATTTGACCGGGAGCATCTTAAACGCCCTAAATTTAGAAATAAAATCGTTTTTTCACTATATGATTGGCTCTGCCGTGCTGATTGTCTGCCTTCTTGTTTTCACCCCGCTAATTGGCATAAATGCTGTGATTGTGGCGCACTTTTTATCTATGAGCACAATAACCTTGCTAAATATAAGAAAAATTCAAAAATCTGTGCCAAATTTGAAAATTAATTTAATAAAAATGACAATTCGATATTCACTAATTGCCACGCCGTGCAGTTTGCTTGGGCACTTCACATCAAATTTGATGCTCAAATTCTTCACAAACTTTTTTGCAGGATTAATTGGGGGAAGCCTGAGCGTTATTTCCACTGTGATTTTGTGCAAGGTGTTTAATTTGTTTGAAATTGACGACCTAATTGCCCTACTAAAACGCAAAAAGAAAAAAGAAAATTAATTGCTTGCTATTTGAATAAAAACAATTTTAAGAAACAAACTTAAATTATGTTTATTGTGTTTGTTAGAGTGTTGTTAATCTATATAACCGTTTTGCTGTTTCTAAGGCTTATGGGCAAAAGGCAAATTGGTGAAATGCAACCTTATGAAGTGGTGATAACTCTCATTATTGCCGATTTGGCAACTCTGCCAATGAGCGACACGAACATCCCTCTTTTAAACGGCATTTTGCCACTCGCAATTTTAGTGCTCATTCATTATGTGATAACTTTTTTGACGCGTAAGAGTGTGAATATAAGGAGATTAATGAGCGGGCGTCCGGTGGTTGTGGTGAGCCCAAACGGAATTGAATATAAGGCTTTGAAAGATTTAAACATGAATATAGACGACTTGCTTGAAGGCATTAGGCAGTGCAATTATTATAGTTTGGACCAAGTGCTTTATGTGATAATTGAAACTAACGGCAAGATGAGTGTGATTCCAACCAGCGTGAACGCACCTGCCACTGCGCAAGATGTTAAGGCAAACAACCCGGAGGCTCAACTTCCGCACGTTATTGTTAGCGATGGCAAAGTGATTAAAGAGCAGATGAAAGAATTGGACATAGACAATCAAAAATTTCAGCAAATTTTAAAGAAAATTAACATTGAAAAACTTAAAGACTTGATTATTTTATCCGTTGACCAAAGCGGGAAGATTTATTTCCAAGTGAAAGGGGAAAAATATCAGGTGATTGAAAACGCTGTGAACATGGAGGCAAAATGAAGACCTTTATTCCTATGTTTATTATTTTTGCCATTGTAACCTCACTTTGCGTGTGGGACGGCATATATTCAAGAAAAGTTTTCAACAAAATGGAAGCCGACTGCAATTATGTGTTTGAAAGCCTGCAAACGAGAGAAATAACGGACGGCGAATTGCAAGAGAAAATCTTGGAAATTAATGACTATTGGACGAGCAAAATGGATGTGCTGGCAATTTCCATTTCAAGAAAGGACATGCAACCTGTGAGCGACTATTTGCAGTATTTATGTGCGTCTATAAAAAACGAGAGCCAGGAAGATGCAATCACCTACTCTCGTCTATTGAAATATAATGTGGAAGGGCTTAGTGAAACGGTTGGAATTTCTGGGCTAAACCTGCTATAAAATGATGCAAAACGTAACGATTGCAAAGCCAACCATCACCATTGTGAAGGCAAGGAATGAACCTAAATCGTCTAGAGTTGTGTCAAAAAGGATATTGCACTTCTGTGGCCCGATTTTATCTATGCTCTCTAAAATTATGTTTGCGTGCTCACTAATTTTTGCCACTTTGCTTGCTGAAGATTTGCCCGTTCTAAACGCTTTTGCGCGGGCAATTTTTATCATAATCTTTTGCCTAATTTTCACATCTTCAGCAGTGGCGTCATACCTTAAACTCATAAAATGATAAGATTTTTTAACATTTTTTGGCATTTTTACCCCTTTTTTGCTTTTTTTCGCCAACATTCACTAAATTTTGCCTTAAATATTTTTTTAGATATTGCGCTGTGTAGCTCCCTTCAACCTGGCACACTTCTTCCGGCGTTCCGCTGGCAATCACTCTGCCACCTTCTTCGCCACCTTCCGGGCCCATATCTATAATATAGTCCGCTGTTTTAATCACATCTAGATTGTGCTCTATCACAACAACTGTGTTGCCCTTGCCAACCAAGCGTTGCAAAATGCCAACTAGTTTTTTAACATCATAACTATGCAATCCTGTGGTTGGCTCATCGAGAATGTAGGCTGTGTTGCCCGTATCACGCTTGGTGAGTTCGCTAGCAAGTTTTAATCTCTGAGCCTCGCCACCTGAAAGCGTGGTGGCACTTTGACCTAATTTGATATAGCCTAGGCCAACATCAACCAAGGTTTGCAATTTTCGCTTTAATTGAGGCAATGAAGAGAAAAACTCATAAGCTTCATCTATTGTCATTTCTAGTACATCGTAAATCGATTTGCCCTTATATTTCACATCTAGCACTTCACGAGAATAGCGTTTGCCCCCACACACTTCGCATGGCACAAACACATCTGCCATGAAATACATTCTCAAGCGTTTAACGCCATCGCCTGCGCACGCTTCGCACCTTCCCCCTTCAACATTAAAACTAAATTCGCCCATATCAAAGCCTTTTTCTTTTGCACTTGGAGTGGAGGCAAAAAGCTTCCTTATATCTGTGAAAAGACCGGAATATGTGGCTGGGTTTGAGCGCGGAGTGCGACCGATTGGTGATTGGTCTATCATAATAACTTTGTCAATTTCATCAGCGTCTAAAATTGCTTTTAGGTTTTTATCTTGCTCGCGCCTATTAATTTTGTTGAATAGGGCTCGATAGAAAATGTCATTTACCATAGTGGATTTGCCACTTCCACTCACGCCTGTTACGCAAGTGAACACGCCCTTTGGAATGGCAATATCCAGATTATTAATGTTGTGCTCTTTGCAACCGATTAGGTGGATAAAACCATTTTTAACTTGCCTGCGCTCTTCTGGCACTTCAATTTGCATTTCACCAGACAAGAATTTGCCCGTGATGCTATCTTTGCTATTAATCAAATCTTGCACGCTTCCCTGAGCCACAATTTGACCACCATGAATGCCTGCTTTTGGGCCGATATCCACAAGATAATCCGCCTGACGAATTGTGTCCTCATCATGCTCAACCACGATAAGAGTGTTGCCCAAATCGCGCAAGTTTTTAAGCGTTTCTATCAATTTGTCGTTATCGCGCTGATGCAGACCAATGCTTGGCTCATCGAGAATGTAAATCACACCGCTTAGTCCGCTGCCAATTTGAGTGGCAAGGCGAATGCGCTGGCTCTCACCACCTGAAAGCGTGCCTGCCCGCCTAGAAAGTGTGAGATAATTTAAGCCAACATTAACCAAAAACCCTAATCGTGAAAGGATTTCATGAATTATGCTTTCGGCTATCGTTTTATCCATTTTGCTAAGTTTTAAATTGGATATAAACTGATAAGTTTTAACGATTGACATATCGCAAACTTCTGCAATGTTCTTATCATTCACCTTTATGGACAAAGCATTAGGATTTAACCTTTTGCCTTTACACTCTGGGCAAGTATCTTCACTCATGAGTTTGTAAATCTCTTCTTTCACATATTCGCTTTGGCTCTCTTGAAATCTCCTTAGCAAATCCGGAATTATGCCCATAAAGAGAGCGTCTTTTTGAGCTAAATATTGGTGAAGATTTGTGGCGATTCTGTCTGGGTCGCCACTCTCACCATTAATCAATATGCTTCTCGCTTCTTTTGGGATTTTATAGTATGGGGTGTCTAGCGTGAAACCATGAAGTTTGGCAAGTTTATTGAGCGCTTTTTTTGTGATGCCTGTGGCGTCTATATTAAAGCCCATCACGGTTAATGCGCCCTCGTTTATTGACAATCTATCATTCTTCACAATGGCACTTTCGCCAATTTTCACCACATATCCTAACCCGCCACACTTTGGGCAAGCACCCGCTTGATTGTTAAAACTGAAAAGTGTTGGCTCAATGTCTGGAATGGAAATGCCACAATCAACGCAACTATATTTCACGCTATATAATTTATCTTCACCATTTGTGTTGATAATTGTGATGCCGTCTGCCATTTGCAAGCATTTGTTGATTGAATCAGTGAGCCTAGGTGCGCTATCTGCCTTTTTCACCACTCTATCCACCACCACAGATATATCGTGGCGTTTGTTTTTATCTAGCGAAATGTTGTCATCAAGAGAATAGAGCGTTTTATCCACCATAACGCGCACATAGCCGTCCTTTCTCAATCCCTCGATGGTTTTCTCGTGGCTACCCTTTTGTGCGCGTATAATTGGTGCCATAATGAGCATTTTGGAGCCATCCTCCGCTTCCATCACCCTATCCACAATCTGGTCTAGCGTCTGCACAGTTATTGGCTTGCCACATTTTGGGCAAAAAGGTTTGCCCACACGAGCAAAAAGCAACCTAATGTAATCATAAATTTCGGTGATTGTGCCAACCGTAGAGCGCGGATTGTTGTTTGTGCTCTTTTGGTCGATTGAAATGGCTGGGCTAAGCCCGTCTATGCTCTCCACATCAGGCTTTGTCATTTGGCCTAAAAATTGGCGGGCATAACTTGATAGGCTCTCCATATAACGCCTTTGGCCTTCGGCAAAAATTGTGTCGAAAGCGAGAGTGGACTTGCCGCAGCCACTCACACCAGAAAACACTATTAATTTATTTTTAGGAAGGGTTAGGTCGATATTTTTTAAATTGTTTTCCTTTGCCCCTCTAATCACAATATTTTCAAGCATTTTATCTCCTAATTATACCCATGTTTTTAAAGTTTATTAACTTTTATTATAACATACAAAACATTATTTTTCAACTAATAAAAAACAAAAAAATAATTAGGGCAAGAAAAAAAGTGGCAAAGCCACTTTTATGCTCTCTTTCTTGGAATTGTGAGAATTAGTGCAACTGCCACAATGCCAACGCCGATTGTGATTGCACAAGCATAAACATTGAAGTAGTCTAACAAATCGTTCACTCTATAGATTGAAGAGATATAAACGACTGTGTCCCCTCCCTCAACATCTTCACTAAATTCTTTATCTTCGCTGATGATGATTTTGTTGCCTTTAAGCTTATAGTAAAGCTCAGACTCGGTTTTTAGTGCCTCGTCTTTATTATCTTTGCCGTAAACTTCCACCACAACCTTAACTTTGCCGTTGAATTTGAATGAATAAGATGTTTCTGTGGTGATGTCCGCAACAGTGGTTTTGTTTTCATAAGAGCCAAATGGGATGATTAAGCAAGGATAACCGTATGCAACCACAACGAAAGCAACACACAACAATAAAACAATCTTTCTAATCATAAAAAACCTCTCTATTATGATTTTATACAAAAACAGCCGACTTGTCAACATTTTACGGCAAAATTTTTAAAATTTAACGAACTTTGTTTCGCTTGACAAAAATTTGATAGAATTTTAAACTTATTTTTGGAGGAAATATGAAAAATCGCGAACAAATTGAAGAAAAATATAAATGGGATTTAGAGTTATTTAAAACGGACGAAGAGATTGAAAAGGTGTTTTCTTACATCGAAAAATTGACAAAAGTTATGCCTAGCTATAGCGGAAAACTTGCAGACAAAAACAAACTTTATGAAGTTTTATATAAATATAGAAAGGAAGAAATTGAAATTGACAAGCTTGTTTATTATGTTTTCAACACTTATAGTGTGGACAACAGCAACACGCGAATTATTAAATTAAACACGAGGCTTAACAACGCACTTGCGAAATTATCTGCCAGCACAGCATTTATTGGTCCTCAACTTTATGAGTTGCCAGACAAATATCTTTTGGAAATTATTAACGACAAAAAGTTTAGTGAATTTGACAATTTCTTTAAGGACATCATTAAAATGAAACCACACAAACTAGACGAAAAAACTAGTGAAATTGTTGCAAAACTAAACAAATCACTCAATCAAAATGCAGAGATTTATGACATTATCAATCATAGTGAAATTTATTTTGATGATGCGCTGGATAGCAAAGGCAAGTCGCACAAGATTGACAATTCTAGTTGTGAAGATTGCCTTATCAGCACTGATAGGGAATTAAGAAAAAACGCATATTATTCACTCAAAAACGCATTTAAGAGATTTAATAAAACTTTTGCTGCCCTTCTGCTTGGTGATATGACAAGTGATTTCAACATCAGCAAGTTAAAAAACTTTAATTCTCAATTAGAGGCTGCACTTATTGAAGATGATGTGCCAAAGGCTGTTTTTGACAAAAATATTTTGGAAGTTACAAAAAACATCAAGATTTTGCAAGAATATGTGAAAATTCGTGCTAAAAAAAGCGGATTGAAAGATTTTGCAATATATGATTTGAATGAAGATAAAAAGATTAACGGAAAAGTGAGCATCGAAAAAGCGCAAGCCACAATAATTAATGCCCTTGCTCCACTAGGCGAAGAATATATCAAAAATGTGAAAATTAAGTTTAACGACAAATCAATTGATTATATGCCAAACAAAAACAAAAGCACGGGCGGATATTCCAACTCTGCATACGGCTGCAAACCTATAATTTTGATGAATTGGAAAAACAATTATGATAGCATGTCCACCCTGGCGCACGAAATGGGACACTGCATTAATAGTGTTTACATTCTTTCATCTCAACCAAGAGAAAAATGCGGCGTGGTTATCCCCCTTGCAGAAATTGCGAGCACTGTAAATGAAATTTTGCTCATCAATTATATGATTAGCCACTGCCCAAAAAATCAAAAGGAGTATTATTTGCAACAACTATTTGACCTATGCCGTGGCACAATTTTCACTCAAACCTTGTTTGCAGAGTTTGAACTCTTCGCTCACACTAATGTGGACAACGAAACACCTATAACCTATGAGGACTTAAACAACAAGTTCTTTGAATTGCTGAAAAAATATTATGGAAAGAGTTGCGTTATTCCAGAGTACGATAGATATGGCTGGTCGAGAATTCCGCACTTCTATCAAAATTATTATGTTTATTCTTATTCCACAGGCATGATAACTGCGATTAGCATTGTGGCAAAACTTTTGACGGATAAAAATTATTATAAAAAATATATTGAATTTTTAAAGAATGGTTCAAGCAAAAGTTTTATGGAAATTTTGAAATATATTGGCATTGATTTGACCACTGACGAGCCTTATGAAACCGCCTTTAATTTCTTAAAAGAAAAGTTAAAAGAATATAAAAACTGCTAAAAAGTTGAAAATTTGTGCGTTTTTTGCAGAATTTTTAAAATTTTTTGGAAAAATTATTTTAAACTATTCTTTCTAAATAATAATTAAAAGATTGCAAAAAATATTGGAAAGTGATATAATGGGAGTGAATTTATGTTGGACAAAAAATCTTATGCCGTTTTAAAAGCACTGAATAAGTTGAGTGAAGGCACTGCTTATAAGGTGATTACAGCCGAAGATGTTTTATCAAACCTAACTCCAAAATCTCAATATGATGCGGACGGCATAAAGCAAATTATTGAATTTTTGGAAAAGCAGGAATATCTCAACATCAAGTTTTGTGAGGACAACACTTATTGCTACTCTCTCACGCCCAAAGCACGCATAAGTTTGGAGCAGGAAGGCAGCAAGCCAAAGCCAAAGAAAAGCAACAAAGAAATTTTAAATTTCGTTTTCACGATGATTGCGTCTTTTATTGGAGCAATGCTCGCCTTAATAATCTTTGCTTATTTGCCAATTTAGAGGAAGAAGATGTTAACATTTAAAGAAAAATATGTGATGGAATATGTTTATCAAAAATGTCAAGACAAAAAGTCTTGCCTGATTTCCCCGCGCGAAATTATTTCGCACGCCGCAGATAGATATGTGATTTATCCTGACGAACTTGAAAAGATTATGACAAATCTTAGTTATGACAATTATATTGAATTGTTTAAGTCGGATAAAAAAGGCAGCCCAGTTTATTGCGTTTCGCTAAAAATGAAGGGGGAAGGCTTCCACAGAGAACTCACAAACAACAAACGAAATTTGATGTGGCTTGTGGGTAGGTCGTGCGTGCTGGCAGTTATCACCGCAATAATTGGCGGGCTTATTAAAATTATATTTTTTAGATAGGCATTTTTATGGAATATAGGAATTTTGAACTTGTTTCTAAATATAAGCCAACAGGCGACCAACCCGAAGCGATTGCTTCGCTCGTTGAAGGCATAAAAGACGGCTTATCTGCGCAAGTTTTGAAGGGCGTTACAGGCAGTGGCAAAACTTTCACCATGGCAAATGTGATTGCGCAAATCAACCGCCCCACTCTCGTGCTCGCCCACAACAAAACTTTGGCAGCACAATTATGCAATGAATTTAGAGAGTTTTTCCCAAACAATCGTGTGGAATTTTTTGTTTCTTATTATGACTATTATCAGCCAGAGGCGTATATAGTTTCAAGCGACACTTATATTGAAAAAGACATGAGTGTGAACGATGAAATAGACAAACTTAGGCACAGTGCCACCTCTAGCCTTTTGGAGCGAAGCGACACGATTGTGGTGGCGTCTGTTTCGTGCATTTATGGTTTGGGCGCACCAAAAGAATATTACGATTTGCACATTTCTCTTAGGGTTGGCGACAAATTAAATAGAGAAGATTTAATTCATAGATTAATAAACATTCAATACACTCGCAACGACATTGATTTTGTGCGCTCAACTTTTAGAGCGCGTGGTGATGTGGTGGACATTTTCCCAGCAGATAGCAGTGAAGTGGCAATTAGAGTGGAGTTTTTTGATGACGAAATTGAAAGCCTTAGCGAATTTGAAGTGGTGAGTGGGAAAGTTTTAAATAAATTAAAGCACGCTTCAATCTTCCCTGCTAGCCACTATGCAGTGGGCAGTGAAAGGCTAAATCAAGCGTTGAAGCAGATTAAGCAAGACGCTGAGGCGCGCGAACAAGAGTTTTTAAGTCAAGATAAATATATTGAAGCGCAACGCATACGCGAACGCACAAATTATGACATTGAAATGATGCAAGAGATGGGTTATTGCTCGGGCATTGAGAATTATTCGCGCTATTTTGACGGAAGAGAGCCGGGCGAGCCGCCTTACACTCTGCTAGACTATTTCCCTGAGGGCTTTTTGCTGTTTGTGGACGAAAGCCACATCACACTCCCGCAAGTGAGAGGCATGTATAATGGCGATAGAGCGCGCAAAAATAGCCTTGTGGATTATGGATTTAGGCTGCCAAGCGCTTATGACAATCGCCCGCTTAATTTTGAAGAATTTAATAGGCGAATTGGTCAAGCGGTTTATGTTTCCGCCACACCAAATGACTATGAACTTGGGCTGGCTGGCAATGTGGTTGAGCAAGTGATTAGGCCAACCTATCTGTTAGACCCAGAAATTGAAGTGCGCCCAAGCAATGGTCAAGTGGACAATTTATATGACGAAATTAAAAAGACCACGCAAAAGCATGGCAAAGTGCTTGTTACCACACTCACAAAGAAAATGGCAGAAGATTTGTGCACCTACTTTGGTGAAAACGGCATTAGAGTGAAATATTTGCACAGCGACATTGACACATTAGAGCGCGTGAAAATAATTAATGAATTGCGTGCAGACGAATTTGATGTGCTCATTGGCATAAACTTGCTGCGCGAGGGGTTGGACTTGCCAGAAGTTACGCTCGTGGCAATTTTGGACGCAGATAAAGAAGGATTTTTGCGCAGTGCCACTTCTCTTATCCAGATTGTTGGGCGTGCTGCGAGAAATAGTGAAAGCCGAGTGATTATGTATGCGGATAACATCACAGACAGCATGAAGCAGGCGATTGACGAAACTAATTATAGGCGCGATAAACAGATGAAATATAACGCCGAGCATGGCGTGAAGCCAAAAACAATCAAGAAAGAGATTGTGGACACACTTAAAATTAGAATTGATGCGCCAGAAGAAAAGATGAGCAAACAAGATATTATTAAGAAGATTGAAAGCATGAAAGGCATGATGAACACTGTGGCAAGCCAATTAGACTTTGAAACGGCAATCCAACTGCGCGAAGAAATTGCCAAATTGAAGCGAAAATTAAACAAAGCGAAATAATTCGCTTTGTTTTTTATAAAAAAGAAAACGCAAAAGCGTTTTCTTTAATTTAATTATTCAACATCTCCAGATTTTGCATCGGATTCTGCTTCTGGTTCGCTCTCTTTTTCTTTAGCCTTTGTGCTCTTAGTGGTTTTTGCCTTATTAGACTTGCCACTTCCGCCCTTCTTGCCTGTGAAAGCGAAGAACAAGATTACGCCAGCCAAAATCAAAAGTGAAATAACAATTAACACTGTGCCAACAACAGAATCTGAAACATGCTTCTCTTCTGCCGTTTTAGAAACAACATTGAAGCTGATTTCACGAATTGTTTCGTTTTTATTGTTGTCTGTTAAAGTGAATTTCAAAGTGAATTTACCTGTGCCTGTGATGAAATATTGAGAATCAAGAGTTGTGTCTGTGTTGCGCTCAAGATTTTCAGCGCCTTCCAAGGTTACAGATAAATTATACCAGTTGTTGAATATTTCAGCATCAGTTTTAGTGCCATCGTTATCATACAACTTCAAGCCTGTGTCGATGCTATCGATTTGCTCGCCATTGCTATAAATGGAGATTACAAGTGTCCTTGTTGAGCCACGCTTTAAGTCGATGTTATACTCTATGCGGTTTTCACCATCATAAACTATATCTTGACTTAATCTAGCCACAACGCCTTCGCCAAATCTAATTTCAGGTTTGATTGAATCGCCAACTTTGATGTCGAATTCCTTCTCAATCTCTTCGTCTGTTACAAGAGATTTCGCCTTGTAGGTTACATGATAAGTGCCAGAAGTTTTGTGAGATGATGCCACATATTCTGGGCCACCCTCTTTAGGTTCTGAAACTCTTTCGTCAGTGAAGCCATCATTCAATTTGAAATGCCAGAAGGTTACCAATCTATTGTCAATCTCTTTTGTTTCAAGCTTTGGTGCACCGTGGTCAAGTGGAAGATAGTCTGGGTCGGTAACTTCTAGGGTAACTTCAACATCAAGGTCTGTGTTGCCATGAGAAGCACTTAAATATTCAAGCCAAACATCTTCGCCAACCTCTTTTTGAGCCTCAACATTAACATCGCCCGACCAAGCAAGTGCTGGAACGGTGATGCGAATTGTTAATTCTTTTGTGTTTGATGTGCGGGTTTGCATATCTTTGCCTTGATATGTTGATTTGATGGTTACTTTATAGTCGTCTGCAACGGTGAACTTATAGCCACCAGCATAAGAATCAGGCTCAACACCGGTTTTCACACCAACAATTTCGATTGTTGTGTCTGCCTTAGAAGTGATATCCCCTTCCTCGTTTTCAACTTTATAATCAAAGCGAACAACAGAATTTATGTCTGCTTCATAAATGCCACCAGAAAGTGTTGCACCCTTCACATTGATAGAAGTTAGTTTAGGGCTTTGAATGTTTTCAACTGTGAATGTGTAGGTGAAATATGTGGTGTTGCCAGCGGAATCTCTAGCGGTGTAAACAACATAATATGTGCCGGCTTTAGATGCAGAGATTTTTGCGTTTGAAATTGTGAAAACGCCGTCTTTCACTGTGGTCTTTTTGCCAACAACTTGCTCAAAATCGCTTGGACGAATGGCTGGGTAGCCTAATTCGTCTTCAGAGATTGCGTCCAAATCCTCTTGAGAGATAACATAGTATTGCAAAGAGATATTTAGAGTTTTATCAGTTGTGTCCTCAAAAGATACTGTTGGAAGAGCAATATCTTTAGGAGCGCCGTCTGTGATATAGAATGTTTTGTTATTATTAGTGATGTCATCTTCGCCTTCAACTGCTGTAACTTTAGCGGTTGGAGCATCTTTTTCAGAAGTGTTATCCACGCTAAGAGTTTTGAAATCTATTGCAACAGTGTTGTTGTCATTAATTGCAACTGCAACTAAGTGAACAAACTTTTCATCATCAGCCTTTTCAAATGCAACTTCAAATTCGCCATTTGAAACTTCTTTCATTCTTGTGATGTTGTTGTATTTGCTTAGAGCGGAAACAAGATTGTCATTATACAAAACATTAGTTTTGAAATTGTCGAAATAATTTGTGGAGTAATCTGGAGTGGTTTCATCTCCTTCCAAAGAGCCACCATGCTCTTTATTTACATTGCCCCAAGAAGCATCTTTTTCTTGCAACAACAATTTAGCAATTTCGGCTTTGATGTCTTTTTCAAAAGCCTCGGCTGTTACTGTGGCAGCATCGCCAGACTCTGTGAACAAGAACAAAGCATTGCGAACATTTGCATCAACATCATCTTTTGAAACAACTGTGGTGTTGAATGAAGATTTTTCAGCGATTGTGTCCTCATTCAAAGAAAGGCTAACAGTTAAGTTTTTGCTAACGCCTTCTGTTTCATCGCCAGCAACATTGCCAGCCAATGCGCGCTCTAACACTTTGAACTTATATGCCCTTGTGCCAGATTCATAAAGGGTTTTTCTTTGAGTGATAATATAGTTTCTGCCTGTGGTTTTGTTGAACACTTGATAAACAAGGGAATAATCTTTGCCTGTGTAGTAGCCAAGTTTGAAACCACTATAATTAGTGTTAAATTTGAAACGAACAACTTTGTTCATTTTGCCGATGTTAGGGTCGTTTGAAGCATTATAGCCTTCTTCCGTGTCTTTAACGGCAACAACGCCCGTTTCATCATCGTTTAATTTGATGTTATCAATATAGAACTTATCTAGCGAGTTTGTGTTGCTTTGGAAATAACGAATGAACACATATTCATCATAATCGTAGATGCCCTCAGCGAAAATTGCTGGGAAGCGAAGCTCTGCATAGCCATAGTATGGAGCGAACTCGTAGATATAATCTTTATTCACATTTTCGCTATCAACAACAACTTCTTTTGCAACATCTTCACCTTTTTTAAGCACCGGCAAGCCTTCGCTATCCTTCTCCCAAGAAACGGTTTCAGGCAAATCATAGGTGTATGCCCAAGAAACATCAAGAGAATTTGAAGGCAAGGTTACGCCCGTAACATTAAATGTGGCAGATGCAGTTAAACCATAATAACTCTCGATATAATAGGTGATTTTATAGTCATCTGTTAAATCTTTATAACTCTTTGCATTTTCAAAATTTGATAGGAGCAAATCGAAAGTGCGTTGGTTATCTTCCAAAACCAATTTGATGTTTGAATTTTCTCTTTTGGTGATTTCAATCTTTTTGATGGTGTAGTCAACATTAGTGCTCTTGTTTGTGTTGGCAGTAACGTTAGGGAGCTCTATGCCCTTCTGCCCTAATGCCATTGCTGGCATTGCAAGATTTTTATCTATTGTTAACTCTGTTGGTGCATCAAAATCGCTCATGACATTGATTGAAAATTCATCATTAGCGTTGTTTTCGCCACCAAGATATTCATATTTCACTCTATATGTGGCGCTATACTTGCCATTTAGGTTGGCAGTAAGCACGCACTTTTTGTCTTCAAGTGAAACCTCAGGATTGTCATTTTCCTCTGCTGTTGGGTCGTAGATTTTTGCGCCATTTTTATAGATTGTTGGAGCAACGGTTACATACTCTTCTTCCACGCCCGAAGTGAGATAATCGTCTGTGCCGGCGATTTGAACATAAGCATTTGGCAAAGTGATTTTTGCACCATCACCAGCTTGCGATGGAACTAAATCTTTTGCGCCATTTGGAGCAACGAATGTGAGTGTGTATTTAACGCTCTTAACATACACAGACACTGGGCTAGAGAAATAATATTTGCCACTCTCCTCATAGCCATACATAACCTTATAATAGCCGCTATTTAAAGACTTAATACGAATTGATTGGTTGCTTTCTTCGTATTCAAAATATTCTGTGGTGGATTTATCCGACTTGATTTCACAATCGTGAATTACACCGCTGCCGTCTATAACACGGATGATATAGTCAGTTGGCACTTTTGAGCCGGTGAGAAGCGGAATTGATAAATTATCGTCCGTTTTATCCTCATTGGATAAATCTATAACTGAATTTTCCTTTAATAATTGAATTGCGTTGAAATCCACTGAAACGGGCGTTGGCTCGCCAGCGACTGCAACATTTGAGGATATGGCAAAAGGATTAATTGCGAAAACAAAAGCCATAACCAAAAAAGCAAGAACTAGAACAATTTGCTTTATGTGTGATTTGAATTTAGTCATTTCTTTCTCCTATAATAAGTTTAGTCTTGTATATTGTAATAAATTTTTGGAAAATTGTCAATTAAAATAAAGCATTTTTCTAAACTTTTAACACATTTAGTTTTAGTTTTAAACATAAAAATATTGAATGAAAAAAAACTTGTTATGTCGAAAAACAAAATTTAATAAAAATAATTGCGGTTTTTATCACATTTGCAATAAAAAAAGATTGGGCAAGCCAATCTTTAAAATTCTAACTGCTTTTTTGAAGTGTACTCCTTAGGCAGGAAGTTGAATTCTTCACTGCTGGCAAGGAAATATTGCTTTTGGCGATGGGCTTTCAAACGCTCTAAAAATTGTGCGTCTAGCAATTTATATCTTTCAAGCAAAATGGTGTTTAGTTCCGCAAAATCAAGAGTTTTTGAAGCGAGCAAGGCGTTTTTGGTTTCAACCGCCCATGTGCTTGGGTCTAGCAAGCCGGAATTGCTGAAATTGCAAAGGACATTCATATCTTCGGGCGAAGTGATTAATCGGGTGATAACCGCCACCTTCTCTTGCACTGTGCGGGGAAGCTCTTTAACGGCGTTTGCGTCCATATAATAAAACTCATAAAGTTTATCAGGCTCGCCAAATATTGCGCTTGCATGACGCGGACGCCTTAGCACAACTCTATCGCCATATATTCCCCTGCCTCGCTTATACTCAACTATTTCATAAAAATTATTGATTAGGAAGTCTAGCTGAGGCCAATTCTGCACATTTACCTTCGTCAATCTACTCCCACCTTTTAACGCCTAATTAATTTAGCGCATCAACCAACAAGCAAATTTGCTTTTTATACTTCTTTTGAAATTCTTCAAACTTGGTTGGCTTTTCCAACTCGCAATCAAACTTGATTGCGCAATCCACCATTGCGCAAAGATATTCTTTTGCTTTGATGAAAGCCATTTCAATGCTTTCACCTTCCGTTACTATGCCAACATCTGGAATATGAATAGTGTACCACCCCGTGTTGGTGCCTTTTTCGTCATCTTTATATAAAACTGCAGGATAAACTAAATCTTCCATAAACCCCCACTTATGCTTATTTTATCATATTTGATTTTAAATGTAAAACAATTTTAACAATTAAATAAAAATTGATTTAATGCATTTTTACGCCTTGATGAGAAGAACAAAAGTGTCTATTTTATCTATGTATAAATTGCTAAACTGGTTCATTTCATATTCGTGCACAACTGAATAATATTTTGAAATTAGCGCTTCATTTTTTATGTAATCACCCTTCTCACAGAGCAAGAAATCTGCCGATTGCTTTTCCACTTCCTTATCAAAACTTGCAAACATTTCAGGGAAAGCATCTTCTTTAAACACATTTTGAGCAAAGAACCTTGCGTTTGGCGTGATTTTGCAAGCGTTATAAAAGCCATAATCATACATCTTATAGCAAAATAGGGTTGGATTTTCAATGCCGTTTTGCTTAGAATAATTAGATATGTCGTCCGCCACAACTAGTTGAATATAATCGCTCTTCTCATTTTTTATTGCGCGGGTGGATGGGCAAAGGAAATAGCAATAGCCCAAGCCAACAACTAAGCATAGCATCGCGCTAACAACTTTGAAGAAAGCGTTATATTTGATGTGGCAAAACTGTTTGAAAATCATGATAAGACCAAGGCTTGCAAACGGATAAAGCACAACGAAATAGTATATATGGCAATTTTGAAGCATTAATATGCCAAGATTTATAAACAAAACTAAGAAATATAGCCATGCTTTTTTGCCCGTTTCTTTGAAATATAAAAACATTCCAACAAACATTATAGAGCAGCAAACATAATCATAAGCAAACAATTTAAACACATTGACCAGCACGCCCATATATTTGCTATTATAGGCAAAAAGGTTTATGTAGAAATATGCCCAAAACATATCTTTTAGAGCATGATTGATTATATAATATAAAACGCTTAGAAAGGTGATGATGGCAAAGCCTAAAATCATAAATCCGATTGAAGCAAACATCTTTTTGAAATCTTTATTTTTGATGCTTATTATCAGCCAAATTAGAAGCATTGCCACCAAGCCGACAATGGCGGTGAATTTCACCCAAAAAATTGCCGCCACGCTTGCCCCAATGAGCATGGAGCGAAGAGGTGAAAACTGCTTTTTTTCTTCAATAAACTCAATGAAGCAAAGCAAAACATACATAATTAGTGGCAGAAAAAATTCTTCCACTGCCCCGCCACCAGCAAGATTATATGGTGAAGAGACGGCAACGAACAAAATGGTGATTGCGCAAATCACGCTTGCAAAAGGCGAAACATATCTGCGCGCTAGTTTGAAAGTGAGATAGGCAAACACGCCCAAGCAAACCACTTCAAACAAAAGCACCATAATATAAGGATTTTTAAACAAGCAAAAGAAGGAAAACACCACATATAGCAACGGACCTTTTTGCTCAAACAAATCTCGATAAGGGGCTTTGCCATTTACTATGCCCCGCCCGACTGTGATATACCAATTCACATCTGTGTTTGTGTTGAATTTATATAAAAACGAGTTTTGGCTGCAAACTGTTAAAAAGCCAAACGCCACCAACAAAAAAAATAAGATTAAAGCAACGGTTTTCAAACCATTTAAAATCGGACTTTTTTTGCTTTCCATGCAAACAATATAACACTTTGTTTGGATATTTGTCAAATAAGTGGAAATAAAAAAGCTCCCAAATTGGGAGCTAAGATTAACCTATCTTTTTAATATCTTGCTCGATTTCGGCGCGAGCAAGTTTGTCACGCTTAGAAATCTCTTCGCTGAATGGCTCTGCACCCATAATTGGGCGAGCCTTTGAAAGGGTTTTTGCAGTTTTATTAACCAAATTTAATTTGTGCAAATACTTTTGATAAATCTCGAAAAACAAGCTTGAAGTGAGGGTTGAATCCTCGCGGAACTCTTCCCTTAGAGCAACCATTTGCTCCGCATTAATTGCGTTTGCAGGCTCTTTCAACTGGGCAGGCGTAACCTTTATTGCCTTGATTTCCTTCCTAAACGCTTTTCTACTCCTTGTGTATGGATGTTCATTGACACTTTTCATATGAGCCTCCTTTAAATTCAACTTTATATTATCACAAAATTTAAAATTTGTAAATAGTTTTTCAATATTTTTCTAAAAATTTTTGCAAATTTTTTTTGAATTAATTTTCTATTTTTTATGCGGGTTTTTTAGCGTTTAAGAATAAAGAAAAAGCCCGATTGGGCTTAATCTTCATCCACATCTTCAAACTTGATGTTGAAGTTTTGATTTTGAATTTCGTTGTCATCTTTCATCAATTTTGGAAGGATATTTCTATAAATTGGAGCACCTGTGCCGGCTGGGATCATCTTACCTATGATTATGTTTTCTTTCAAGCCAACTAGGTGGTCAACTTTGCCTTTCAATGCCGCCTCTGTGAGCACATTGCTGCTCTCTTGGAATGATGCAGCAGACAAGAAACTCTCTGTGGTTAGGCTGGCCTTTGTGATGCCTTGAAGTTCGCGTTTTGCAGTGGCAGGCACGCCGCCCTCTTGCAATGCTTTTGTGTTGGCTTCTTCAAAGCGTCTATTATCCACAATGTCGCCCGGAAGCAAGTCTGTGTCGCCAGAATTTTCAATTTTAACCTTTTTGAGCATCTGCCTGATGATAATTTCAAGGTGCTTTGCATTGATTGAAACCATCTGTGATTTATACACTTCAAGCACTTCGTTGAGCAAATATTCTTGCACGGCTTTCACACCGCGAGTGCGAAGCACATCTCTTGGATTTAATGGACCTTCTGTGAGTGCTGTGCCCGGAGTTACAACATCACCATTTTTAACTTTAAGTGTTGAGCCAAATGGCAGGATGTAACTCTCTTCCGTTGTCCCTTTAATAACTACTTCATATCGCTTATCTATTTGATTAATAGTCACTTTGCCGCCAATGTCGCACATAACTGCTGCACCCTTAGGGTTGCGTGCTTCAAAGATTTCTTCAACACGAGGCAAACCTGAGGTGATGTCCAGCGATGCAGAACCACCGCTGTGGAAGGTTCGTAGCACGAGCTGTGTGCCTGGCTCACCGATTGATTGAGCTGCAATGACGCCGACAGCTTCGCCAACATGGACAATATCGTTAGTGGACATATCTCTTCCATAACACTTAGCGCAAACGCCCATCTTGGCTTTGCAGGTTAAGTTGCTTCGAATGTTCACCTTTTCTATGCCGGCATTAACAATTTCTTTTGCAATTTCGTTAGTGATGAATTGGTCTTCACCAATGATTTCTTTCTTGGTTTTAGGGTTGATAATTCTCTCTGCAGTGAAGCGACCAACTATGCGGTTTTCAAGGCTTTCAACAACTGTGCCATTTTGCTTAATTTCAGTTACTTCAATGCCTTTAACGCCCTCGCCAAGTGCTGCAAAGCAGTCTTCTTCCGTTACAGTTACATCTTGGGCAATATCAACAAGCCTACGAGTTAAGTAACCAGAGTCGGCAGTTTTTAACGCTGTGTCCATCAACTGCTTACGGCTACCACGAGCGGCTGAATAGTATTCAAGAGAACTCAAACCGCGCCTATAATTTGATTTAACTGGCACATCAGACAATTCACCGCTGGCAGCATCCATTTTGCCTAGAATACCGCTCAACTGCTTAAATTGACCCTCATTGCCACGCGCACCAGACGCAAGAATAACTTTAAGTGGATTGAATTTTGGAATTTCGTCTGATGTAACTTTAACTAGGTCATTAGAAGTTTTCTCCCAAATTGCGAAGTTCTTTGACCTCTTATCGTTATAACTCAAGAAGCCTTGCATATATAACGAATCATTTTGCTTGGCAATTTCATTGGCTTCTTCCAAGATTTTATCTCTCTCTTTGGCTTCTTTTATGTCGTAGATTGAGAATGACACGCTTGCAAGTGTGGAATATTTATAACCCATATTTTTGATGTCGTCTATCATAGTTACAGTGGTGTTTGTGCCGTGCTTACGATAGCAACTCTCAATAAGCTTTGAATATTCGCCTTTCTTGATTTCTTTATCTAATTCCAACTTTAAAGCGTTTTCGCGCTTAGACCTATCCACAAAGCCTAAATCTTGCGGAATTACACTATTGAATATTAATTTGCCGAGAGTGGTTTCAATTCTGCCTGTGATAATTTCGCCATTAAACTCAGCAGTTCTTCTAACATTAATTTTGGCTTGAAGGCTTAATTCTCCATTTTCATAAGCAAGCATTGCTTCGTCAAACGAAACGAAACTCATGCCTTCACCCTTTGCACCTTGCCTATCTGCCGTGAGATAGTAATTGCCCAAAATCATATCTTGGCTTGGCAACATATTTGGGCTGCCATCACTTGGCTTCAACACATTGTTTGAAGCGAGCAAAAGCATTCTTGCCTCAGTGCGTGCTTCGATTGAAAGTGGCACGTGCATACTCATCTGGTCACCATCGAAGTCCGCATTAAAGCCGCCGCACGCCAGAGGTGGCAAACGGATTGCCTTGCCTTCCACTAGGATTGGCTCAAAGGCTTGCACGCTCAATTTGTGAAGGGTTGGTGCACGGTTTAATAGCACAGGGTGCCCTTGCACAACCTCTTGCAAAATGTCATACACAACAGGACGCTCTTGGTCAATCATGCGGGTGGCTTTCTTTAAATTGTTGGTTGCATTTATTTCCAACAATCTTTTAATGATGAATGGACGGAACAATTCAAGTGCCATCATCTTTGGAAGACCACACTGATAGATTTTCAATTCTGGGCCAACCACGATAACTGAACGGCCGGAATAGTCAACACGCTTGCCGAGCAAGTTTTGACGGAAACGGCCATGTTTGCCTTTCAGAGATGCGGTTAAGGACTTCAAATCTCTCTGCCTGCTGCCCTGCACCGCTCTGCCGCGCTTGCCATTATCAAATAGTGCATCCACACTCTCTTGAAGCATACGCTTTTCGTTGCGAATAATGATTTCTGGTGCACCTAACTCAATTAACTTTTTAAGGCGGTTATTTCTATTGATAACCCTTCTATATAAGTCATTCAAATCGCTCGCTGCAAATTTGCCGCCATCAATTTGAACTAATGGACGCAAATCTGGTGGGATAACTGGGATAACATCCAAAATCATCCATGCCGGCTTATTGCCCGACTTGATAAAGGCTTCAACAACTTCCAATTTTTTAGTGGCTTTTAATTTGCGTTGACCTTTGGCAGAATGCATAATGTTTGTGAGCTCTTCGCGCTCTTTTTCAAGGTCGATGTCATTTAAAAGCTCTTTGATTGCCTCTGCTCCCATGCCTGCACGGAAACCATTAGGACCATATTTCTCAACAGCCTCACGATATTCCCTATCACGGATAACTTGCTTATATGCAAACTCTGTGTTTTTAGGGTCGGTTACGACATAACTAACATAATAAAGCACCTCTTCGAGTTGCTTTGGGCTCATATCTAGCACAATGCCTAGCCTGCTTGGCACGCCCTTAAAGAACCAAATGTGGCTAACAGGGCAAGCAAGTTCGATGTGCCCCATACGCTCACGCCTAACCTTGCTTCTAGTTACTTCAACGCCGCACTTATCGCACACAACGCCCTTATATCTAACGCGTTTATATTTGCCGCAATGGCACTCCCAATCCTTTTTTGGACCAAAAATGCGTTCGCAAAACAAACCATCTTTTTCTGGTTTTTGTGTGCGGTAGTTGATTGTTTCTGGTTTGGTAACCTCGCCTCGGCTCCAAGACCTTATCATCTCAGGTGAGGCGATGCCAACACGGATAGAGTCAAAATTGTTTAATTCAAACATTTAATTTCTCCTAGTTTTATGTTAATTCTAAATTGTTACGCCGTACTCTTGCTTTTTCAATGAACTTAACGCTGATTTAATTGTTGTGTAGGTCTTTTTGTTTACAACACAACCATCAAATTCCAACATGTCTTTGCGGTTGTGCTTCACTAACAAGGACCTTTCTTGCTGAGTGAAACTTACTTTATACTGGTTCATAATTTCCTCTTTTGATTTAAGCTATTCGTCCAAATCGTCAAACAAATCGCTATCGTCAAACGCTGTTTGATTAACATCGTTTTCATAAGCGGACTGCAAATCGTCAAATTCGAGAGTTACATCTTCAAGCACAGGCTTATTAACTGCCTCGATTGGCCTAATTTCTTCACCCTCTTCACCAACTTCGTTGATTGTGAGCTCGTGATTATCTGCCGTTAAAATCTTGACATCTAGGCACAAGCCTTGCATTTCTTTAACGAGCACTTTGAACGATTCTGGCATGCCAGGCTCTGGGATTGGCTCACCTTTAACGATTGCTTCATACGTTTTGATACGCCCTTCCACATCGTCCGACTTAATTGTGAGCATTTCTTGCAACAATCTTGATGCACCATACGCTTCAAGTGCCCACACTTCCATTTCGCCGAAACGCTGACCGCCGAGTTGGTTTCTTCCGCCGAGTGGCTGCTGAGTGATAAGCGCATAAGTGCCTATACCACGCGCGTGGATTTTATCTTCAACCATGTGGTCTAGTTTCAACATATACATGGTGCCCACAGTGGTTTTGTTTTCAAATGGCAAACCTGTGCGGCCATCATATAATTGCATTTTGCCGTCTTCTGGCAAGTTGTTTGATTTAAGCAGTTGCCTAATTTCTTCTTCGCTAGCACCATCGAATGCTGGGCTTTCAACCTTCCAATCTAAGTGCTTTGCTGCCCAACCTAAGTGCATTTCCATCAACTGACCTAAGTTCATACGAGATGGAATGCCTAGTGGGTTAAGCACAATGTCTACCGTTTCGCCATTTGGCATATAAGGCATATCGCACTCTGGCAAAACAACCGATATAACGCCTTTATTACCATAACGGCCGGCAAGTTTATCGCCCACTTGAAGCACACGCTTTTGAGCGATATACACTTTAACCATCATATTAACGCCGGCATCAAGTTCGTCCTTATTCTTTCTAGATAAGATTTCAATGCCAACAACCACACCTTCCTGACCGTGCTGAACTTTTAGGCTGGTGTTTTTAACTTCTTTTGTTTTTTCACCAAATATGGCCTTCAACAATCTCTCTTCTGGGGTCAAATCTGTTTCGCCCTTAGGGGTAACCTTGCCCACCAATATGTCGCCAACTTTGACCTCTGTGCCTATGCGAACAATACCGTCCTCATCAAGGTTTTTAAGAGCTTCTTCGCTAACGCCTGCAATATCGCGAGTGATTTCTTCATCGCCAAGTTTGGTCGTCCTTGCTTCTGTTTTAACTTGCTGGATGCTGATTGATGTGAATGCGTCATCTCGCACAATTCTTTCGTTAACTAGGATAGCGTCCTCGAAATTGTAACCTTCCCAATTCATGAAAGCAACCGTCATATTTTTGCCTAGTGCAAGTTCGCCATTCTCTGTTGAGCCACCATCAACCAAAACCGTGCCTTTCTTGACTTTTTCGCCCTTTTTGACGATTGGCTTTTGATTGAAGCAAGCTTTTTCGTTTGTGCGCTCAAATTTGCGCAACTTGTGGTTCACAACGCTGCCATCAGCATATTCCATAGTGATATAGTCTGCTGAAACATATTTGCACACACCATCTTGCTCTGCCAAGATTAATGCGCCAGAATCAACTGCAATTTTATTTTCAATGCCTGTGCCCACGATTGGAGCTTCTGCCCTGATTAGTGGAACTGATTGGCATTGCATGTTTGCACCCATTAGGGCACGGTTTGCTGCGCAGTGCTCAACGAAAGGAATAAGCCCTGCACCAACCGACAACAACTGCCTTGGGCTCAAATCAACAAGGTCTATCATCTGAGAATCAACATGCTCAGTTTGACCATTGTGGCGGCAATCAACATATCCGTCTAAAATCACTTTGTCCTTTTGAGGGATGGTTGCCTGAGCAATATAGTGCCCACGCTCCTCATCTGCCATTAAGAACACGATATCGTCTGTAACTTTCCTAGTTTTAGGGTCAACTTTTCTATAAGGAGTTTCAATAAATCCATATCTATTAATGCGCGCATAAGAAGCCACCGAAGTCATCAAACCGATTTGCTGACCTTCTGGCGTTTCAACCACGCAAATTCTGCCATAGTGTGAAGGGTTGATATCACGCACTTCAACAGTGGCACGCTCACGCCTTACACCGCCCGGACCGGCAGATGACAACCTACGCTTATGCCTTAAGCTTGCTGCTGGGTTAATTTGGTCCATTAATTGGCTTAATTGGCTGGTTGCCATAAATTCTTTAAATGCTTTGTTTATTTGCCTTGCGTTTACGATTTGGCTAGGAGTAACCTCAGACAAATCGCGGCTTTGCATCGTTTCGCGCACTTGGGCTTGAAGTTTGTTCATACCACGCCTAAACTCATCGCGAAGCAATTCTCCACTCGTTGCCACACGGCGCATTGAAAGGTTATCAATTTCATCAGTTTCGCCCAAACCATCAATTAAATTTAGGTGATAGCCGATTGTTGCCATAATATCATCTAGAGTGATTTGGAAATCTTCCAACTTCCTTGCGTTTTCTTTGATAGCGGCTTTTAAAGATTTTTCATCCTTGCTATCCTTCATGATTTGCTGCAAAAGTGGCAGATAAACCAACTCGGTTATGCCAAACTCTTCTGGGTCTAATTTTGTGTAGGTTTTAAAATCTACGCGCTTATTGCCAACCACGCGAACAACTTTGTCGTTAACCAAAACTTCCACTTCGTTTATGCCGGCATTTTGAATTGCCCAAGCCTTTTCAAAACTGATAACTTCGCCCGCATGAGCAAAAATCTTTTTGCCCTGCTTTATGTCGTTTGCTGCCACTTGGTCAACAATTCTATTCGCAACGGACAATTTTTTATTAACCTTAAATCTGCCCACTTTTTCAAAATTGTAGTGCTGAGGGTTAAAGAAACGGTCATTAATATAAGCCAAAGTGTTGTCCGGATTAGGGATTTCGCCCGGCCTGGTTTTCCTGCCGAACTCAATCAATGCGTCCTCTTGCGTGTTTTGAGGCTCTTTTTCAAGAGTGTTCACCAAGAAAGGATGGCGCCCGAAAATTTCATACATGTCCTCATTTGTGTAGCCAAAGCATTTTGGCAAAATGCCCAAACTCATTTTGAACCTGCGGTCCACATTCATTCTTAGGCAATCGCCGCTAACTTGCTCGGTTTGCACCCACATGCCATAACTTGGTTGGATAGAGCCAGAATAGTCCATTCTGCCATATTTGTTCATCTCTCCCTCGAAGATGACTCCTGGCGCTTTAATCATCTGGTTGAGCACAACCCTTTCAACGCCGTTGCAAATAAAGCCTCCGTCCTTAGACATGAACGGAATATCGCCCATAAACACTTCTTGGTCCATAATCTGACCGGTTTCTTTCACAAGCAAGCGGACATTGACCTTTAATGGCACAGTGTAGCTAGTTTGCTTTAGTTTGCACTCCGACCATGAGTATTTGGGGGTTTTGTCTATAGAATAACTCAAAAAAGACAACTCAGCCTTGTTTGAGTAGTCAACAATAGGGTTAAATTCACTCAATATCTCCCCAATGCCCTCATCAATAAAATTATTGTAAGAATCCTTTTGAATGTTTAAAAGGTCTGGCATTGTGTATGGCACTTCAATTTTAGCAAAACTCATTCTTTCAGCACGGCCGCGTTTTACCTTTTTAATGTTGAGTGTGTTTGAATTCATTCATTAACTCCTTATTCAGTTGTTATCCACCTAGGTATATACAATTTATTGTATATCTCTTAAATGGGACAATTTATCATACTAGCCTAGTGTAGCATGATTTTCAACTAATGTCAATAGATTTTTCAAACTTTTTCAAGAAATTTTTAAAAATCGTGTCAAAACAGTTGACTTTTAAAAAATTTTAACTGATTTTTCAAAATTTGTGGAAAACGGCAAAAGAAAAATCCAGCACAGGGCTGGATTAATCTATTTATTTTTTGTGAAAATATAATATTCACTTGCATCATCTTCAGATTGTGTGAAGTTATTTTTTAAATAGTCTGGCATTGGGTTAGCCTCAGCGTCATCAACTATAGATTTAAGCACTTTAACCGCTTCTCCAGAGCCAATATAATGTAATAGCCCCCCGCAAACTTTAAGGTCGTAATAGTCAGTTAACATCTTATATACCGCCGGGCTCTTCACAGTTACGCTAGATAAATTTTCCAATTCGGAGAATGCATATTCCCCAACAGAGTTTACACTTGAGCCAATCACGATACTGGTTACATTTTTGCTTGGGTAAAATAGTTGATGAGTATAATTTTCGTAACCACATAGAAAATATTTTGGAATAGTTTTTACATTATCCCCTATTATCAACTCTATCCCTTCTTCCGCTGAGCCAGAGTTATAACATAACCCATAAATATTATAACCATCACTTACTGTTAATTCAGAAATGTTTTCAGCATTATATATTAATTTTTTTAATGTTCTGCAATAACTAAACACTCCACCAGCAAGTGATTTTACACTGCTAGGAATAGTTACTTCTGTCAAAGGCGTACTGTCAAAAATATTATATCCAATTGTTTCAACTTGATTTAGATCTATTGATGTCAATTTTAGACAGTAACCAAAAGCAGCACGCTCTAGGTTTTTCACAGCGTCTTGCAAAACCACACTTTTAAGTTCTGAGCACTGATAAAAAGCCGAATCTCCAATGGTTTCAGCGCCAACGATTAAAC
The DNA here is from genome assembly GCA_947593585.1 of uncultured Clostridia bacterium. Lineage (GTDB taxonomy): Bacteria > Bacillota > Clostridia > Christensenellales > UBA1242 > Onthoplasma. The sequence goes on from CANQDP010000005.1 coordinate 63,423, forward strand.
TAGTTATTTTTGTTGTGCTAAAAGCTCTCTCTCCAACCACGGTTACGCTCTGAGGGATAATTAACTCACCATTTATAGTTGTAGCCATGAATGAATAATATCCTATGGATTTGACACCATTTGGGATAATTAATTCACCCGTTAGTCCTCTACAATAACAAAATGAATATTGTTTTATTACAGTTGTGTCCTGCTCAAGCGTAATTGTGAAATTTCTATCTCTATCTCCAACAGGGCCTACTGCCACTTTTTCATTATTATATTTATAATAGGTTACGCCATTTATGTCTTCAAATTCTCCTTTTTGAGATTCGTCAGTAATTATTCTATGTGCATAATATCCTATCATATTTCCATTTGAGGTGGATGAACTAAATTTAATTTGTATAGATGAAGACTTATTTATAACTTCAGTTAGTTTATAACAACCACTAAAAGCATAATTACCTATTTTAGAAACATTTTCACCTATTGTTAGGCGTATAATATTATCACAATCATTAAAAGCATGGTTTTTTATTGCTGTTGTATCTTGCTCTAGCGTAAGTTCAGTAAATTGATTTTTATCCCCTGCCGAATCTACTGCCACTTTTTCATTATTATATTTATAATAGGTTACGCCATTTATGTCTTCGAAAGTGCCTTTTTGAGATTCTTCTGTTATTACTCTGTGTGCAAAATATCCTATATATCCATTTGAGGAGGATGATCCGTCTAACGAAATATTAAGAGATGAAGACTTATTTATAACTTCTGTTAGTTTAAGACATTGATTAAAAGCATCACCTCCTATTTTAGAGACATTTTCACCTATTGTTACGCGTATAATATTATCACAACCATAAAAAGCATATGTTTTTATTGCTGTTGTGTCTTGCTCAAATGAAACTATGTCAATTGAGTTTCTATCCCCAGAGGGACCTACTGCAACTGTGTCAGTATCATATTTATAATAGGTTACGCCATTTATGTCTTCGAAAGTGCCTTTTTGAGATTCGTCTGTTATTATTCTATGTGCATATTGTCCTATATATCCATTTGAGGTGTATGGACCAAGCTGAATTTGTATAGATGAAGATTTATTTACAACTTCTGTCAGTCTATAACAATCATCAAAAGCACTAGAACCAATTTTAGAGACATTTTCACCTATTGTTACGCGAATAAGACTATCACAACCATAAAAAGCATAATTACCAATGCTGGTTATTCCATCACTTATAACTAATTCTGTAATATTCTTGCAATTATAAAACGCTCCACCTGAAGAATAATTTGAAGAATCTGGGATAACAACATTATGCTCGCCGTTCTCGCCGTCATTATATGTGGCGGGGATGACTATTTTGCCTGAGATATTTTTGTTTGCTGCCTTCACTTCATAATGGTCGGTTACGAATGTGTACACAAGAGGCTGTGCAACTTCTTCGTTATATGAAATTGTTAGGTCGCCCGTAACTTTATAGCTAGTATCTGCTTGCTCGTTTGCGCCCGTTACGGTGATTGTTTGTGTGTAGCCTTCTTTTTGCTCTCTTGGTTGGATTGTTAGAATTTCGTCATAATAAACCTTATCCCCTTGATTGAGTTCGGTTTCTCCACGCTTAACCAACACTTGCTCATCAATCTCTTTAATTTCAAATTCTTTTGGAGTTTCTTCTAGGCTGATTGACACATTGCCTGTTACTGTGTAGGTGTGCTCATCTGCACTAAGCAATTCAAGCCCGGTTAGCGATAGAGATTGGTTATATCCTTCTTTTTCAACATAGGTGATTGTGAGCACATCGCCCTCACGCACTTTCGAGCCTGTTTCTAATGGCTCACCAGAGTGCATAACGGTTACGCCCGGCTGAATTGTAACAGAATAGAAATTTGGAACGCCTGTGATTGAAATGGTGATGTTTTGACGGACATGAGGGACTGTGTAAACCCCAAAAGCATCTGCCTCCAACACCTCGCCATTGGCTTTAACTTGGAATGTCTCTGCCAATTCTTCCACTAAGTGATCGTATTGCACTTTAAATGAGAAGGCTGAGTTCCACTCCACAGCCTGCTCATCTTGCTCACTTGAAATTGTGAAATATTCACTCGTTGGGATTGAAATGCTAAACTGCTTGATTTTTAGCTTTAAGTATATAGTTGCTCCCTTTTCAACAGTGTCGGAATCCTTATATTGCTGTGTGCAGGCAGCATCTTTATATATACCCAATAGGTCATAGCCTTCAATTGATTTAATTTGAGATTTAATATTTTTAATCTGAGCGCCTTTGCCAACAGTTAATTTGTATGAAGAAAAATTTTCAAGCGGTGAATCGACCACAATTTGGTAGCTGCCATGATTGTTTTGATAAATTGCCACGCCCACAGGAACTGCCACCATTAAACCTGCCAGCACGGCAGTGGTGGTGATTACGGCTGCATTTCTGCGCCTACGCTTGCTTTGTTCCTTTTTAACAGACTCGTTTATTTTTTGAGATTGTGTGTCCACTGGTTTTTTCTCTTTCATTTATCCCCCTCTTTAGTGTGCCCCTAAAATTGAAATTTAGGCATATTCACTAATTATTTTACTCGCACCCCCCCCCCCTAAGTCAAGTAAAAATAGGAAAATTTGGAAAATTTTTGAAAAATAAATGCCTGGCGGATAATTTGCGCAGATTTGGGGGCGCACGGTTGCCCGCGCGAGCGGGCAACAAAAAAGGCACGATGTGCCTTTTTAAAAGTTGAAAACTTTTGTGCGCCCCTCCTTAAAAAAGAGAGGCGTCATAGCCTCCCTTTTGATTTAACCTCTTAAACCCGGTTAATTAGCAACCGCAACCGGTGTTGCCTTGATTGCCACCATTGCAGCCACAGAGTAATAATAAGATTATGATTAAGAAGCAAGGGTCTTTGCAACCACAATTGCATAACAATAAGATTAAGATAACAAGTGTGCAGATGTCGCAGCCGCTTGATTGACAGCCACAATTTGAGCCACAGCCGCAATCTCCACCATTATTAAAGAATTTGTTAAACATTTTTCCTCCTGAGTGTTTTATGTAACTTACAAAGTTTTTTTCTTTGGTACCTTAAAATTTCCTTTGTACAATACATACTACGCAGAAATAAAAAAAGTGTTACGGTCAAACTGCCGTAACACTGCAAATTCGCTTAACCTTCTTTAAGCTGAGAGAAGAAGGCATCATGCTCAATTAGATTGCTCCTTTCAAGCGAACTAAGGTGAATTAATTGAATTTTCCTAGCTGTGTCATAAACAGAATTGTTTAGTGCCTCCACAATGTCCTCACCAAATGAGCGCCTATACTGCAACGCAATTTTGATATACTTGCGATTAGCAACAGGATTTTCTCTCAACGCAAAAAGCAACTCATAATCATCTTTCATGCGGTATTTTTTCACATATCTTTGCAATATATAGAGCGTTTTTACCACTTTTGGCGAATAAACTTTATAAGTTTCAAACACTAAATCATAGCCCGAACTTGGCAAATAATCTCGCTCGGCATGTTTTTCCTTGAAATTTACCATATATGTTTTGATATCCTTACGCCTTATCACTTCTTTAATTAGATTTCTCATTTTTTCTCCTATCAGCCCTTATTATCTCACAGAATTATAAATTTGTCAATATTGATTTTATGAAAACGAGGCAAGTTTTTCTCTTATCATTTGTTTTAATTGCACGATGTTTTTCTGCGTTTTTGCCCCTATATAGCAAGTATAATAAGGATAAGACCTAAAATTTTTGATTTCATCTGCACTCACCTTATCAATTTTGTTATATACCAAAATAACTTTGTTTGGGTCGATAGACATACGCTTAAACTCGTTTTCCACCACTGCAATTTGCTCGTATTTATGCGGGTCGCTAGCATCAACCACCATAAGAAGCACATTGGCGTCAAGCGTTTCTTCTAGCGTGGCTGAGAAAGCATACATCAACTCGTGAGGCAAATTTCGCACGAAGCCGACCGTGTCGATAAGCACATATTCCACGCCATCGTCCCACACCTTTTTGGAGAGCACGTCAAGAGTGGCAAACAGCCTATCGTCCGCATAAGTTTCCGCTTTGGCTATTGCATTCATCAGTGTGGACTTACCTGCGTTTGTGTAGCCCACCAGAGCCACACTTTTTGTGCGAGATAGCCTCTGCTTGCGGGTGGTTTGGCGGTGCTTGTTTATCTCTTTAATTTCCTTTTCGAGTTTGGCAATGTCCTCTTGAATTTTGCGTTTATCCAACTCCAACTTAGTTTCGCTCGCTCCACGCATGCCCACGCCGGTGGAACTGCGATTGTTGTTAGCATTCATCATATTTAATCGTGGCAAAGTATATTTCAACTGTGCGAGTTGCACTTGCAGTTTGCCCTCGCCCGACTTTGCCCTGCCCGCAAAAATGTCTAGAATAAGCATGGTGCGGTCGATAGTTTTCACACCAACAATTTCATTTAAGTTTCTGAGTTGGCTGCCTGTTAGCGGGCAATCGAAGATGACAACATCTGCGCCCAAATCTGCCACTTCATCACGGATTTGCTCCGCCTTGCCAATGCCAAAATATGTGCGGGCGTTTGTTTCCTTCACCAAAAAAACATTGCACTTAACAATTTCTAAAAGCGCACTCTCTGCCAACAACTCCAATTCCTTGCTGCGATATTCCGCTCCGTCCATATCCACATATGGGCAAACGAGATATGCTTTTTCTTTTTTCATTTCAGTTTTCATTGCGTTTTTCATAATTTTATTTTAGCACAATCTAAAAAATTCTCAAACAAATTGAGCAATCTTTTTTATTAAAAAAATTTTTAAAAGTTGAAAAAATTGATTAAATTTCAAGAAAATTTTAAAAAATTTAGTCGATTTTCAATCATTTTAAAAAATTTTTATAAATTTTAAAATTGCTTTGTTCTATAAATTTCTTGATGACACAAAATTTTTTGAAATAAAAGTTGTTGCAAAAAATTATAAAATTTGCTATTATATCGCTATGCGAATTTGCAACTTGGCAAGCGGCAGCGATGGAAACTGCACCTTTATTGAAAGCGAAAAAGCGAGAGTGCTGATAGACAACGGCAAACCTCTCGCGTATGTTTTGACTGCGCTTAACGAGTTGGGCGTTGCGCCAGATAGCATAAACGCCATTTTGATTACGCACGAACATAGCGACCACATCAAGGGAGTGGAAAAACTTGCGCGAGCATTCAACATTCCTATTTATGCACACACCTACATAAGTGAAATTTTGTTTAATCAAATTCATGTGGATAGAAATTTATTTAATTTTTTTGATAGCGATTTCTTCATTGAAGATTTGCACATTCAGCCCTTCCCTGTGCCGCACGACAGCAAGTATTGCGTTGGGTATAGAATAAGTGAAGGGGACGCGGTTGCCTCGATTGTTACAGACATTGGATGCTTCACAGATGAAGTGTTTGAAGCAATCAAATCTAGTGCGATTGTGTTTTTGGAAGCAAACTACGATTTGGAAATGCTGATGAGTTACCCAAACTACCCGCCGTTTTTAAAGAAACGCATAAGCAGTGGGCATGGGCATTTATCTAACATTGCGTGCGCAAAGGCGATTGAAAGACTAGTGCACGCGGGCACGCGAATGGTTGTGCTTTCGCACATTAGTGAGCATAGCAACACAATAAATTTGGCAATTTCCACCATTGCAAACTATTTGCAAAGCAGAAACATTGTTCCCAATGTGAACATTCGTTTAGACATTACTTATCACGACAAGCGGGGCACGATTTTCCGCATCACCCCATCAATAAAATAGACATAAAAAAAGCCCGTACGGGCTTATTTTTAATCTTCATTGAATGTTACTGTGCCATCGAAGAAATTTAATGTTTGCATTTCTTGCAAAGCTTCAGGCATTGTTTCAAAAGCATAGAAGAACTCTGCTTGACCCTTATCACATGATAAGAAACTTGTGGAATAATATCCGCCAACTTTAACATCATACATCCAGAAAAGCGTTTCAACAGGCGTCCTGTGAGGCAAAACTTCAATGTTCTTTTCAGTGAAAAAGTCTTGCAAATCTTGTTGTGCAGGATAAGCCGGATGTCCTTTAAAGAACAAATAAACACCCAACTCACCAACTTCTAATTGCTTGTCGCCAACCATGATGTGATTTTCCGTTACATCATATTCGACATTTTTATAAAGCGCTTTTGTTGGCTCTCCTCCTTTTAAAGTTGGAGTGTAGAATTCTATAGTTTGTTCAATGAATTTTTGATTGTGCTCTAGGGTATCTTGGTTCGTGCCCAAAATCAACACAACTTCTTTATCTCTTCCGCCAAGTTTTGTGTCGAAATACTCAACTGCATCTTCTAAGGTGTGCAAAGTGGTGCTATCCACTAATGCATTTGCTAAAACAACTTTTTGATAATCGTCTTTCGTTTGCTCATCGAGTGTTTGATACATCGCCTTAGGGTCTTTCTTAACAATGTTCATGCTATATCTTGCTTGAGAAACTTTTTCATTTGTGTTAACCAAATAGTCTGGATGTTGAATCCAATAATTAACATTTGAGAAAGTGGATAGATAGAACGCAAATTCCTGAAGTTCATAAGCCTGAGGATTTGAATATTTTGAATAATAAATGTCTGAGCAATTGTCAACATAATCTTTAACAATCTTATCCCATGAATCTTTTTGGGCAAGATATGATTCATCAGTTAATCCCTTATATAACGAATAAGAACCTGTGCCGTCTGATAAGAATGTAACTTGCAAATCTTCAAAATTTATGCCTGCAGCCACAAACTCTAAGATAAATCGAACGCGCAAATCATCGCAATATAAATGAAATTTTGCGGCTGGATTTTGCTTTTTTATATCTCTAATTTTATCTCTAATTTCAAAATAGTTCACATTACTATTTGCATTGGTGGATGACTGCGTGCTGAAATAGTGAATGAAATCTGCTGAATATTCTTTGCTGATTGTGTTTCCTCTATAAAACCACATATATGTGTTTGGATTTTT